>DASSME010000047.1:0-3553 GCA_035689035.1 Longimicrobium sp. | reverse complement strand
GAGGAGCGGAGGGCAACGGAGCAGCGGAGAACTGCGTCACGCCTCGCAGTTCTCCGCTGCTCCGGTCTTCTCCGCTGCTCCGTGTGACCGCGGTCCAGGCGCTCCGTCACGCCGCGGGGTCGAGGGATGAAAGGGTTCCGTCGCCGTCCACCAGCTTCGTCTCGACGAAGACGCCGGCGCTCAGGGTGCGGTGCACGGGGCAGCGGTCGGCGATCTCGAGCAGGCGGGCGCGCTGCTCGGCGGTGAGCGCGTCGCCTTCGATCTTCAGCTCGCGCTCGATGCGGTCCACGCGCGGCTCGCGGTCGGCGCAGGTGGCCTGGTCCAGGCCGTGGACCTTGCCGTGGCTGAGCCGCACCGTCACCTCCTCCAGCGGCCACCCCTTCCGTTCCGCATAGGCGTGCAGCGTCATCCCCGTGCACGCCCCCAGCGCGGAGACCAGCAGGTCGTACGGCGAGGGGCCGGCGTCGGCGCCGCCCACGGCCACCGGCTCGTCGGTCACCCACACGTGGCGGCCGGTGGCCACCTCGGTGCGGAACGAATCGCCGGGCGTCACCGTCACCACCGTGCCCGCCACCGCCAGCTCGGCCACGGTGGGCTCGGGCGGATCGGGGATCCAGCGGCTGGCCCACGCGGCGATCACCCGGCCGGCGTACATCGCGTCTTCCTTGCGGCTCAGCAGGTGGTCGGCGTCGTCCAGCGAGACGAAGCTCTTGGGGTGGCGCGCGGCGATCCAGATCTTGGTGGCGTTGTCGATCCCCACCGTGGCGTCGACCGGCGAATGCAGGATCAGCAGCGGCGTGCGCAGCCCGTGGATCGCCTCCTCCATCCGCGTGCCGCGCAGGTCGTCGAGCAATTCGCGCGTGACCCGGAACGGCCGCCCGCCCAGCTCCACCCGCGCCTCGCCGGTCGCCTCGATCTCGGCCAGCGAGTCGCCGAACATCTTCGCCGCGTGCCAGGGGTCGAAGGGCGAGGCGATGGTGGCGACCGCCGCCAGCGACGGGATCCGCGACGCGGCGGCCAGCGCGGCGGTTCCCCCCAGCGAGTGGCCCACCAGCAGGCGCACGGGGAAGCCGCGCCGCTCCATGAACTCCGCCGCGCTGGCGAGGTCCGCGACGCAGGCGCTGAAGTGGTGCTGCACGAACTCGCCCTCGCTCTCGCCCAGGCCGGTGAAGTCGAAGCGCAGCACCGCCAGCTTCTCGCGTGCCAGCGCGCGGGCGACCTGGACGACGGCGGTGAGCGTGCTGCTGCAGGTGAAGCAGTGCGCGATCACCGCGCCGCCCACCGCCTCGCCGTCGGGCGGCATCTCCAGGCGGCCGCTGAGCGTGTGCCCGGCCGCGCCGGGAAAGGTGACGGGGATCGAGTGCATGAAGGATGGAGAGGGTGTGAGCCGCCGCGGGTGCAAACGGACCTGTGCCAAGCCAGCGGCAGCCCCTCGCGCGGGCTGGAACTCCGCCCGGTCGCGGAGCCCGGCCAGCTTCGGGAGAACAGGTCGGCCGGGTGCGCCCGTTCAGGCCGGTAGCCGCGCCACTTCGCCCGCCGGCGCAAGGAACTCCCCCTGGAACCGGCCGTTGTAGTCGCGCAGGAACTCCTTGACCGACACCGGAACCGCGGGAAGCGTCGTCATGCAGGCAAAGAGCCGGGAGAGTGTGGCGCGGGCCTCCTGGTTGAAGCGTGCGCGGTCGGCGTCCCAATGCGAATCGGCACCCAGCGTGGGACCGAACAGATACGAGCCCAGCACCACGAAATCGGTGGAGACGATCTCATCGGTGTGCCAGGGGAGGAACGCCGAAACCTGTGCCCCCGCGTTGACCCACTCGTTCATCAGGGCCTCGTGTGCCTCCGGGTCCACCGTCAGCCGCGGGTAAAGATCGCCGGAATCCAAGGGGATGCCCCAGTAGGTCATGCGTAACACGCAGTCGCGGAAGATCATGAACCACCGGCCGCTCCGTGCCATCTCGGGGAAGCGCAGCTGGTGGTCTTCCTTCACCTGCTCCTGTTCCCAGTGCTCCAGCCGCTCGCGGTACCGTTCGGCACCCTGGGCGTCCCACCGGGAAAGATAGCGATACACGGAGAGGGTCGCGGCCACGGAGGCCTTCGCCTCCCAGAGGTGCACCAGGCGCCGCAGGTACTCCCCCACCGCGTCGCGTTCGGCGGGGGTAAGCCTATGCGCGAGTTGTTCTCGTGACAACAGCTCCGCCAGCGTGTAATAGGTGGAGAAGCCTTCGTCCCGGTCGTCTCGCTCCAACTGGCGCACCGCCTCGCGCAGGAGTTCCGCGTCGGGCGCACCGGCCCGCAGCAGCTGACTGAGCGCCCACGGGTACACCCAGCTGTCGTGCAGTCCGGCCACGATGCCGAGCACCCGCTCGGTGGCGGGTGCGGTGAAACCTTCCGCGTGCGAGCGCTCTACCTCGTTCAGCTCGAGCATGGCCTGCAGCAGGGAGCGGCCGGTGCCTTCGGGCACCCGCGCAAGGCTTTCCCGCAGCAACGCGTCCACCGACGCGCGGAGCTCCGGGGGCGCGGCCGCGCCAGTGGCATTCAGGCAGATCAGGAACACATCGTCCAGTTGTGTGGGCGGTGTTTCGTCCAGCAGCCGGGCGAGGTGGCTTCGGCCGTCGTAGTCGGGCCGCATCAGGGTGGTGACCAGTGGGTTCACGGTTTTCGACGCGGCGTGCCCCAGCAGGAGCGCGTAGAGCGCGAAATCCGCGTGTACTACCGCCCCGAGTGCGGGGTCGGCGGCCAGTTCTGCGGCATGGCGCGCGTACCCCGCGCGTCGCGACTGGGCGATGTCCGGCACGCTGGCCACGATCACGCGGGCGAGCAGGCCATGCAAGCCCGGCCGGATCAAGGTGGGCCCCAGCGCGTCGAGCAGGGCCCCCAACCGCTCCCCCGGCGCGTCGGCCGACTTCAGGGCCAGGGCAAGTTGCGCCTGCCGCAGCGCCGCCGCCTCGGCGCGCTCCGCTACCCCAATGGTGCGCCACACCATCTCGGTGAGCGAAAGGAGGCGGTCCACGGTAGCGGCCGCTTCGGGCGAGAACGGGTTGCCGCCGGGCAGCGGCTCCTGGAGCAGGGCCGCGGCACGCCGTCCCACCGCGGCGCCCACCTCGGTCGTGTCGCCGGGGGCGAAGACGCCCAGCCGCCGGGTGACGTGCGCGGCGTTGAGCAGGACGGCCGCCCATGCCAGCGTGTACAGCTCCCGGACGACCGCGGTGGTGGCGAACTCGTTGCCGGGAACCCCTCTCGCCTGCTGCCGCGAGAGTTCCGCCAGCCGCTCGGCCGCGGTCAGCACGCGCTCGGCCATCGCCGCGACTCGCTGCGGCGACGAAGCGGCAAAGTTCATCTCCTGGCTCATGAACAGTTCCACGCTGCCAGGCGCATCGGGGTCCTTCCGGTAGCTCTCCCGCACCGCCTGCTGCGCGAGGTGCGCGCCGCTGCGCAGCGCCTCGTTCCAGAGCGCCTCGGCCAGGAGAGCGGCATCGCACAACCACGCCGCATCACCGCGTCCGGCCGTGAGCAGGCGCCGCTCCGCGGCATCGAACGCGCGCTGCGGCGCCGG
>DASSME010000046.1:0-6477 GCA_035689035.1 Longimicrobium sp. | reverse complement strand
CGCGGATCGCCTCGTACAGGTGGAACCCGCCGATCGAGCGCGCGCTCCCCTTCCCATCCTCGTTCCCGTTCAGCGCGATCAGCACGGTGGGGCGGTGCACGCGCTCCACCACCCGGCTGGCCACGATCCCGATCACCCCCGGGTGCCAGCCGTCGTGCGCCAGCACCAGCCCGTAATCGCGCTCGGGGTCGAAGGAGCGCTCCAGCGCCTCCATCGCCTCCTTCAGCGTCTGCCCGTCCACCGTCTGGCGCCAGCGGTTCTCGGATTCCAGCTCCGCCGCGATCGTCTCGGCCTCGCGCGGATCGTCGGTCAGCAGCAGGCGCACGCCGCGCAACGCCTCGCCCATCCGCCCCACGGCGTTGATGCGCGGCGCCAGCACGTAGCCGACCTGCGACGCGCTGATGTCCTCGCGCCCCTGCAGCCCGGTCACGCGGATCAGCGCGCGCAGGCCGGGGTTGGGGGTCTGCGGCAGGATCTTGAGGCCCCAGCGCACCAGCGCGCGGTTCTCGCCCGTGAGCGGCGCCAGGTCGGCGATGGTGGCGACGGCGACCAGGTCCAGGAAGGCGTGCAGCTTTTCGGCGGGAAAGCCGAGCGCGTCGGCAACGGCGCAGCACACCTTGAACGCCACGCCCACGCCGGCCAGCGACTTGTCCGGATAGCCGCAGTCGTGCCGGTTGGGGTTGACCACGGCCGCCGCGTTGGGGAGCGTGGGCCCCGGGGTGTGGTGGTCGGTCACGACCACGTCGATCCCCGCCGCCCGCGCCCGGTCCACCGCCTCGTGCGCCACGATGCCGCAGTCGCCGGTCAGGATCAGCGTGGCCCCCGCCTTCCGCGCGGCGCGGAGCCCCGCGTCCGACAGGTCGTACCCGTCCTCCAGCCGGTGCGGAACGAAGGGGACGGCCTTCGCCCCCATCATCTTCAGCGCGCGGACGAAGAGGGCGGTGGAGCAGATCCCGTCCACGTCGTAGTCGCCGTGCACCAGGATCGTCTCTCCCGCGCGGACGGCGCGCACGATCCGCTCGACGGCGGCGTCCATCCCCGCCAGCCCCAGCGGCGCGTGGATCTGGCCGGGGTGCGGGCGCAGGAAGTCGCGCACGGCGGCGGGCTCGCCGTAGCCGCGCTGCACCAGCAGCCGGCAGAGGGCGGGCGGCAGGCGCAGCTCGGCGCTCAGTCGTTCGACTCGGGCCAGGTCCGGGGGACCGGGAAAGATCCAGCGGCGGGGCGCGGCAGATGGGGCGAGCATGCCCAAATGTAGCCGCGTGGACGGGCGGCGGACAAGCGGTGGAGCGATGCGTCCGCTCCCCCCGCCCACCTCGGCCCCGCGGCGCACGAGGGGGGATAAGTTGCGTCAGGATGGTGACTTGTCCGTTCGATGGCACCGAACGGAGCGCCCCGGGCTCACCCTTTGAACAGCTCGAAAACGAAGACGGCGCCCGCCAGCAGGAAGAGGACGACCACGGCCAGCATCAGCCCCGCGCGCGGGCTGGGGCGGCTGGGCGGAACGGGGTCCTTCACCTGCGGCACGGGCTGGGATCCGCCCTCGAACGGCGGCTCGCGGTCGGTTGCCAAAGTCGTGCTCCGTCTGGCTGTGGGATGTGGCGGACGCGCCGCGGGGTCGCAACGCCCGTGCCCGCGCCGGATGCATCCCGCGTCCGCGGTTGATGAAGCGCCGCGCGGGCGTATCTTCCCCCGTCGCCCGTTCCATCGCCCCAAGCCGATCCCCCGGATGTCCGAGACGCCGCCGCCCGATCCCCGCCTGCTGGAGCTTTCCCCCGACGAGATGCGCGCGATGGGCTACCGCGTGGTGGACCTGGTCGTGGAGCACTTCGCCGGGCTGCACGACGCGCCGGCGCACGGCGTGGAGGGCCGGGCGGCGCTCGAGGCGCGGCTGCGCGAGCCGGCGCCGGAGCGGGGCGCCGGCTGGCGGGCGGCGCTGGAGCGGACGGCGAACGACGTGCTGGGGCCGATGTCGCACAACGACCATCCCCGCTTCTTCGCCTACGTCCCCGGCCCCAGCAACTTCGTGGGGGCGATGGCCGACGCGCTGGCCGCGGGGTTCAACCCGTTCAACGGCGCGTGGGCCACGGCCAGCGGCGCGGCGCAGGTGGAGCTGGTGACGGTGGACTGGCTCTGCGCGGCGTGCGGGCTCCCCGTGGGCGGCGGGGGCGCGTTCGTCAGCGGCGGGTCGATGGCCAACCTCACCGCGCTGGCCGTGGCGCGCGACCGCCGCTTCGGCCGCGGCGACTTCTCGCGCGCGGTGATCTACGCCGGCGACCAGGTGCATTCATCCATCGCCCGCGGCGTGCGGGTGCTGGGCTTCGCGCCCGAGCGGCTGCGCCTCCTCCCATCGGATGACGAATTCCGTATGGACGTGGGCGCGCTGGAGCGGGCGATGGACGAGGATGCGCGCGCCGGCCTCGTCCCCTTCGCCGTGGTCGCCAGCGCGGGGACCACCAACACCGGCGCGGTCGATCCGCTGGCGGAGATCGCGTCGATCTGCCGCCGGGCGGGCGCGTGGCTGCACGTGGACGGCGCGTACGGCGCCGCGGCGGCACTCACCGACCGGGGGCGGGCGCTGCTGGCCGGGCTCGGCGAGGCGGACTCGCTGTCGATGGACCCGCACAAGTGGCTCTTCCAGCCCTACGAGTGCGCGGTCATCCTGGTGCGCGACGCGCGGGCACTGCGTGACACCTTTCGCGAGGTCCCGGAGTATCTCAGGGACTCGGACCGGTCGGTGGAAGAGGTCAACTTCCGCGACTGGGGGGTGCAGCTCACCCGCGGCTTCCGCGCGCTCAAGCTGTGGCTGTCGATCCAGACCTTCGGGATGGCCGCCTTCCGCGCGGCGATCGACTGGGGGATCCACCTGGCCGAGGTCGCCGGGGAGGAGCTCCGGACGTCGCCCGAGTGGGAGGTCCTGACGCCCGCGCAGCTCGGCATCGTCACCTTCCGCCACCGCCCCGCGGGGATGGACGGCGACGCCGCGCTCGACGCCCACCAGCGCGCCATCACGGCCGAGGTCACCCGCAGCGGGTGGGCGATGCTGAGCACCACCGAGCTACGCGGCCGCGCGGCGCTGCGCCTGTGCACCATCAACCCGCGGACGACGGAGGACGACGTTCGCGAGACGATCCGCCGCCTCGGCCAGGCGGGCCGCTCCCGCGCCGGCTGAGCGCGTCAGAATCGATCCCCGTCGCCCCGTTCCATCATCGGCCCGCCGGCCCGCCCCTCACCACCACCGGACCATGACTCGCCACCTGCCGCGTATCGCCCTGCTCATCCCGCTCGTGCTCGCCCCTGGCTGCGCGAGGGGAGACCGTGCCGAGGCACCCACCGAGCAGGGGCTGCAATACTCGAGGGACGCCAGCGCCGACGCGGCCGCACCCCAGGAGCCCAGGGCCGAGATCCCCGGGGTGCGGCAGCAGGCGGCGGGTGCGGACCAGGGCACCGCGCCGGGCGCGCAGCCGCCCTCCAACCCCGCCGCCGTCGACTCGGCGCCGCCCCGGATGATCATCCGCACGGGCACGGCCACGCTGCAGGTGAGCAAGCTCGAGCCGGCGATCGCGCGGGTGCAGCAGATGGCGCAGCAGCTGGGCGGCTACGTGGCCAACACCAGCATGCAGGGCGGCAGCGACAACGCGCGCGAAGCCTCGCTCGAGGTGAAGCTCCCCGCCGCGCGGTGGGACCAGGCGATCGCCGGCCTGCGCCCGCTGGGCAAGCTCGAGTCGCTCACCACCAGCACCGAGGACGTGGGCGAGGAGTACGTGGACGTGACCGCGCGGATGAACAACGCGCGGCGGCTGGAGCAGCGGCTGGTGGAGCTGCTCGCCAACCGCACCGGCAAGCTCGAGGACGTGCTGGCCGTGGAGCGCGAGCTGGCCCGCGTGCGCGAAGAGATCGAGCGGTACGAGGGGCGGCTGCGCTACCTGCGCAGCCGCGTGTCGCTGAGCACGCTCACCGTCAGGCTGCACGAGCCCACGCCGGTGATCGGCGGGCGGCCGGGCGGCAACCCGATCGTGCAGGCGTTCCGCGAGGCGTGGGACAACTTCATCAGCTTCATCGCGGGGCTGATCGCCGTGTCGGGGTGGCTGGTCCCGCTGCTGGCGATCGTCGCGGCGATCGTCTGGCTTTTCCGCCGCTTCGGCCGGTGGCGGCCTCGTTTCGGCGGCGGCCCCGGCCCCGTGGTGCCGCCGGGCGCCGCGCCGCCTCCGCCTCCCGGCCCGCCGCCGGCCGGCCCCGGCTCGCCTCCGCCGCCACCGGCGTGATTTCGGGTCTGTGTGACGCCCCATCATCGCCCTGCAAAACACGGAAGCCTCGCATCACTGCGAGGCTTCTGCTGTTCCGGTCCGGCGGGCAGCCCGGCGGTCAGGCCGCGCTCTCCAGCTCCGCGAACTCCACGCGGCCGCCGTTCTCCAGCTGCTTGAGCGCCAGGCCGCAGCGCTCGCCCCACACGCTGAAGCGGTTGGTCTCCACCCCCTGCCGCCACGCCTCGGCGGCGGCGCGGTGGTTGCGCTCCAGGTAGAAGGCGCGGCCCATCTCGTACCACGCCTCCAGCATGTTGGGGCCCAGCTCCAGCGTCTTGCGGAAGAAGGCGCGCGCGTCGTCGTACATCTCGCGCTCGAGGTAGACCAGGCCCATGTAGAAATGGGCGTAGAGGCTCGCCTTGCGGTCCTGCTCCTGGCGGATCGCCTTGGACAGGTGCTCGATCGCCTCGCCGAAGATCCCCTTCTTCAGGCAGATGTAGCCCAGGTTCACGCGGGCCAGCGGGTTGTCGGGCGTCTTCGCCAGCACCTTGTAGTAGGTGAACAGCGCGTCGTCGTACTGGCCGCGCAGCATCTGCGCCCACCCCAGCAGCGTCTCGGCCTGCGGGTCGTTGGGCGCCAGCTCCAGCGCGCGCTCCAGCTCCTTCACCGCGCGCTTCGCGTCGCCGCCGGCGATTGCGCTCCACCCGCGCTCGACGTAGGTCGAGCTGCCGATGTGGTCCGCGACGACCGACCGGCCACGTGCGGGGGCCGCCGCCGGCTTCTCGCCGGCCAGCGTCTTGTAGCGCTGCACCAGCTCGCGGATCGTTTCCTTGAAGGCCGTCATCTGCTCGATCGCGGTCTCGGCCTCCTTGAACAGCCCCACGATCTCGTCCTTCACCTGCGGCGACGCGTCGCCCGCGTCCAGCCGCCCGGCGATGCGGCCGTACCGCTCTTCCCACGCGGCCAGCATCTCGTCCATCGTCATCCCCGCGCGCCCCTTGCCGCCCCGCTTCCCGCCGGCTCGTCGCCGCCGCCCGCCGCGAACAGGAGCTGCATCCGCTCCTGGCTGCTCAGGATGCGGTCCAGGTCCAGCAGCACCACCATCCGCCCCTCCAGCCGCACGATCCCGCGGATGAACTCGGCGGCCAGCCCCCGGACGTACTGCGGCGGCGGCGTCACGGCCGTCTCGGCGACGCGCATCACCTCGCTCACCTCGTCCACCACCAGGCCCAGCCGCTCGCCCTGGAAGTCGACCAGCACGATGCGCGTGTCGTCGTCGTAGCGCAGGTCGTGCACCTCGAAGCGCTTGCGCAGGTCCACCACGGGGACCAGGGTGCCGCGCACGTCCAGGACGCCCTCCACGAAGGCGGGCGCCTTGGGCATCACGGTGGGCTCGGTGAAGCGCAGGATCTCGTGCACCTGGAACACGTCCAGGCCGAACTCCTCGCCGCCGACCCTGAAGGTGACCAGCTGCACCTGCGGCACGGCCGCCTGCCGTACGTTTCTCATGGCGTGTGTCGGTGATCCGTGTGGCGGACGATCCTGCTCATGGCCTGCATCTTCTGCTGCGGTCTGCGGTTGGCGAACTGCTTCGACTGCGGGTTCCGGGCGTGTCCCTCCGCTGCGCTCCGGGCCGGGCTGCGCGCGCGGTAGGCAACGATACCGCCGTTGCCAACCGCGCCGGGCCCCCGCCGCGCCACGCCCCCGGCCGATCCCGCCGCATCGTCGCACGCGCGGCGGTGTCCCGGCCCTCCGGGCGCGCATCCCTCACGCAAGTCCCTGCCGCGCGGAACAGGTTACGGCGGGTTGAAACCCGCCGCTCGAACCTCGCGAAGTCCGCCTTCGCGGACTGCACGCCGGCTCCCGTGCCGATCCTCCCGTTCGCGCGCAGTGCTCCCCTCCCCCGCGAAGCGCGGGGAGGGGTGGGGCGGGGCCCGCCGCGGCCGTGCCGGCCCTCGTCCACCCGCGCCGGGCTCTCCCAGCCACCTCTCCCGGTACGGGGGAGGTGCGAGCCCAAGCGAGCGGAGGGGGCGCGGCGCCGCGTCCGCCACACCGCCTGGACGACGCATCGGAGCCTCGTCTCGCCCAACGCACCTCGCACCTCGGCAGCCGCTGGCCGTTCTCACCCCGACGATCCCACCGGCTGCTCGCGCAGCATCTCCGCGAGATCCAGCAGGTTCACCAGCTTCCCCTCGAGACGGGCGACACCCACCACGAACTGGTCGCGCTCGCCGCC
>DASSME010000045.1:0-3233 GCA_035689035.1 Longimicrobium sp. | reverse complement strand
GGCCGGCGCGCGGCTGTACCGCACCGGCGACCTGGGCCGCTGGAGGGCGGACGGGACGCTGGAGTTCCTGGGGCGCACCGACTTCCAGGTGAAGATCCGCGGCTTCCGCGTCGAGCTGGGCGAGATCGAGGCGGCGCTGCGGGAGCACGAGGGCGTGCGCGAGTGCGCGGTCCTGGTGCGCGGGGACGCGGGCGAGACGCGGGTGGTGGCGTACGTGGTGGGCGAGGTCGAGACGGACGCGCTGCGCGCGCACGTGCGGCGGAGCCTGCCGGAGTACATGGTGCCGGCGGCGTTCGTCGCCCTGGACCGGCTGCCGCTGACCCCGAACGGGAAGCTGGACCGCAAGGCGTTGCCGGCGCCGGAGTTCGCGTCGGCGGAAGGCCGGTACGTGGCGCCGCGCACCCCGGCCGAGGAGGTGCTGGCGGGGATCTGGGCCGAGGTGCTGCGGCTGGAGCGGGCGGGGGTGACGGAGAGCTTCTTCGAGCTGGGCGGGCACTCGCTCCTGGCCACGCGGGTGGTGTCGCGGGTCCGCGAGCTGTTCGGCGTGGAGCTGCCGCTGCGGGCGCTCTTCGAGGGACCCACGGTGGCGGAGCTGGCGGTGCGCGTGGAGGAGGTGCGCCGCGCGGGGCTGCCGGTGCTGCCGCCGGTGGTGCCGGCCGAGCGCACGGGGGCGCTGCCGCTCTCCTTCGCGCAGGAGCGGCTCTGGTTCATCGACCGGCTGGAGCAGGGGAGCACCGCCTACAACCTCTCCGGCGCATGGCGGCTGGGAGGTGCGCTGGACCAGGCGGCGCTGGAGCGGAGCCTGGGCGAGATCGTCCGCCGTCACGAGGCGCTGCGCACCACCTTCGGCGAGGTGGACGGCTCGCCGGTGCAGGTGATCGCGCCCTTCGGCGGGTTCGCGCTGCCGGTGGAGGACCTGTCGGGGTGGAGCGATGCGGATCGCGAGGCGGCGGCCAGGCGGCGCGCGGGCGAGGAGGCGGCATGGCCGTTCGACCTCGCCGCGGGGCCGCTCTTCCGCGCGGCGCTGCTGCGGCTGGGCGATGAGGATCACGTGCTGCTCCTTTCGATGCACCACATCGTCAGCGACGGGTGGAGCATGGGGGTGCTCTTCCGGGAGCTGTCGGCGCTGTACGCGGCGTACAGCGAGGGGCGTGAGTCGCCGCTGGCGGAGCTGGCGGTGCAGTACGCCGACTACGCGGTGTGGCAGCGCGAGCAGCTGGCGGGCGAGGCGCTGGAGCGGCAGCTCTCGTACTGGCGGGCGCACCTGGCGGGCGCGCCGGAGCTGTTGGAGCTGCCCACGGACCATCCTCGCCCGGCGGTGCAGACGTTCCGCGGCGCCGCGGTCCCGGTGGAGCTCTCGCTGGAATTGCTGGAACGGCTGCAGGCGCTGGGGCGGAGCGAGGGCGCGACGCTGTACATGACGCTGCTGGGCGCCTTCCAGGTGCTGCTGGGCAGGTACGGCGGGAGCGAGGACGTGGTGGTGGGAAGCCCGATCGCCGGGCGCACGCGCGGGGAGATCGAGGAGCTGATCGGCTTCTTCGTCAACACCCTGGTGCTGCGCGCCGACCTCTCGGGCGACCCCTCCTTCCGCGAGACCCTGCGGCGGGTGCGGGAGGCGACGCTGGGTGCCTACGAGCACCAGGAGGTGCCTTTCGAGAAGCTGGTGGCCGAGCTGCAGCCGGAGCGCAGCTTGAGCCACTCGCCCCTGTTCCAGGTGATGTTCACGCTCCAGGACGCCGGGGGCGGGGGAGACGTGCTTCCGGGCCTGAAGGTCGGCGGCGTCGGTGCGGCGATGGAGATCGCCAAGTTCGATCTCTCCCTGACGCTCGCGGCGACCCCCCAGGGCCTGCGCGGCGGGCTGAACTACAGCACCGACCTCTTCGAGCGCGGCACGATCGAGCGGATGCTGGGCCACCTGGCGCGGGTGCTGGAGCAGGCCGCGGCCCGGCCGGAGGCGCGGCTCTCGGAGCTGGACCTGCTCTCGGCGGAAGAGCGCCGCCTGGTGGTGGATGCCTGGAACCGGACGGCGGCCGAGTATCCCGCGGACCGGTGCATCCACGAGCTGTTCGAGGAGCAGGCGGCGCGCACGCCGGGGGCGGCGGCCGTGCGCTTCGAGGAGGAATCGCTCACCCGCGGCGAGCTGAACGAGCGGGCCAACCGGCTGGCGCACCACCTCACGGGCCTCGGCGTCCGGCCCGAGACGCGCGTCGCGATCTGCCTGGAGCGGGGGCCGGAGATGGTCGTCTCCATCCTGGCCGTGCTGAAGGCCGGCGGCGCGTACGTCCCACTGGACCCCGCCTATCCCGCGGAGCGGCTTGCGTTCATGCTGGCCGACGCGGCCGTGCCCGTGCTGGTGACGCAGGAATCACTGCGTGCGGCGCTCTCCGTCGGCGACGGCGTCGCGGTCGTGAGCGTGGACGGGGACGGCGACTCGATCGCGGCGCAGTCTGCCGAGAACCCGCAACGCGGCGTCTCACCCGGGCACCTGGCGTACGTGATCTACACCTCCGGCTCCACGGGGACGCCCAAGGGGGTGCTGGTGCAGCACGGCTCCCTGGCCAACCTGCTGGCCGCCACGCGCGAGGCGTTCGGGGTCGGCGAGGGCGACGTGATGCCGGCGCTGGCTTCGTACGCCTTCGACATCTGGCTCTTCGAGGCGCTGCTGCCGCTCACCTCGGGGGCCGCGGTGCGCCTGGTCGGGCGCGAGCGGGTGCTGGACGTTCCCGCGCTGGTGGCGGAGATCGCGGACGCCACGCTCTTGCACGCCGTCCCCGCGCTGATGCGGCAGGTGGTCCACGTGGAGCGCGAGACGCCCCGGCTCATCCGGCTGCGGCGCGCCTTCGTGGGCGGCGACCGGGTGGCGGCCGACCTGCTGGCGGAGATGCGGGAGGCGCTCCCCGGGGCGGAGACGCACGTCCTGTACGGCCCCACGGAGGGGACCATCCTGGCCTCCACGCACCCGGTGCCGGCGGACGGGATCGTGGCGGGGCACCCGATCGGCCGTCCGCTCGGGAACGTGCGCCTGTACGTCTGCGACGGGCTCGGGAGCCCGCAGCCGGCGGGGGTCCCCGGCGAGCTCCTGATCGGCGGGGCGGGGGTGGCGCGCGGCTACCTGGGGCGTGCCGGCCTGACGGCGGAGCGCTTCGTCCCCGATCCCTTCGGCGAGGAGCCGGGCGGCCGCCTGTACCGGACCGGGGACCGGGTGCGGCGCCTGGCCACCGGTGACCTGGAGT
>DASSME010000044.1:0-5032 GCA_035689035.1 Longimicrobium sp. | reverse complement strand
CGTGCTTGCGGCGCGTCCAGTCCACGGCCACGGTGCCTGACGAGCGCGCCTTGCTGTGGATGGCGGCCAAAGTCGCCGCCTCGTCCAGGTCGCGCGCGGGCGGCGCACCTTCCTCGCTCCAGCGCAGCACCACGTGCGAGCCGGGCACCTGCCGCGCGTGCAGCCACACGTCGCCGGGCGCGGAGTGGCGGAAGGTGAGCACGTCGTTGTCCTTGCTCGTCTTTCCCACCCGCACCTCCAGCCCGCCCGAGGTGCGGTAGACGCGGTACGGCAGCCGCGGGCCCTTGCTGGTGGCCTGCCGCGGCTCCCGCGTCTCGGCGCGGATCAGCGCGGCCTCCACCCACGGCGGCACTTCGCCTGCCTCCAACGACGCGAGAGCGCTCGTCCAGCGCTCCTCCTCGACGATCGCCCGATGCATCAGCTCGGGAAGGCGCTCCTCGGCGCGGCTGCGGCGGCGGGCGTCGTCGTACAGCCGCTTCACGTTTTCCAGCGGCGGCAGGGCGGGGTCCACGGGCAGCTTCAGCGTGCGGCCCTCCGCGTCGTGCACGGTCACGCGCTTGGCGCCCGGCTGCACGCGGCCCACGTGCGCCAGCAGCAGGTCCGCCCGCTCGCGCAGCCGCGTGGCCTCGCCCACCTTCGCCTCTTCCTCGCGCAGCCGCTCGATCCGCCGCCGTGCGGACTCCAGCCGCCGCCGCGCACGGTTCACCAGCGCGGTGACGTCGCGTTGTGTCGCATCCACCGTCTCTGCCTGCGAGACGGTCTCGAACGCATCCAGCAGCGAGTCAGCCGTGCGGAAGGAGACGCCGTCCAGCGGGAACGGATACGGCTGCAGACCACCCTTCATCACCAGCAGCACCGGCTCGGCCGCGGCACGGTGCCGCACCGCCCACCACCGCTCGAACGCGGCGTCGAGCGCGTCCGCATCTTCCATCGATGCCGCGGAGCCGAGGAGCGCGGCGGCGTTGATCGGGCTGGTGCCCGCGAATTGCCGAAGCAACTCGCCCCGCCGCTCCTCCGGGGGCACGGGACGCAGCCGCGCCAGCCACACCGCCCGCGCCTCGTCGATCGGGACGCTCTCCCGTCCGTACCGCCGCTGCGGCTCGGGGGGATGATAGACCTCGCCCGAGCGGAGTGTGCGCCCGCCCGCCTCGCGCGTGCGCAGCAGCGAGACGATGCGCCGGTCGGCGGTGTCCACCAGCAGCGCGTTCCACTGGTTGGTGTGAAGCTCGAGGACGAGCGCGCGCGTGCCGCCCTTGAAGCGGTTCCCCTCGTGCAGGTCGATGCGCAGCAGCCGCTCGTCGTCGGGCGCGGCCACGCGGACGATGCGCGCCTCGGCCGGGCGCGCCTCCATCTCGGGCGCGCGGGCGACGATGCGCACCCAGCCGCGGGTGGGGTGAAGGTCCCAGCGCAGCGCCTGGCCGCGGTCCAGCAGCAGCGTGGCCGACAGGTCGCGGTCGAACACGGGGAGCGCGTGGGCCATGCGGCCGTGCAGCGCGGCGCCCAGCTCGGCGGCCAGGGCGCGGATCAGGACGGGGTCGAAGCGGGTGTTTGACACGCGCTGAACTTCCGGATAACTTTCCGGCACGTCAACCCGCTACAGCGGACATTGTTTCGGCCCGGCGGCAAGCGAGTTCGGCCGGGCCCGGGAGACTGGGAAATGTCCACACAACGCGGGAATGGCGTGCGGAGGGTCACTGTGCCCGACCTCCGCGAAATGAAGCGGCGTGGCGAGAAGATCGCCGTCCTGACCGCATACGACTACCTCTTCGCCCGCATCGTGGATGGCGCAGGGGTAGATGTCGTGCTGGTCGGAGATTCGCTCGGGCAGGTGGTGCTCGGTCTCGACACCACCCTCCCGGTCACGCTGGACGACATGATCCACCACGCGCGCGCCGTGCGCCGCGGGGTGGAGCGTGCATTGCTCGTCGTCGACCTCCCCTTCCTCACCTACCAGGTCTCGCGCGAAGACGCGCTCCGCAACGCGGGCCGCGTGCTGCAGGAGACCGGGGCCGCCGCCGTCAAGCTCGAGGGCGGCACCCCCGCCATCGCCGACACCGTACGGGCGATGGTGGACGTCGGCATTCCCGTGATGGGCCACCTGGGCTACACCCCCCAGTCGGTGCAGACGCTGGGCGTGCGGGTGCAGGGCCGCGACGACGCCAACCGCCAGCGGCTCAAGGACGAGGCGCGGCGCCTGGAAGACGCGGGCGCGTTCTCCGTCGTGCTCGAGCTCGTCCCGGGTGACCTGGCCGCCGAGATCACCGGATCGGTCACCGTCCCCACCATCGGCATCGGCGCGGGCGTGGGGTGCGACGGGCAGGTGCTGGTGCTGCACGACATGCTGGGGCTGAACCGCGACTTCACCCCCAGGTTCCTGCGCCGCTTCGCCGAGCTGGGCGACACGGCGCAGGAGGCGTGCGGCGGCTTCGTGAAGGCGGTCAAGGGCGGCGAGTACCCCGCCCCGGAGCACACCTTCGCATGAGCACCGCATCGATGGAGCGGAGCATCGAGCACGTCGCCGCCGACGCGGGCGTCGGGCTGGTCCGCACCGTGGCCGAGGTGCGCAGCTGGGTGGCCGCGCTCCGGCGCGACGAGTTCCGCATCGGCCTGGTGCCCACCATGGGGTACCTGCACGCCGGCCACCTGAGCCTGGTGGAGCGCGCGCGCGAGCGCGGCGCCGACGTCGTGGCCATGTCCATCTTCGTGAACCCGCTGCAGTTCGGGCCCGGCGAAGACCTGGACCGCTACCCGCGCAACCTGGAGCGCGACCTGGCCCTTGCCGCCGAAGTGGGGGCGGCGCTGGTGTTCGCGCCGCCGGTGGCCCAGATGTACCCGCACGGCGAGCCCCGCGTCTCCATCCTTCCCGACGACGAGATCGGCGGGCGGCTGGACGGCGGGAGCCGCCCCGGACACTTCCGCGGCGTGCTGACCGTGGTGGCGAAGCTGTTCGGGATCTTCACGCCCGACGTGGCCGTGTTCGGGCAGAAGGACTGGCAGCAGGCCACCCTGATCCGCCGCATGGTGGCCGACCTGGACATCCCGGTGGAGGTGGACGTGGCGCCGATCGTCCGCGAGGCCGACGGCCTGGCGATGAGCTCGCGCAACGTCTACCTCTCCCCCGAGGAGAGGGCGTCTGCGCTGGCGCTCTCGCGCTCGCTGCGGACGGTGGAGGCGTTGTACACCGGGGGTGAGCGCGACGCGGCCGTGCTGCGCGCCGCGCTGTGGGGCGGGATCTCGGCGCCGGGCGTGGAGCCCGAGTACGCCGAAGTGGCCGACGCCGATACGCTGGCGCCGGTGGAGAGGGCCGCGCGCGGCACGCTGCTGGCCGTGGCGGCGCGGGTGGGGCGCACGCGCCTGATCGACAACGCGCTGCTCCCCTGATGGTGCAGATTGTCACGAGGTTGAACAGCCCAAAGGATCGACTATGAACCGCACCATGTGCAAGTCGAAGATCCACCGGGCTACCGTGACCGGAGCGGATCTGAACTACGTGGGGTCGATCACCATCGACCCGGTGCTGATGGAAGCCGCCGACCTGCTGGAGTACGAGCAGGTGGCGGTGGTGAACGTGAACAACGGCGCGCGCTTCGAGACCTACGTGATCCCCGGCGTGCCGGGAAAGGGCGAGATCTGCCTGAACGGCGCCGCCGCGCGCTTGGCGCACCCGGGCGACAAGGTGATCGTGATCAGCTACGCCCAGTACAGCGAGGAAGAGCTGGAGCGCTACCGCCCCGTGTTCATCTTCGTGGACGAGCAGAACCGCATCAACCGCGACGGCGTGCGCGCGGTCGGCGCCTGACGCTCGCGGAGCGTGCCGTGGGATCGGCCGGCGCTCCATGGCTCGAGGGCCGCGGGGCGCCGGACGCCGTCCCCGCCAACGGGTTGACGAAACGCCGCATCCTGCTACTTTTAAGGGCTTTACGGCCCTGACCTTCCCCCCTGACAACCGGAAGCTTTCGTGTTTACGCTTCTGCTGGTTCTGCTGGTTCTCGACGCGCTGGTGCTGATCCCCGTGGTGCTGCTGCAGTCCGGCAAGGGCGGCGGCCTTGCGGCCATGGGCGGCGGCGCGGGCACCGACACCCTGTTCGGCAGCCGCCAGGCCACCACCATCCTGCACAAGGCCAGCTGGTGGGCCGGCGGGATCTTCGTGGCGCTGGCGTTCGCGCTCTCGATCCTTTCGTCGCGCCCGCAGCGCGCCTCGTCGGTGCTGCGGCAGGGGCTGCAGCAGGGGGCGCCCGTGGCGCCGGCTCGCACCAGCCCGGCGGTGGGCGTGACCCAGGGCCCCGCGGCGCAGAACCAGGCGCAGGGCACCGGCCCGGCGGCGCCCGCCACCCCGGCCCCCGCGGCCACGCAGGGCGGCAACGACCCGGCCACGGCCAACGCCGGCTCGCCGGCGCCCAATCCGGCCACCACCCCCGCGCCCGCCAACCAGCAGGCGCCCCGGCCGTAAGTCATCCCGGCGCGATCGACCGAACGGCAGCGGGCCGCTTCCCAGGTGGAGGCGGCCCGCTTTCTCGTGTATGTGCATCCGTGACGCGCGAGATATGGAGCGGTTTGCGTCAGAGTCCAGAGGGGCTTCTCACCTCCATCCCCTGCTCATACGAGATCCCGCCTGATTCGTTCACGGACTGACCGACAATGGGTCTCACGCAGGGTCAGCAGAGTCATCAGCAAACTGCGGTTTTCTGCTGACCCTGATGACCCTGCGTGAGATAAGTCTTTCCCCTTGATTCGGGATAACGCTCGCCTTCCGCGGACCAAACAGCCCGTCGTTGACTTTCTCCCAGGAACATCCCGCTTCCGGGTAAGGAGACAGAGTACTTCATCGCGTTCTTCCGTCCTTCCGTGTGAGCCGATGACCCGATCCGGCAGAGCCACTGAATTCCAAGCTTCGGCGCGAGGCGTTTCCTCCCCTTCCTCCGTGGGGGGCCGGGAGATCGCGCTCGTGGCATGAACAAGATCCCTGCGCTGGCCCGGACTTGCCCGGCGCGAGCGCGCGTGCTTGCTACTTGCGCGGTAGCACGCCGTGGTG
>DASSME010000043.1:0-3559 GCA_035689035.1 Longimicrobium sp. | reverse complement strand
CCACCGGCGCCGTGGTGTCGCGGATCTGCCTGGGGTGCATGAGCTACGGGGACCCGCGCTGGCGCCCCTGGGTGCTGGACGAGGCGGCGGCGCGGCCGTTCTTCCGGCGGGCGGTCGAGGCGGGGATCAACTTCTTCGACACCGCCGACATGTACTCGGTGGGGGTGAGCGAAGAGATCACCGGCCGCGCGCTGCGCGAGTTCGGCGACCTGGACGAGATCGTGCTCGCCACCAAGGTCTACAACCCGATGGCGCCCGGGCCCAACATGCGGGGCCTGGGCCGCAAGCACGTGGTGCAGGCGTGCGAGGCCAGCCTGCGGCGGCTGGGGGTGGAGACCATCGACCTCTACCAGATCCACCGCTTCGACCCGAGCACCCCGATCGACGAGACGCTGGCCGCGCTCGACCACCTGGTGCACAGCGGCAAGGTGCGCTACATCGGCGCCAGCTCGGGGTGGGCGTGGCAGATGGCGCAGGCGCTGAGCATCAGCGAGCGCAACGGGTGGGCGCGCTTCGTGAGCATGCAGAACCACTACAACCTGGTCTACCGCGAGGAGGAGCGGGAGATGATCCCGCTCTGCCGGGCGCAGGGGGTGGCGGTGATCCCCTGGTCGCCGCTGGCGCGCGGGCTGCTGGCCGGCGCCCGCACCGGCGTGGACGACCGCACCAGCACCACCCGCGCGGCGACCGACGAGTACGGCCACGACCTGTACGGCCAGCCCGGCGACGACGAGGTGGTGGCCGCCGTCCGCGCCGTGGCCGCGGAGCGCGGGGCGAGCCCGGCCGAGGTGTCGCTGGCGTGGCTGCTGGGCAAGCCCGCGGTGACCGCGCCGATCATCGGCGCCACGAAGACGGAGCACCTGGACACCGCCATCCGCGCCGTCGAGCTCAAGCTCACCGGGGACGAGATCGCCCGGCTCGAGGCGCCGTACCGGCCGCACGCCGTCCGCGGGCACTGACCCGCGGTTTTCTTCCGCGGGCCCGGTTTTACGGCGTTTGGTCACACGGAGCAGCGGAGTGCAACGGAGCAGCCGGAGGAACTGCGTCCGTACCTCCCCGTTGATGCCGCGACATCCGCCAGCCTGCGCGAAGCCGTGAGCCGAAGCCGTCGCAAACCGCCGCCCCACCGGATGCATGCCTCGCGGGCCCGCGTGACGTGGCACTGGGTGCGGTTCGCGCTCTGGGCCGCCTTCGCGGTGTGCGCGATCTCCACCGGCGTCGACCCGCGATGCCTGATCGTGGCATTCGCCGCCACGGCCGTCACGCTGGGGCTGGCGGCGACGGACAGGAACTGGAGGAAGTGATTCCCGATCGGCCTGGATGCTTGCTGGTTCGACGATAAGCCGGACGCCGTCATCCTGGATACCAGATCGATCGTTCCACTCCAAATTCAGAATCGTCTCACGCAGGGTCCGCAAGGTTCGCAGAAGAACTGCTGTTTTTCTGCGAACCCTGCGGACCCTGCGTGAGGAAGCAGTTCAGCCGGACCTGGTATGAGCGGGAGCGCCGGACGATCCGGCGCTCCCGCTCCTTTCTGTCGGTGAATCGACGTGGGTATCAGCCGCCGGCCGCTGGATCGGCGGGGCGGTTCTGCGCGGCCGGGTCGGGCTGGGCGCGCACGCGGGGCGCGCTGCCCACGGTGTAGCTGAAGCCGACGTACGCCGCGCGGGTGCCGAAGTGCCGCGTGGTGAGCTGCACCGACTCGGGGTCGATCCCCGCCAGCTCGTAGCGGGTCAGGCCCAGCGGGTCGGTCAGGCGCAGGGTGACGGCGGCGCGGCCGGCGCCCAGCGTCCGCCGCAGCGCCACGTCGTCCGTCACGTACGCGCCGAAGCGGCCGGCCACGGACTGGAACGGCGCCCGGTAGCCCACCGTCCCCTGCACCTCGGTCTGCGGGCCGGGCTTCCAGGTGGCGCTGGCGCGGGCGCTCCACGCCAGCGCGGCCACGCTCCGGCCGGGCTCCACGTTCCCCGCGTCCACCACCGCGTGATAGGCGCTGACGCCGCCGAAGCCGCTGAGCCGCGTGCCGCGCAGCGACCCGCTCAGGTCCGCGCCCCAGGTGGTGCGGGTGGAGAAGTTCTCGAACGTGGTCACCGTCACCCCGGCGCCGTCCACCGCGCGCCGCGGACCGATGGCGTTCACGGTGCGGCGGTAGTACGGCGCGAGCTGGACCGAGCCCAGCCGGCCGGAGTGCTGATATCCGAGCTCGAAGGCGTCGGTGTACTCGGGGCGAAGGTACGGGTTGCCCTCGGTGGCGTGGCGCGGGTCGTCGTAGCTCCGCCACGGCACCAGCGTGCGCAGCTCGGGGCGCACCACGCGCCTCCCGTAGCTCGCCCGCAGCTGCCCGCCCCCGCCCACGCTCACCGCCGCCAGCGCGCTGGGGAACAGGTCCAGCCCGGCCGCGCGGAACCGCTCGCCCCCGTCCGCCGGGATGAAGGTGTTGGCCGCGTGCTCGGCCCGGAGGCCGGCCTGCAGCTGGATTCCCCCGCCCTGCCGCGTGGCCATGGCGTACGCCGCGTGCTGCGCCTGGTCGTAGCGCAGCCCCATCCGCTCCACCACGCCGCCGTCGATGCTCCCGGCGGGGATGGTCTCGGTGGATGCGTCCTGATCCATCCGCCGCAGCAGGCCCTTGTAGCCGGCTTCGAGGCGGATGCCGGCCGCGGGGGTGAGGGTCGCGTCCGCCTGCACCAGCCCGCGCTGCGAGGTGCCGGCCCAAGCGCGCGTGAGGATGGTCGGCGTCTGGCCGGCGGGGGCGCCGCGGTCGAACACGTCGCGGCTGGTTGCGGGAGAGCGGAAGTAGTCGGCCTGCAGCGAGACCGTCCCCCGGCCGCCGCCCAGCGTGTGCGTGAGCGACAGGTTGCCGTTGCCGAAGGTGCGGTCCGCCGTGTTGTCCGCCGCCTCGGCCCAGGCGCCGCCGTCGGTCATCCGCCGGTAGAGGCTGTTGCTGGTCCCGCCGCCCGTCTGCCGCGCCACGATCAGCTGGCTGGCGAGCACGTCGCGCGCGCCCAGCTTCAGCTCGGCGGTGGTGTTGAGCGTAACGGCGCGCTGCCACGCCTCGCCGTCCATCGTCTGCGCCAGCGTCGGCGTGCTGGACGCGAGTGGGCGGCTGAGGGTGAGCCCGGTCTGCGGGTGCTGGTCGGCGGTGTAGGCGAGGGTGCCGAAGACCGTTACGGCGCCGCGCTGCCACCCCAGGTTGCCGCTGGCGTTGTACTTGTCCGCGGTGCCGGCCTGCACGGTGGCGCCGCCGCTGGTGCCCAGCTCCGCGCGCTGTTTGAGGGTGATGTCCACGATCCCGCTCATCCCGTCCGGATCGTACCGCGCGGACGGGTTGGGGATCACGTCCACCTTCTGCACCATCCCGGCGGGGAGCTGGCGGAGGAAGATGGCGAGCTGCGTGGCCGACAGCCCCGTCGCGCGCCCGTTGAGCTGCACGACCACGTTGGGGTCGCCGCGCAGGCTCACGCGGCCCTCGGCGTCCACCTCCAGCACCGGCACCTTGCGCAGCACGTCGGCCGCGGTGCCGCCGCCGGGGGTGAGCTGCGCGGCCGTGTACGTGGTCCGG
>DASSME010000042.1:0-12238 GCA_035689035.1 Longimicrobium sp. | reverse complement strand
TTCCGGAGTGCAAGCATGGCGCGCCAGGCCGCCGCGAACGGGGGCCCCACGCGCGCGGCCCGCGGCCGCCAGGGCGAGCGCGACCAGGATCAGCCCCGCCGCGACGGCGAAGGTGACCCGCATCCCGGTGGCGACCGCGGCGGGGCGCGCCGTGGCGAGGTCGGCCGCCGCCGAGGCGAGCGCGAACACGCCGCCCATCACCGATGCGCCGGTGATCAGGCCCAGGTTGCGCGACAGGTTGAGCATCCCGGAAAGCACGCCCCGCTGGTCCGCCCGGACGCCCCGCATCACGGCGGTGTTGTTGGCCGCCTGGAAGAGCGCGTAGCCGGCCGTGAGCACCACGATGGGGGCAACGTAGCCGGCGATCCCGAACCTTGCCGGGGTGGTGGCGAGCGCGAGAGCGCCGGCCGCCGCCGCGATCAGCCCGGCGAGGGTCATGGGTTGCGCGCCGTACCGGTCCACGACGCGGCCGGCCGGCACGCCCGCCAGCGCGGTCACCACCGGGCCCGCCGACATCACCATGCCGACGTGGGCCGCGTCGAGCCCGAGCGCACGGGAGAGGTAGAACGGCCCCACCACCAGCGTGGCCATCATCACCGTCATCACCAGCGCGCTGGTGGCCAGGCGCGCGGCGAGCACCGGATCGCGGAACAGGGCCAGCTGGATCAGCGGCGCGGCGGCGCTCCGCTCGGCGAGCACGAAGAGGCCGGCGCCGCAGCCGGCGGCCAGCAGCAGGGCCAGGTTCCACGGGCCGAAGCTGCCGCGCCCCGTGGTGACGGCGAGCGCGTACGCCCCCAGCGTCAGCGCCAGCAGCAGCGTGCCCGCGGGGTCGAAGCCGGCGCGGTGCGTCCCCCGCGCCCGGTCGGCCGGGAGGTGGCGATGGGCCAGCAGGAGCGCCACCACCCCCAGCGGCAGGTTGACCAGGAACATCGCCCGCCACCCGAGCGCGCCGATCAGGACGCCGCCGAGCGACGGGCCCAGCGCGGTGCCGATGGCGGACATGGTCCCGAGCAGGCCCATGGCGCTGCCGGTCCTGGCGCTCGGCACCGCCTCGCCGGCCAGCGCCAGGGTCAGCGCCATCAGGATCGCCGCGCCGAGCCCCTGCGCCGCGCGGGCGGCGACCAGGACCCGGAGCGTGGGCGCCGCGCCGCAGAGCACCGAGGCCGCCGTGAACACCGCGATACCGGCCAGCAGCAGCCGCCGGCGCCCGGCGAGGTCGCCCAGCCGCCCCGCGCTCACCACCAGCGTGGTGCTGGCGAGCAGGTAGGCGAGCACCACCCACTGGACCTGCTGGAACGAGGCGGTGAACGCCCGGGCCAGCGTGGGCAGCCCCACGTTGGCGATGCTGGTGCCCAGCGACGACAGCACCATGCAGAGCGAAAGGCTGGCGAGCGCCCACCGGACCGAGATCGTCCGTTCCGCGCTTGCAGCGTCTGCTTCGCCCTCGCTCGGCGCGATGACCGGGTGGGACATGATTGCTCCGGCTCTCGGAAACGAACCGCGGGCCCGGACGCACCGGATCGGTGGTCGGCACGGCCCGCACGAACGCTCGAAAGCTGGCTCGCTCCCTGGGATGGCGGAAGATGCACCATTTGCATTTTATTCGTGCACCAGGCGCAACGATTCAACCGCACCCCGGCGGAGCCATGTCGACACCCGATCTCAACCTGCTGGTCACGCTGAACGCGCTGCTCGCGGAAGGAAGCGTGACGCGGGCCGCCAGGCGGCTGCGGCTCAGCCCGTCGGCGATGAGCCGGGCGCTGGCGCGGCTGCGCGACACGACGGGCGATCCGCTGCTGGTGCGGGCGGGGCGCGGCCTGGTTCCCACACCGCGGGCGCTGGAGCTGCGCGAGCGGGTCGCCGGGCTCGTCCACGACGCCGAAGCCGTTCTGCGCCCCGCCGAAAAGGTCGACATCGCGCGGGTGGCGCGCACGTTCACGCTGCGGACCAGCGAAGGCTTCGTGGAGACCTTCGGACCGGCCCTCATCGCCCGCCTGGCCCGGGAAGCGCCCGGCGTGCGGCTGCGCTGGGTGCCGAAGCAGGACAAGGAGAGCGCCCTGCTGCGCGACGGGAGCGTGGACCTGGAAACGGGCGTGGTGGGAGAGACGACGGGCCCCGAGGTGCGCGCGCAGACGTTGTTCCGCGACCGTTTCATCGGCGTGGTGCGGCTGGGGCACCCGCTCGCCCAGGGCGAGGTCACGCCCGCCCGGTACGCGTCTGGAAAGCACGTCGCCGTGTCGCGGCGGGGGCTGGAACGGGGGCCGGCCGACGAAGCCCTGCAGGCGCTGGGGCTGGAACGCGAGGTCGCGACGATCGTGGGAGGCTTTGCGTCCGCGCTGGCGCTGGCCCGTGCCTCGGACCTGGTCGCCACCGTCCCCGAGCGGCACACCGCCGGCCTGCGTGCCGGCATGCACGGCTTCGCGCTCCCGTTCCCCACGCCGGAGCTGACGGTTTCGATGCTCTGGCACCCGCGCCTCCACGCCGACCCGGTGCACCGCTGGCTCCGCGGGTGCGTGCGCGAGGTTTGCGCGCCCGACGCACCGTCACCGGAACCGGCGGCCTGACCGAGAACCCCGCCATCGCCGGGACAGAGTTGCCTGGTGGCTTTCGCGCCGCGGGGTCGCGCAGGAGGGCCGGGCACGACCGGTGGCATCGTGGCCGCGTCCGTGCTGGTGGTGCTGCTTGCGGCCATCGCGGCCACCCTCTCCCGCCAGCGGCGCGCGATCCTCAAGCCCGCGGTGTGGAGCGCGGGGATCGGAATACCGGTGGTCACCGCGCTGATGGCGTTGAGCGGCGCGCCGCCGGCCGAGGCGTTCGTCTTCAGCGCGGCCAGCTCGTTGGTGTGGGCGCCCATCTTCGGCCTCCTGACGTGGAGCGTCACCGGAATGCAGGAGGCCGGGTTCCGCATCGGCCGAGATGGCCGGGTCACCCGTTCCGCGTGGGCGCCCGAAATGCGCGCCGAAGCCACGTCCGGGCCGCGTGCGGAGACCCGCCGGCCCCCGCACCCGCCGGCGGCATCGTCGCCGCTGATCTCCCCCGCGCGACTTTCCCATCCGGCTGCCTTCCCACGGCCTCTCTCGAGGCACTTCCGCGCGCCTCCGTCCCAGGCCATCGTCCGCGTCCTGGCCAGGTTCGGGTGACCCGTCCGTCTTTCCTCGCCGACAGCAAAATCGCACCAGAGGGAGCAGAGAAGCAGAGGCAGCAGAGAAGATTTCCTCTGCTTCCTCTGCTCCTCTGCTTCCTCTGCGTGAAACAAGTCTTCCCGGCTGAAAACAGGCGGGGGCGTCCAACCATGCATCAGCCGTCGCGAAGCCATGGCGGATCGGTCGTTCCCCGTGGCGAGCGAGAGGTTGGCTTCGAGAAAGAAGGTCCCACCAACCGGAGTCGTCGCCGGACCGCCCAGCACGAGGGCCGGACCGGCTTCGCCTCCCCCCTTCGCAAAGGAGCGATCCATGCCGACCCCGCAACCGGACCCGCGCGACACGGCCCTGACCGCCCTCCAGGCCGGGCGCGCCCTGGTCGAGGCGCTGCGCGACCTGCCCTTCCAGTACAGCGGGTGCTACCAGTACAGCGGAGGCGCCAGCGCCCGCGCGGGCCGGGGGTTCAAGGACCGCCGCTCCGGGCAGAGCATCGCGGCGCTCCGGAACCCGCTCTACAACCTGCGGAACCCGGTGTACCTCGACAGCCCGCACGACTACCCCGAGGAGGAGCGCGCGGACGACCAGCTCCGCTTCACCCTCGGCATCGACATCGACGGGACCGACCCCCTCGACGTGGTCAGCGGGACCGTGGCCTGGGGGCCGGCCCCGCCCGGAGGAGGGTACCCCCACTTCATCGGGCGCGTGACCTCGAACGAAGCGTCCAACGGCGGGCGCTCGCTGGTCGTGCAGGACTTCCGCTTCCGCTGGCCCGAAAGCAGCGACGTGATCAACCGCCTGCGGGTGGAGCTGACCGGGTCGCCGCTGCTGGGGATCACGGCGCAGGTCACCTTCCTCGCCACCCAGCCGAACCGCGAGTACGGCCCCTTCACCGTGCGGCAGGCGTCCACCTTCTTCCGCGAGGTGGAGATGGAGGTGGACCGCGAGGTGAACGCGGTCGACGTGGAGCCGTTCAGCACCGACGCGCACCCCGACCGGCCGGCGGACCTCCCCGCCGAGACGCTGACCCTGGAGAGCGCCTTCGCCCGGGCCGGGATCCGCATCACCCGCCCCTCGGACGGCAACCCGCCGGTGGACAGCGGCGAGGCGGGCGAGGACCGGCGCTGGACCTACGCGGAGCTGCACGATTCCATGCAGCTGCACTGGTCGCACTTCGCCAACAAGCCGCAGTGGAAGATGTGGATCTTCCTGGCCGAGCTGGCCGAGAGCGACTCCCTGGGCGGCGTGATGTTCGACGGCGAGATCGCCGAGCCCGGGGGCGTGGACCGGCAGGGGACCGCCATCTTCACGCGGTGCCCCTACTTCCACACCGTGGGCGGCGGATACATCCAGGCCAACCCGCCCTTCGACGAGGCGGTCCGGCGCGAGCTGTTCTTCAACCTGATCCACGAGACCGGGCACGCCTTCAACCTGGCGCACTCGTTCCAGAAGGAAGAAGGCGGCGCCTGGAGCCCGCCCAACTGGATGCCGCTGGCCAGCGACAACCAGGCGCTCTCGTGGATGAACTACCCCGACCAGGCCACCCCCAGCCCGGGCGCGGGGGCCAACGCCACCTGGTTCTACCGCCGCTTCCGCTGGCGCTTCGACGACGGCGAGCTGCTCTTCATGCGGCACGCGCCCGAGACGTACGTGGAGATGGGCGGCGAGTCGTGGTTCTCGAACCACGGCCGCATCGCGCGGATCAGCGTGGACCCGCGCCTGGAGCTGAGGGTGCGCAGCCGCAAGCAGGTGTACCAGGTGGGCGAGCCGGTGCTGGTGGAGCTGCGGCTGCGCAACGTGAGCGACCGCCCGGTCACGGTGAACCGCAACCTGGACCCCAGCGACGGCCTGGTGGAAGTGGCGGTGACCAACCCGCGCGGCGAGCGCCGCCCCTTCCTCCCGGTGGACCACACCCGCAACCTGGTGCAGCTCGGCACCCTGCAGCCCGAGGAGGCCGTCTACGGGCAGGTGGACCTGACCATGGGGGTCTTCGGGTTCCCCTTCAAGGAGCCGGGCGCGTACCGCATCGAAGCGAGCTACGCCAACCTCGACGGCGGCAGGGCCGCGGCGGTGATGCAGATCCTGGTGGAGCCGCCCTCGCGCTACGGCGCGCTCGCCACGGTGGGCGAGCTCTTCAACGCCCGCGTCGGCGTCGCGCTCTACGTGGACGGCACCCGGGTGATGGACGACGTGAACGACAAGCTGATCTGGGTGCGCGACCGCCTGGACGAACAGGTCGGCCCCCGCAACCCGGTGTCGGTGCACCTCACCACGGTGCGGTACAAGCCCCTGGCCCGGCGCGGGAAGGTGATCGACCCCGACACCGACACGGTTCGCGTCTACGACCAGGAGCCGGACGAGGTGATCGCGCGGCTCGGACCGGTGCTGGAGGAGCCCGGGGCCGCCGCCGACACGATGGGCCACATCTGGTACGAAGACGTCGTGGATACCTACACCCGGTGCGCCGAAGACGTGAAGAAATATCCCGTGGCCCGCGACGCGCAGCAGCAGATGCTGGCGCTGTTCAAGGAGCGCGGCGTGGTAGGCTCGGTGGTCGACCGGGTGGAGAAGCGCGTCGACGAGCTCACGGCCCGTTGCACCAACCGGAAGGCCCCCCGCGCCCGGAAGCGCGGCGGGGCACCGGACGCGAAGTAGCGTCGCGCAACCCGGAACCGCGGCGCGCGGGCCGCCCATGGCCCGCTCCGCCGCGTCCGGCACCGTGTAGCGGAGACACGCGCATGAAGCTCGACGACCTGGTGAGCCTGATCCCGCGGACGGGCGAGCGGGAGCAGTTCCTGGACCTGGGCCGCCGGTACTACGCCGCCCGGACGGCGGCCGGCGCGGGCCGCGAGGCGTCCGCTGGTGACGAGGCGGCGCTGGACGAGCTCATGGAACAGGTCCGCTGGCATCTCCGCGCCGCCCGCCACCCGATCCCCGCCCGCGACGAGCTGGAGCGCATGGTCCGCGAGCACTTCGCCGGCCCTGCCTAGAGGCGCGCGCGCCCCCGGCCGGACGCTCCGCCGCCCGCCTGGGATCGACCTCCATCATACGAGGGGAATGAGGAACCCCGTCCCGGCGCGTACCGGAACGGGGTTCCTCCCCCGGCCATCCATAATCAGAGCGTTCCGAACACCACCCCCTTGTAGACCCAGCCGCACGCCGTCACCGCATCCTGCACGGGCTTCTTGATCTCGCCGGTCTGGAAGCGGTACCTGTACTGCTCCCCGATGCCGAGGTCCTCGGTGAAGCCGTACGAGGCGCCGAACTCGACCGAGGTGGATTGGCCCCTGAACGCGCTCGCCGCGAGCGACAGCGTGGGAATGCCCGCCCTCCAGGAAACCTCGTACGCTCGATCCTGGGCCTTCACCTGCTGCTTCGCTTCGTCCAGCTTCACATGGATCCTGAAGACCGTGGAGAGGCCCGCCTTGGCAAAGATCTCATACCAGCGGGCGTCCACGATCTTCCACTCGGCGATGAGGTCTACGCCCTCGGAGCGGCCATCCACCACACTCCAGGGCGCGGTCGGCCGGTTGAGTGCCATCAACCGCTCGATGACCTGCCGTGCCGGGAGGACCGGGGTGCCCGGTGCCGGCCGTTTCGTGGAGGTCAGGAAGTCGAACATGTGATCGTCTCCACGGTGAATGAGCCAGCCGTGACGCCACCGGTCCGCGGGTTACAGGCCGTTCAGAGAATCTATCTCTCTCGTGCTCCAAAGAAAAACTAAACACCCCGCCACGGGACACGCCCGAAGCGGGGGGTTGCTCAATCAGCAGCAGCAGTTCCAGGAGAAAGGCCGCGCCCGCTCCACCGTCAGCTCTTGGCCAGGTTCCGCGGCTGGAATACGTTGGTGCCTCGCACGGCGATGGGGCAGGCCAGCCGCCGCAGCGGCACGCTGGCCAAGCGTGGAGAAGAGGAGGCGGATCACGTGGTCCACCATGTGCTTCAGTCCGGTATCGGCCATGCGAAGCCGGCGCGACCGGAGGCGTGCGCGGTGGGGCCGAGAGCCGGCGCTGGTCGACGGTGGACGAGTAGACGCTCGCTGGGAAAGGTGCCGAGGTGCCGCGACATCCATCATCCCGCATAGAAGATGGCCGACAGCCCGGGCGACGACCCGCGCTGCGGCCCGGCGATCCACCGCGAACGCAGCCCTTTCGCGCGGTGTGGGAGACGACCGGCGTCCCGGCCTGGAAGCGCCCCGCGGCTACGGCCGCGCTCGCCCGGGTGAGCGCGGCGGTGCGCTGGCAGGAGTGGTACGCTTCCAAGCTCCCCTTCGCGTGGACGGCGTGCGCGTCCGCGGCGGCCTCGTCGCGCCTCGGGAACGCGGCGGTGCTGCGACGCACCGCCGCGGTGATCCTCTTCACCTGCCTTTGCGCGGCGTTCGGCCACGTGGCGAACGACCATGCCGACCGCGAGTGCGATCGTTCGGCGGGAAGGCTCCGGCCCGCGGCCGCCCTCACGAGGCACGCGGCGTCGCTCGTGCTCGTGGCCCTGGGGGCCGCGGCGCTCGGCGTGCTCGCGATGGCGGCCACGAGCCCGGCGGCGGCCGCGGCGGGGATCGCGGGGCTCGCGCTGTCGGCGGCGTACTCGCTGGGCCCGCTGCGCCTGAAGGAGCGGGGGGCGGCCGGAGTGTGGAGCGCGGCCGCGGCCCAGCGCACGCTTCCGGTGCTGCTGGCGTTCGCCGCGCTCCGGCCGCTGGGCGCCCAGGCGTGGGCGTTCGCCGCGGTGGCCCAGCTGGCGGGGGTGCGCTGGATGCTGGTGCACCAGGTTGCGGACGCGGCGAACGACCGGCGCGCGGGGGTCGCCACGTACGTGGCCGCCGCCGGCGAGGCCCGCGCCCGCGCGCTGCTGCGCCGGGTGGTCTTTCCGCTCGAGCTCCTGGCCCTCGCCGCCGCGTTGTGGACCGCGTCGGCGAGCACGCCGGCGGTGTGGCGGGTGGCGGCGGCGGGAGCCCTGGCGAGCGGCGTCTGGGCGGCGCTGTGGCACGGGAAGCGGGCGCCGTACTCGTTCGACGGGTACGGCCACCAGCCGCTGGCGGGGTTCTACCAGGCCGTGTGGCCGATCGGGGCCGGGGTGCTGCTGGCCGCGTCGCGCCCCGCGCTGTGGCCGGTGGGGGCCGCGTTCCTGCTCTGGGAATCCCGGTTCATCGCCCTTCAGCTCGCCACCGCGCTCCGCCTTCTCCGCGAGCGCGTGGGTGCATGGGCCGGCGCCACCGGCGGCGGACGGTTCTACGCCGGCGGGTAAAGGCGCCGCGAAGGCGCGGGATCACGGGGCGGACGCGAGGCGCGACAGCGCGCCGATCACGAAGGCGATCGTCACCGGCCGGCTCTCCCACACGCCCGGGTTGCCCTGCACCCACGGCTCCGCCCTCCACCCCCCGTCGGCGTCCCGCATGTCCAGCAGCAGGGCGGCGGCCCCGGCGGGTGGCGTGGGGGCCGCAAGCGACCAGAGGGCGCATTCCAGCGGCCGGCCGGCGAGCGCCGAGCCGGGCGGCGGGCGCAGCCACGGCGGGGTGATTCCCACGCGCGTCGCGGCCCAGGCCACGCTCGCCTCGGAGCAGTAGTACCGCGTGGGGCCCCGGTGCGCGGCCACCATCCGCTCGGCCGCCCTGCGCTCGGCGGCCCGCACCGGCGCGCCGAGCTCGCGGAGCGCCCACAGCACGTTGCAGTTGACCACCGGGTCGTCGCGGTCCCGCCGGTTCCAGGCGCCCCCGGCCAGCCAGGTGCGGAAGGGCCCGCCCCACCTCCAGAACTTCCGCAGCAGCCGCGCGTCCCGTCGGCCGTCCACCGCCGCGCCGACCCGCGCCAGCGCGCCGAGACACAAGGCGGTGTCGTCGGCGTCGGGCGGGAGCGAGCCGTCTGCGGCCCAGGCCCACAGCCCTCGCCCGTCGCGCCGCTCCAGCATGTACGCGGCCGCGCGCGACACGCCCTCTGCCGGGAGGAGCGGGGCGGCGAGCGCGAGCACCGTCGCGGTGGAAAAGAGGCTGTCGCCGGCGCTTCCCAGAGGCTGTGAGGCGACCGCCACCAGCGGAAACCCGCCGTCCGCCTCCTGGCTTTCCGCCAGCACGCCCGCCGCCGCGGCGATGGCGCGGCGCAGATCCAGCGCCGACGGGACGGCGCCTGGGGTTTCCAATCCCGACTCGTGCGCGGGTGCCACGTTCTGCTCCGGTCGTTGAAGGTGACGTCCCCCCGAGCGGCCGAATCTATCCCTGACGCGTGTGGTTGACCAAGCAACGAACCCCGCCCCGGCGTCTGCCGGAGCGGGGCGGCGGATGCAGATTACGTGGTCCACTACACGCGCTGGTTGCGATCATTCAGGTGGGAAGACCGTACTCGTCGTACCCGATGATCTCGTCAGGCGTGCGTGGATCCGACCGAGCCCCCTCGGAATACCGAAGCTGGATCTCCCTGATCGCCGCTAGCAGCGCCTCGCGATCTGCGTACTTCCCACGAACACCGCCGCTGAAGTCGTACTCAGGGCGCATGTCGTCTGCGTCCTCAGTGGGCGGAGTTTCAGGCTCGTTCTTCATGATTCAGGTAGATCCGAGTGATCGAGTTGTGATCGGGCCAGCTCAGAATCTAATGCAGAAGCATACGAAATGACCAGCGAAAGAACCCCGCTCCGGCACACGCCGGAGCGGGGTTCCCCGCGCCACGAGCTTTCACTCACAGCCTCGCGCGGTTTGCGAGGCTTCCTGTCGTTGTAGCCGTGGCTTCAGCCGCCCCGGACGGATGTCGGTCCCTCACGCGCAGGCTCGCGCCACCGCCACACCGTCGCCGCGGGCGGCTGCCCGCCGCGCCTCACTCCACCGTCACGCTCTTGGCCAGGTTCCGCGGCTGGTCCACGTTCGTCCCGCGCAGCACGGCGATGTGGTAGGCCAGCATCTGCAGCGGCACGCTGGCCAGGATCGGCGTCAGCGCGTCGTGCGTGCGCGGGATGCGGATCACGGTGTCGACCACCTGTTCCAGCTCGGTGTCGTCCTCGCTCACCACGGCGATGATGCAGCCGCCGCGCGCCTTCACCTCGTCGATGTTGCTGCGCACCTTGTCGTACACCGCGTCGCGCGGGGCGATGACCACGACGGGCATGTTCTCGTCGATCAGCGCGATCGGGCCGTGCTTCATCTCGGCCGCGGGGTACCCTTCCGCGTGGATGTAGCTGATCTCCTTCAGCTTCAGCGCCCCCTCCAGCGCCGCCGGGAAGTTGTAGCCGCGCCCCAGGTACAGGAAGTTGCGGCTGTCCTTGTACTCCTCGGCCAGCTTCTTGATCTCGTCCTCCTTCTCCAGCAGCCGCGCCACCTGCTCGGGAAGCTGCTGCAGCGCGCGCACGATCTCGCGCCCGCGGCTGGCCGTGAGCGTGCCCCGCAGCCGCCCCAGGTGCACCGTGAGCATCGCCAGCACCTCCACCTGGCTGGTGAACGCCTTGGTGCTCGCCACGCCGATCTCGGGCCCCGCGTGCAGGTAGATCCCCGCGTCCGTCTCGCGCGCGATCGTCGATCCCACCGCGTTCACGATCCCCAGCGCGGTGGCGCCCTGCTGCCGGGCCTCGCGCATCGCCCACAGCGTGTCGGCCGTCTCGCCGCTCTGGCTGATGGCGATCACCAGGGTGTTGGGCTCCACCACCGGGCGGCGGTAGCGGAACTCGCTGGCGTACTCCACGTCGGTGGGCACGCGGGCGATGTCCTCGAGCATGTACTCGCCGATCAGGCCGCTGTGCCAGCTGGTGCCGCACCCCAGGATGATGATCCGCTCGGTCTCGATCAGCTCCTCGTCCATCCCGGTCAGCCCGCCCAGGCGGACGTTCCCTTCCTCGACCAGGAGCCGGCCGCGCATGGTCTCACGGAGCGTCTCGGGCTGCTCCATGATCTCCTTGAGCATGAAGTGGTCGTACCCGCCCCGCTCCACCTCTTCCAGGTCCCAGTCCACGTGGCTCACCGGGCGGCTCACCGGGCCCTGGTTGTGCCGGTGCACCGTGTAGCCGCCCTCGGTGATGGTGGCCATGTCGCCGTCGTCCAGGTAGATCACGTCGCGGGTATGCGCGATCACCGCCGCGGCGTCGCTGGCGACGAAGGTCTCGCCCTCGTCGCCCACGCCGATCAGCAGCGGGCTTCCCAGCCGCGCGGCCACGATCTTCCCCGGGTCCTTGGAGCTGATCACGGCGATCCCGTACGTCCCCTCGATCTGCTGCAGCGCCTGCTCCACCGCGCGCTCCAGCTTCCCGGCGCGGGCGCCGTCCTCGTCCACGCCCGCGTTGAAGATGTCCTCGATCAGGTGGACCAGGACCTCGGTGTCGGTGTCGCTGGCGAAGGTGTGGCCGCGCTCGATCAGCCGGCGCTTGAGCACCGCCGCGTTCTCGATGATCCCGTTGTGCACCAGCGCGAAATCGCCCTTCTCGCTGACGTGCGGGTGGGCGTTGCGCTGGTTGGGCGGGCCGTGCGTGGCCCAGCGGGTGTGGCCGATCCCGTAGACGCCCTCCACGGGGTCGTTGACGATCAGCTTCTCGAGCTCGGCGATCTTGCCGGCTTCCTTGCGCACCAGCAGGTGGCCGTTCTTGGCCACGGCGATCCCCGCGCTGTCGTAGCCGCGGTACTCCAGCCGCTTGAGCCCCTGGATCAGGAGCGGCGCCACCTGCTGCTCCCCGATGTATCCAACGATCCCGCACATAGGCGCGTCGCCCTTTCGCGTGGATTGTGAACGTCTCTGTGTGGTACCCGATTGCCCCGCCGAACCAGCTGGACACCGCTCCGGAACCGCCCACGAACGACCTGCGGAACTGCGGACTGGGCATGTCCCCGCTGGCGCGGGGCCGGGCTGCGCGCGCCGTAGGCAACGATACCGCCGTTGCCAACGGCGCCGGGCCCCCGGCGGCCCACGGGTTCTATTTCAATCTTCAGGCCTGCGCCGCGGGCCGCCGGCGTCCCGGCCCTCCGGGCGCGCATCCCTCATGCGGTCCGTCGCGCGATGTGGTTGATGTATTTCGAGTTTCGTGCCCGTTGGCGGCCTGGCTGAACGGGTGCGTGAGTGCGTGAGTGCGCGAGTGCGTTTTCTCCCGGCGCGTGCCCACGTGTCGCTCCGACACGCCGTCTCCGGCGCACTCGCGCACTG
>DASSME010000041.1:0-9158 GCA_035689035.1 Longimicrobium sp. | reverse complement strand
GGCTGCCGCGCTTCTTCGCCGACTGGCTGGACCGCCCCGGCGCGCCCGTGCTGGACGTGGCGTGGCGGCGCGCCGGGCCGCGCGCCGTCAGCGTCCGCGTCACGCAGCGCACCGCCCCCTACGCGCTGCCGCTCGAGATCGCGGTCGACGGGAGCGCCGGACGGGCGATCCGCCGCGTGGAGCTGCGCGATTCGGTGCAATCGTTCACCCTCGCCTACGCCGGAGCGCCGCGCGCCGTGCGGCTGGACCCCGCGCACCGGCTGCTGCTGTGGGACCCGGCGTTCGGCCCCGTCCCCGGCGTCACCCAGCCGTGGACGCGCGGGCGCTCGCTGGCGTGGCTCACGGACGAGATCCCGTGGCTGATGCGCGGCTTCGGCGTGACGGCGGCGAGCGTGGCGGTGGTCGAGAACGGGCGCGTGACCTGGACTGCGGGCTTCGGCGCCGCCGCGTCGCGCGGCCGGGTGACGGCGGACACGCGCTTCCCCGCCGACACGGCCATCGCGCGGGCGCTTCGCACCGCCGCCGGACGTCCGTCGCCGGGGCCGGCCGATGTTGCCCCACTGCGCCGGCTGGGGATGGTCCACAGCGGGTTCGTCCAGCCGCCCGCCGGCGCCGGCGTGGCGCTCCCGCCGCCGTACCTGCACACGCGCGAGTGGCCAGCGGAGACGCAGGCCGCCGCCGGCCTCTGGTCCACCGCGCCGGACCTGGCCCGTTTCCTCGCCGCGCTGGTGAACGCATCCGCCGGCCGCGCGGGATCTCCCGTCGATCCATCGGCCGCACGCACCCTTCTCACGCCCATGGCCGACGCGGGGCGAGGGATGTTCGGCCCGGCGCGCGCGGCGTCCGGGTTCCTGGTGGCGGAGGTGACGGGCGCGCCGGTGATCTACCGGCTGTCGTACGGCGCCGGCAGCACGACGCTGGTGATCGGCTTTCCCGCCACGGGCGCGGGGTGCGTGGTGCTGGTGAACGACGAGCGAACCGGGCCGGGCTTCGCGATGCAGGTGGCGCAGCGGCTGGCCGTGGTCCACGGCTGGCCCGCCATCCCCCGTTGAGACGGCAAGGAACACCCACCGAATTCCCGGAACGGTACGATATGGATCTCCAACCCGGGCTTCCGGCCCGTGCGGCCCTCGCTCGCTTCGCCGCGGCCGCCCTCCTCCTGGCCGCCGCCGCGATTCCCACCTTCGCGCAGCAGAACCCCGCCCCGGCCGACGCGCGCGACCTGGCCGGCCTGTGGGGAATCGACACGGTGTTCGCCCCCGCCGCCCAGGGTGAGCTGACGCTGACCCGGCGCGGCGGCGCGTGGACGGCGCGGATCGCGGGGCTCCAGGCCACCTCCGCCGTGTCGGGCGATTCGCTGCGCCTGGCGCTCCCCGGCGGGCGGGGATGGTTCCGCGGGCGGATCGAGGCGGCGGGGGCGCGGGTGGCGGGGTTCTGGATCCGCCCCGCGGGCATGGAGTCGATCTCGCGCTACGCGACCCCCTTGGTGCTGCGCCGCGCGGGGCCCGGCGTGTGGCGCGGCGTCGTCACCCCGCTGGAGGACCGCTACCAGCTGTACGCATCGATCCAGCCCGACTCGGCGGGCGCGCTCACCGTCTTCTTCCGCAACCCGCAGCGCAACCAGCGCGGCGGCGCCCGCACCTTCCGGGTGGAGCGCGCCGGCGATTCCGTCCGCTTCGTCCCGCCGGGCGACACAGCCGCCATCCGTGCGCGGCTGGACCGGGCGGCGGGGCGGCTGGTGGTGGCCTGGCCCGCGCTGGGGGCCGACGTGCCGCTCCGCCGCATGCGCGGCGCCGAGGCCCGCGGCTTCTACGCGCGGGTGCCGCCGGCCGCGCCGTACCGCTACCGCGCGCCCGTCCCCCGCGGCGACGGGTGGCGCACCGCCCAGGCGCGCGCCGCCGGGCTCGATCCCGCGCCGCTGGAGCGGCTGGTGCGCCGCATCGAAGCCGCGGACCCGGCCGACCCGGCGGCGCCGCAGGTGCACTCGCTGCTGGTCGCGCGCCATGGCCGGCTGGCGCTGGAGGAGTACTTCCACGGCCACGACGCCGGCCGGCCGCACGACCTGCGCTCGGCCTCCAAGACCTTCGCCGGGGTGCTGCTGGGCGCGTGGCGGCTGCAGGGCCTGCGGCTGGGCCCCGAGACGCGCGTGCTGCCGCTGTTCGCGCGCTACGGCCCGCCGCGCAACCCGGACCCGCGCAAGGACGCCATCACCCTGGGCCACCTGCTGACCATGACCTCGGGGCTGGCGTGCGACGAGAACGACGCGGCCTCGCCCGGCAATGAAAACACCATGCAGTCGCAGACCGAGCAGCCGGACTGGTACCGCTTCGCGCTGGACCTGCCGATGGCCCGGGCGCCCGGCGAGCGCTACGCCTACTGCTCGGCCAGCCCCAACCTGGCGGCCGGGGCGATCCGCCAGGCGAGCGGCGAGTGGCTGGTGTCGTCGTTCGACCGGCTGGTGGCGCGCCCGCTCGGCATCACCCGCTACCACGTGAACGTGACGCCGGCGGACGAGATGTACTTCGGCGGCGGCGTGCGCATGCTCCCGCGCGACCTGCTGAAGTTCGGCCAGCTGTACCTGGACGGCGGCGTGTGGAACGGGCGGCGCGTCGTCGCGGCGGAGTGGGTGGCCCGGTCCACGCGCCTGCAGACGCCGCCGCCGGACGCGGACGGCCTGGGGTGGCACCTGAACCAGGTCCGCGCCGGCGGCAGGGTGTTCCGGGAATACGAGGCGAACGGCAACGGCGGGCAGCTGCTGATGGTGCTGCCGGAGCTGGACCTGGCCGTGGTGGTCACCGCCGGCAACTACAACGCCTACAACGTCTGGCGGAAGTTCCGCGAAGATTGGCTGGCGCAATCCATCATCCCCGCGGTGGTCGGCCGCTAGAACCCGGCTGACTCGCAACCTGGGTGCGGAGGGCGAGCGTCATCCCGCATCCGGAAAAAGACGGATCTCACGCAGAGTCATCAGGGTCAGCAGAAAACCGCGGTTGCTGCCAACTCTGCTGACTCTCCGTGAAGACTCTGGCGGATCTGGTGTGAGGGACGAGACGGAGGCCGCGAAGACACCTGCTTCGCGGCCTCCGTTTTCGTCGGAAAGACCAGCCGGAGCGGTTCCGGTCCACGATCGTCCGGGAAATTCGAAACGCGTCCCGTCCAACAGGCATGGGCGCCGCGTCCGGCCTCGTCGGGGCCGCGATCCGTTCGTGCGGCGGCGGCCGCGCGGCGCCCCCGCATCCACGGCCCAACCTGGAGGACTGGATGGACATTCTCGATGCCCTGGCGATCGACGAGGCCGCCCCCGAGAGCGACCTCACCCCCGAAGAAGAGCAGGCGCTGGTCAGCCAGGTGGAGCAGCAGGTGCGCGACGCGCTGTCGCGCCGCCTGGTGTTCCTGCTCACCGGCCGCACCGGGATGGGAAAGTCGAGCACCATCAACAACCTGCTGGGGCAGGACATCGCGCCCGTGGGCCACTACGAGCCCACCACGGTGGAGGTGAAGGAGTACGACGCGCGAATCGCGGGGATCGCCTGCACCGTCATCGACACCCCCGGCCTCTGCGACGATCTGCCCGAGGCCGGGAAGGACGACGAGTACCTGGCCCTGATTCAGGAGAAGGTGCGGGAGGTCAATTGCGTCTGGTTCGTCTCGCGGCTCGACGAGACACGCGTGACGAGCGACGAGATCCGTGGCATCCAGATGCTGTCCACCGCGCTGGGGCCGGAGGTGTGGGACCACGCGCTGATCGTCTTCACCTTTGCCGGCAACGTGTCGCCCCATCGCTTCCGCGAGGCGGTGGACACCCGCACCCGGCTGATCCGCGGCGTGATCGCGCGATACGCGCCCAAGGAGGTGGCGGAGGCGATCCCGGCCGTGCCGGTGGACAACACGCGCGAGTACACGCCCGACGAGCGGCAGTGGCTGGGGCACCTGTACCTCCAGGTCCTCAAGCGCGTGTCGCGCAAGAGCGCGCAGCCCTTCTCGCTGGCGGTGATGGGACGCGTCGTGGTGGACGACGAGAAGCACAGGCCGCCGCCCGCGACCTACACCAGCTCGGGCGCCGGCACCACGATCCGGGTGAGCCGGAGCGAGTTCCGCGAAGCGCTGGCGGCCACCTGGGAAGGAGTCAGCCGCCTGGCGTCGGTCAGCGTGGAGAAGGCGAAGGCGGTGATCAAGTCGGGTTGGTCACGAGTCAAGGGCTGGTTCAGCTGACCGCCCGACCATCAACCGCAACCAGGGAGAACGAACGATGACCATCCAGGACGCCCCCGGGGCCCAGGACGCCGGCGTGGAGGACGGGGCCGCCGCCCCCCAGCGCGCCAGGCTCCTCGAGATCGTGGACCAGCTGCGCTCGGCCCGGCAGCGCACCTTCCGCTTCCTGCTGGCGGGGCGCACGGGGGTGGGCAAGTCGAGCCTGGTCAACTCGCTGATGGGCCAGCCCGTGGCCACGGTGAGCGACTATGAGCCGGCCACCGCCCAGGTGGAAGTCTACGAGTCGCAGGTGGACGGGATCGCGTACGCCGTGGCCGACACCCCCGGCCTGTGCGACGACCTTCCCGAGGTGGGGAACGACGAGCGCTACCTGGAGCTGATCCGCGAGCGCGTCCCCGAGGTGGACTGCATGTGGTTCGTCACCCGGCTGGACGACTCGCGCGTGTCGAGCGACGAGAAGCGCGGCATCGCCCTGATCACCCAGGCGTTCGGGCCGCGGGTGTGGAGCCGCGCGGTGCTGGTGTTCACCTTCGCCAACAACGTGGCCCCCGAGCGCTACGCCCAGGCGCTGCAGCGCCGCGCCGAGCTGATCCGCGAGGAGGTGGCCCGGCACGCGGGCGAGAAGGCCGCGCGCGGCATCCCCGCCGTGGCGGCCGACAACCTGGCCCCCACCACGCCCGACGGGGAGCCCTGGCTGGGAGAGCTGTACACCACCGTGTTCGAGCGCATCTCGCGCTCGGGCGCGCTCCCCTTCCTCCTCGCCACCGCCTCGCGCATCGACACCGGCGACGCGCCGCCGCCCGCGGATGGCTGGCAGGGGGGCCCCGCCGCCGGGGGCGAGCCGCCCCGCATCACGCTCAACGACGACCAGCGCGAGCGCATCAGCCGCCGCATCGACGCCGAGATCATCCCCGCCATGGCCGCGCTGGGGATCACCGCCGGCGCGCTGTTCGGGCCGGTGGGGGCGGCGGTGGGCGGCGTGCTGGGCGCCGCCGTGGGGCTGCTGGCGTGGCTCAAGAAGTAGGCGCCGCCCCGGCGGCGGGCACCAGGGACGTGCGCATCCTGCTGCTGGGGCGGACGGGCGTGGGCAAGTCCAGCCTGATCAACGGGCTGCTGCGGCGGCCGGTGGCGCCGGTGGGTGACTGGACGCCCGCCACCGCCCGCGTGGACCGCTACCACGCCTGGTTCGGCGGCACGCGCTACACCGTGTTCGACACCCCCGGCCTGTGCGACGACCTGCCCGAGGCGGGGAACGACGAGCGCTACCTGGCGATGATCAAGGCCGCCGCGGACCGGGTGGACCACGCCTGGTTCGTCACCCGGCTCGACTTCACGCGCCTTTCGGCCGACGAGCGGCGGGGGATCAAGCTGGTGACGCAGGCGTTCGGGCGGGCGCTGTGGACACGCGCGGTGATCGTGTTCACCTTCCGCGACGCCGTGCCGCGCGACCGCGTGGACGAAGCGGTCGCCACCCGCGGCGACCTGGTGCGCGGCGAGGTGGCGGCGCACGCCGGCCCCGACGCCGCCCGCGGCCTGCGCGCGGTGGCGGTGAGCGCCAACCACCCCGTGGGCCTGAAGATCGTGCGCCTGGGCGGATGACCCCGCGCGGAAGCTTCGTGCGATCGCAGCCGCCCGGGTGCGAAGCGCGGCCCCGCCGGGCGGTTGAACCGCTGCAACAACCACACGAAGTTCGCCTTCGCGGAATGCCGGCTGCGGCTCGGCCGCGATGATCGTGCGCGAATCGAACCCATCGCCACCCTGTCGCGCCGTGGAGCCTCGCGCAGTTTGCGAGGCTTTTCGTCGTGGTTGCTGCGACTTCAGTCGCCGGTGAGCGCGCGCCGCGCGGCCGGGGCCGGGGCGGAGGGACGCGCCCCGGCCCTTGCCGCCGCTCGTGCTTCGCCTCGCCCGCGAAACAAAGGTCTTGCCGCGCGCACGCCCGGGAATCATCCTGTGTGTCGTTCGACACGGATTCCGCCCGTTCGCACGCGCGGCCGCGCGGGGCACGAGCCCCGCTCCGGCCGCTGACCATTCCCGCATCCTCAACGACCGGGAGCCTGGCAGCGATGGCGTCCACCCTTCCCGTGGTCCAGTCCCCCACCCCGGCGCGCTTCGGGCAGACGCTGCGGCGCGACAACTGGTGGGCCAGCCCCCTCTTCGCCGCGGCCACGCTGCTGGGCGCCGGCGGCTACGCCACCCTGGCCATCATCTTCGGCGAGCGCCACGCCTTCGCCCCGCCGTACCTGTCGCCGTTCTACTCGCCGTGCCTGGGGCCCAGCTGCCCCGACGAGTTCCGCCTGGCCAGCATCCCCACGCTGGGCCTGTCGCCGGCCATCCTGATCATGCTCGTCGTCTTCGGCTTCCGCACCACCTGCTACTACTACCGCAAGACCTACTACCGCTCCCTCTTCTTCGACCCGCCCGCCTGCGCCGTGGGCGAGCCGTGGGGGAAGGGGTACCGCGGCGAGTCGATCTTCCCGCTCGTCCTGCAGAACTTCCACCGCTACTTCCTGTACCTCGCGCTGGTCGTGATCGCCTTCCTGTGGTACGACACCGCCAAGGCGTTCGACTTCGGCGGCCGCTTCGGCGTCGGCCTGGGGAGCCTGGTCCTGGTCGTGAACGCCGTGCTGATCACCGGCTACGTGCTGGGGTGCCACTCGTTCCGCCACCTGGTGGGCGGCTCGCGCGACTGCACCAACTGCGGGCGCAGCGGGATGCTGCGCCACGGCGCGTGGAAGCGGAGCAGCTGGTTCAACGCCTTCCACGGCAACTGGGCGTGGGCGTCGCTCGTCTTCGTCTGCATCGCCGACCTCTACGTGCGCCTGTGCTCCATGGGCGTGATCCACGACCCACACTTCGTGTTCTGACGCATGGGATCGCACCTGGTGCACGAGCACGACGTGCTGGTGATCGGCGCGGGCGGCGCGGGGCTGCGCGCCGCGATCGAGGCCAGCGCCCGCGGGGCCGACGTGGGCCTCGTCTGCAAGTCTCTCCTGGGCAAGGCGCACACGGTGATGGCCGAGGGGGGCGTGGCGGCCGCGCTCGCCAACGTCGACGACCGCGACAGCTGGCGCGTGCACTTCGCCGACACCATGCGCGGCGGCCAGTACATCAACAACTGGCGGATGGCCGAGCTGCACGCCAGGGAAGCGCCCGAGCGCGTCCGCGAGCTGGAGGCGTGGGGCGCGCTCTTCGACCGGACGGACGACGGGCGCATCCTGCAGCGCAACTTCGGCGGGCACCGCTACCCCCGCCTGGCCCACGTGGGCGACCGCACGGGGCTGGAGATGATCCGGGTGCTGCAGGACCGCGGGGTGCACCAGGGGATCACCGTCTACATGGAAGTGAGCGTCACCGCGCTGCTCAAGGAGGGCGAGCGCGTCTCGGGCGCCTTCGGGTACGACCGCGAGCGCGGGCGCTTCCGCGTCTTCGGCGCCAAGGCGGTGGTGCTGGCCACGGGGGGGATCGGGCGGGCGTACAGGATCACCAGCAACAGCTGGGAATACACCGGCGACGGGCACAGTCTGGCCTACCACGCCGGGGCCGACCTGCAGGACATGGAGTTCATCCAGTTCCACCCCACCGGGATGGTGTGGCCGCCCAGCGTCCGCGGCATCCTGGTGACCGAGGGGGTGCGCGGCGAGGGCGGGATCCTGACCAACCGCGACGGCCGCCGCTTCATGTTCGACGACATCCCCGAGAACTACCGCGCGCAGACGGCCGACAACGAGGAAGAAGGGTGGCGCTACACGCAGGGCGACAAGGCCGCCCGCCGCCCCCCCGAGCTGCTCACGCGCGACCACGTGGCGCGCTGCATCGTGCGCGAGGTGCGCGAGGGGCGCGGCAGCCCGCACGGCGGCGTCTTCCTGGACATCGCGTGGATCAAGGCCAAGGTCCCCGACGCCGAGGAGCGGATCAAGAAGAAGCTCCCGTCGATGTACCACCAGTTCAAGCAGTTGGCCGACATCGACATCACCCGCGAGCCGATGGAGATCGGCCCCACCACGCACTACGTGATGGGCGGCATCCGGGTGGACGGCGACACGCAGATGTCCACCGTCCCCGGCCTGTTCGCCTGCGGCGAGTGCGCGGCCGGGCTGCACGGCGCCAACCGCCTGGGCGGCAACTCGCTCAGCGACCTGCTCGTCTTCGGCAAGCGCGCGGGCGAGCACGCGGCCGCCTTCGCCGCGTCGCACGGCACCACGTCGATCGACGAGTCTCAAGTGGACGCGGCGGCGCGCGCGGCGCTGGCCCCGTTCGACCGCACGGGGAGCGGCGAGGGCGCGTACCAGGTGCAGCACGAGCTGCAGGACAGCATGCAGGACCTGGCCGGCATCGTCCGCAACGAGGGCGACATGCGCGCCGGGCTGGCCCGGGTGCGCGAGCTCGTCGACCGCGCGAAGGAGGTGGGCGTCGCCGGGAACCGCGAGTACAACCCGGGGTGGCACACGGCGCTGGACCTGCGCAACCTGCTCACCGTGAGCGAGGCCATCATCCTGAGCGCGCTGGACCGCAAGGAAAGCCGCGGCGGCCACTTCCGCGAGGACTACCCGGACAAGGACCCGGCCGCGTCGAAGTACAACATCGCGGTGCGGCGCGCGGCCGACGGGTCGATGGAGCTGGAGCGCGTCCCCGTCCGCGAGATGCCCGAGGAGCTGAAGGCGGTGATCACGGAGATGGGTTGATGAGCTGGCCGCCCACCAGGGACACCTGGGAGTTCGAGCTCTGGAAAGCGGCGCTGGCGGCCGCGGTCACCCTGCTCGGCCTGCTTCTCACCTGGCTGGTGGGGCAGCGGCTGACGTCGCGGTGGGGGGTGTGGCAGAAGCGGCGCGAGGCCGAGATGGCGATCTCGGCCGAGTTCTACCGGCTCTACGGCGAGTTCGTGGAGGTGTGGCGATTGTGGAAGGTGGTGAACAGCGACCTGGAAGGCGCCGACCGAGACGCCGAGC
>DASSME010000040.1:0-19382 GCA_035689035.1 Longimicrobium sp. | reverse complement strand
TACGCCGAGCGCATCCTGTCGATCAGCGCGACATGCCAGCAGCAGGGGATTCATCCGCTCGACTTCGTCGCAGACTCCATTGCCGCCCTCCGTGCCGGCAGCCCTGCGCCCACAATCCTCAGGGCCACCTGAACGGTTACGTCGCGGCTACAACGGCACACAGTCCGCCTGCGCGGACTTCTCGGGGCGCGCAGGCGGACGAGCGGCGAGGCAGACGATGCGCACGGCCGCTGAGCAGTTGAAGCCTCGCGCAGTTTGCGAGGCTTTTCGTCGTTGTTGCTGCGGCTTCAGCCGCCGGGTGCCCCGGCACTCACTCCTCCGTCCGCCTCTTCGGTCCGCAACTCCTCGAGCACCGCGCGCAGCTCGTCCGGCAGCGGCACGGGCTTGCGCGTGGCGCGGTCCACGTAGACGTGGGTGAAGTGGCCGTCGGCGGAGGCGGTCTCCTCGCCGGGGCGGAAGATGGCCAGCTCGTAGCGCACGCTGCTGGTGCCCAGGTGCGCCACGCGGATCCCCACCTCCACGTCGTCCGGATAGCTGAGCGGCTGGTGGTACCGGCAGCCGGTCTCCACCACCAGGCCGATCACCGGGCTGGTGTCGATGCGCAGCACGCCGCGCTCGATCAGGTAGCGGTTGACGGCCGTGTCGAAGAACGAATAGTAGACCACGTTGTTCAGGTGGCCGTACGCATCGTTGTCCATCCACCGCGTGGTGATCGGGACGAAGCGCGCGAAGGCGGCGCGCGCGGGCGGCGGGCGGCGCGTCACGGCACCACCACCGCGCGGCCGATCACCCTCCCCTGCCGCATCTCGTCCAATATGCGCGGCACGTGGTCCATCGGGTGGCAGGCCACGGGGAGCGGGCGGACGGAATGCTCGCGCACCAGCGCCAGCAGCTCGCGCAGCTCCCGCAGGCTCCCCGTGTACGAGCCGCGGATCGACTGGTTGCGCAGCGGCAGCAGATGCGTGGCGATGGTCATCTCGCCGCCGAAGAGGCCGACCAGGACCAGCGTGCCGTTCTTGGCCAGCAGCGCGTGCCCCAGCGACGCCGTTTCGCCCGAGCCCACGAAGTCGATCACCGCCGCCACGCCGCGCCCCTCCGTCCGCCGCATCACCTCGTCGCGCGGGTCCGCCGCCCGGGCGTCGATAGTGGCGAAGCCGCCGAAGTCGCGCGCCGCCTCCAGCTTGCGCGCGTCCAGGTCGATGAAGGTGACGCCCGCCTCGGTCATCGCCCGCACGATCTGCGCGGCCATCAGCCCCAGCCCGCCCGCGCCGATGATCACCAGCTCCTCGTCCGCGTCCAGCGGGAGCGCCTTGGTCAGCGCGCTGTACGCGGTGAGCCCGGCGCAGGCGTACGAGGCCGCCTCTTCGGGCCGCATGGTGCCGATGTCCAGCAGGTAGCGCGCGTCGGGGACCAGCACGTGGCTCGCGTAGCCGCCGTGCGCCAGGACGCCCAGCGAGCGCATGGCCGTGCAGTGGTTGGAGCGGTCGTCGCGGCAGTGCCGGCAGGTGCCGCAGCCGATCCACGGGTACGCCAGCCGCACGTCGCCCACCGCGACCCCCTCCGCCTCGGGGCCCACGGCGGCCACCTCGCCCACGATCTCGTGCCCCAGGGTCAGCGGCAGCTTCACCCCGCGGTCCTTCACGTAGCTGCGGGTGGGCCCGCTGCCGTAGTAGCCCTCCCAGATGTGCAGGTCGCTGTGGCAGACGCCCGTCGCCAGCGTGCGCAGCAGCACCTCGGCGCCGCGCGGCTGCGGCGTCTCGCCCTCGCGCCACTCCAGCGGCGCGCCGAACTCCACCAGCTGCAAGCTTCTCATCCAAGGCTCCGGAGATGGGTGACCTGGCCCAATAGACCGCACGGCCCCGCATCGGGCAACGGCCCGGGGATCGGCGCCCGGCGCGGCTCCTCGGTTTCGTCCGCTCGCCCGGCGTGAGATATTCCTCCGTTCGCGCTCGCGGCGATCGGACGCCCCGCCCCGGCGGGGCGCGATCCCTGCTCCGGATCGGGAGCGAGGCTGCAGACGGGAGGGCCGAGGATGAAGACGGAGACGAAGAAGAAGACGGCGCCGGGGTATCCCGCGGCGCGCGGGATTGCGCCCACGGTGGCGCGGCACCTGGCGGCGCACGCGGACGGGGCGCGGGCGCGCGGCGCCGGCCCGTTGGCGCCGCTGCCGGACGTGGACACCATCGAGACCATCATCGACCTCGCGTTCTGGGCCAGCCTGCAGAAGGAGGAGGGCCGCGCGCCGCGCATCTCGCTGGCCTACATCGAGCCCGACGCGAGCGCCATGGTGTTCGAGCGCGCGCTGCCGCTGAACCCGCGCGAGCTGGCGCGGCTGGCCCCGGCGGTGGAGCGGCCGGGGATCCACCTGGGCGTGTGGCCGCAGGGCGGGCGGCTGCGCGTGTGGGGCACCACGCGGCGGGTGCCGGTGGCCACGCTGGTGCTGGAGGTGGTGGAGCCCGGCCTGCTGGTGCTCAAGTACCGCCGCGGCGACGAGTTCGACAAGTACGGCACCATCGCCGTGCTCGAGGGCGACCGCGTCATGGAGGTGGACGAGGGGGGCGCCAGCCTGCCGGACTGCCCCGCCCTGCTCTCGTCGCTGCTGGGCTTCGACGCGCCGCTCCCCGCGTCCGGCCCGCCCAGCATCCTGGCCCAGCTCGCCGTGTCGATGCGCCAGCACGGCCGCGGCGGCTCGCTGATCGTGGTCCCCGCCGGGAGCGACGCGTGGCGCGACTCGGCGCAGCACCCGATCCCCTACCGCGTGGACCCGTACGGCAAGCTGGCGCGGCTGCTGGAGGCGGACGGGCCGCAGCGGGAAGACACGGCGTGGCGCGACGCGCTGCACCGCGCCGTGGACGGCATCGCCGGCCTTACGGCGGTGGACGGCGCCACGGTGCTGAACGAGCGCCACGAGGTGCTGGCGTTCGGGGTGAAGCTGGCGCGCAAGCGCGGCGCCGAGCGGGTGGAGCGCGTGTCCGTGACGGCGCCGGTGGTGGGCAACACCGCCAAGATCGTGGACCCCGGCGCGCTGGGCGGCACGCGCCACCTTTCCGCCGCGCAGTTCGTGCACGACCAGCGTGACGCGCTCGCCATGGTCGCCAGCCAGGACGGCCGCTTCACCGTGTTCGCCTGGAGCCCGTGCGAGGACATGGTCCACGCCCACCGCGTGGAAGCGCTGCTGATGTGACGATGGTGATGCCGGGCGCCGCCGCGCCGCGTGGGGCGCCCTGATGGCCACGCCCTCCGGCGCGTACCAGACCGCGTTCCCCGTCCTTCCCGGCGACGTGGACGGCGCGGGGCACGTCAACAACGTGGTCTACCTGCGCTGGGTGCAGGAGACGGCCATCGCGCACTGGACGGCGACCGCGCCGGAGCGGGTGCAGCGGGCGATCGGCTGGGTGGTGCTGCGCCACGAGATCGACTACCTGCGCGCCGCGCTCCCCGGCGACACGGTGCGTGCCCGCACCTGGGTGGGCCGCGAGGACGGCGTGCGCGTGGAGCGCCACACCGAGATCGTGCGCGAGCGCGACGGCGCGGTGCTGGCGCGGGCACGCACGCTCTGGTGCCCACTCAGCACCGCCACCGGCCGCCCCCTGCGCGTGACCGACGAGCTGCGCACCCTCTTCACCTCCGAACCCGCCGCCGAGCCCCTGGCCCCCCGCGGCCGCTGAAGTTCACGAATGCAGTCCAGCCGGATCTGGTATACACACAACACGAGGTCGCCGGGGAGTTCGTTACCGAGCCGCCGGTTGACAATCGCCGGGGGGCGCTGGGACATTGTGCCGATGCGGACGGACGTCTCCCCGCGGTCTCCCCTTCTCCACGCACAGATGCAGCAGCCCTGGACCCAGCACGGTCTGCGCGCCGCCACGCTCGACACCACGCGCACCCTGCTGGTGGCCGACGGCTACGACAACCTGTCCATGCGCAAGATCGCGCGGCGGGTGGGGTGCAGCGTCAGCAGCATCTACGAGCACTTCGCCAGCAAGGACCAGCTGGTCCACGCGCTGATCGACGAGGGCTTCCAGCGCTGGTACGACGTGGTGCTCGCGGCGTCACAGGAACCGGGGACGCCGCTGCAGCTGCTGGAGCTGCACTGCCGCAGGTACGTGGAGTTCGGGCTGGCCAACCCCGAGTTCTACGAGATCATGTACCTGTACCACCCGAAGTCGCTCTCTCGCGTCCCCAAGGAGCTCTTCCGCCGCGCCGCGCGCTCGATGGACGTGCTGTCGGAGCTGGTGCGCCGCTCCGCCCCCGCCGCCCTGGCCGACCCCGCCGTGGCGCGCATCCACGCGCACGTGGTGTGGGCGATCCTGCACGGCGTGGTGTCCACGATCCTGGCGACCCGCCTGGACACCCGCATCGACCAGCAAGCGTACGTGGAGACGTCGATCCATTTCGCGGTGGATTCGATCCGGCGGCTGGAGCCGGCGGGGGTGTAGCGCGTCCCCCGTCCCCGCAGGGCGGATGAATCCGCTGCAACAACCACACGAAGTCCGCCTGCGCGGACTACCGGCGGCGGTGCGCACGACATTGCAGGCGCGGAAGAGGCATTGCTGAACGTGCGTGGACCCGGACGAGCGGAGGGCGCGGAGAACGACATCGTTCTCCGCGCCTTCTCGTGCGCGCCCACCGCGCGATTTCGCTCGCGCAGGATGTCGCGGTCGAAGTCCGCGAAGGCGGAGTGCGTGCCGTTGTAGCCGCGACTTGAGTCGCAAACTCCCCCCGCGCCCCGCATCCTCAGGCTCTGGTATCACTCCAGCGCGGGGTCGTGCTGGGGGCCGCTGCCGGAGAGGATCACCACCGCGTCGAAGCCGTACAGCACCTGCAGCGTCTCGGCCGGCAGGGTGCCCAGCCGCGGGATCCGGGCGCGGATCGGGCGCAGGTCCAGCACCGTCCACCGCCGCGGGTCGGCCGCGGCGTAGAACGGCTGCATCCACGGCTCCACCTCCACCGGCGCCTCCACCGAGCGGAACACGCGCGGGTCGATCTGGGCGTGCGTGGTCCCCGCGCCGCCCAGCATCAGCACGCCGAACGAATGGCTGCCGTGCACGTCCGCGATCTCGGAGGCCAGCGTGCCCAGGTCGAACACGTTGGTGAAGGTGCGGCCGCGCACCATGTGGCTGGAGCCGAACTTCATCATCACCCGCGGCATCCGCCCCTCGCTCGCCGTCGCGGCGTCCAGGTAGCGCATGAACTGCCGCTTGTTCAGCCGCGCGCGGTTCAGGTTGGACAGGTACCCCTCGCCCCGCCCGAAGTAGCCGTTGATCTCGCGCGTGGTCTCCATCAGCCGGATGATGCGGTCCGCCTCGGAGCCCGGCTGGGGCGCGTACGCCTGGCGCAGCGGCGCGTACACGTCGTCGGGGCCGCCGAACATCATCAGCAGTCCGGGGTTGCGCGTGGCGAGCGCCTGCCGCAGGGCGCCGTCGGCGCGCGCGATCACGGCCTCGGCGGCGGCGCGGGCGCGCGGCGTGGGGGCGATGTCGCGCAGGCGGCGCAGGGTGTAGCGGTCCGCCAGGATGTCGTAGTCCAGCCCCCAGAGCACGTCCGGGCGCCCGCCGGCGGCCTGGACGGCGGTGCGCAGCAGCGCCGCGTCCTCGCTCCAGTTGTAGAACGGCGCGCCGGGAAAGTGCTCGCGGACGAACGCGGCGTAGGCGGTGCCGGTGGTGTCGGCCAGCACCCGCCGGTTGAGCTCCGCGGCCAGGAACTCGCCCGTCTCGATGGCCAAGTGGCGGTACCCCGCGGGCACGAGCTCGCGGAACAGGCCCGCCGTCACGCGCGGGACCTCGGCCACCCCGTGCTCCTCGCCGATCAGGAAGAACTGCGCGTCACGCCCCGCCGCCAGCAGCAGCTCGGCGCCGGCGCCGGAAAGGCGCCCGTCCGCGTCCGCCTGCATGGGGTGCGCGTTCGCCCGCAGCAGCGCCGTCAGCGAGTCCTGCGCGGCGAGCGGCGCCGCGGAAAGCACCACCGCCGGCAGAGCCGCCGCCATCCAGCGCCTCCACGGGCCGGTTCGGATGCTCCGCGGACGATCAGGACGCGCGTCGGGGCGCGAGTGGATGGAGAACGGGTTCATGGAATCGAGGCGGCGGAAGGGGATTCGGTGGATGAAAGGCGGCCGGCCGCGGCGGCGGATGCGTGTGGCGGCGCGAGGGCGTCTCGTTCGCCGGATACAGGAAAGGGCTGGGCCGCGAGTGGCGCAACCCCTTACCTTTCCGCGTCCCGCACCGCCGTCCTTCCGCGCCCAGCCGCACCCCGATGAACACGTACCATCCCGAAACCGGCCAGTGGACCACAGATGCCGACCGGTACCACGCCGTCGTCGACAGCGATCCGGACTACCGGGCGCTCGCCGACGACGTCCATGACGAGCCGGAGCGTGCCTGGCCGGTGCTGCTGCGGCTCATCTCGGAGCTGGACGACGAAACGCGCGGCCATGCGGGGGCGGGGCCGCTGCAATCCTTCGTCTGGGCCAACGCCGCCGCGTTCATCGGCCGCATCGAGGCCCGGGCGCGCGCGGACGACGCGTTCCGCCGCTGCCTGGCGGAAGTCGAGCTCACTGACGGGCAGCTACCGCCCGACGTCCAGCAGCGCCTGGTTGCCGCGTCCGGCGGCCGGATCCACGTGTATCCCGCCGAGATCGACCATGATGACGGTGTGAGATAACCGTGTGACGGGACGACGTTCCCGGCCGCTTCGTCGACCCCGGGGCGATCGTCATCCCGATACCGCTTGTGGGGAATCACTTACATTCGCATCCAACCCCGCCGCTCGTCATCCTGAGGCTGACCACGCCGTTGTTGCGGCATGAACGAACGGTCGCAAGTCGAAGGATCTGTGGCCAGGTCGGCGCGAAACACCTGCGGTAGCGCGTCCGACGTCACAGATCCTTCGCGCTGCGGCCGTCGGAGCATGCCTCGGGGTGCAGCGTGGTCGCGCTCAGGGTGACGAGAATGGTCGTGTCGCGCGAATCGACGATCGATCGCCGGGTGCGGTATCAGCCTGTCAGGACGCCTGGGGGAAAGGATTGGCCGTGATCCGGATCGCTCGAGGAAATCTGCTCGAGGCACCCGCCGAGGCGCTGGTGAACGCGGTGAACTGCGTGGGCGTGATGGGAAAGGGGATCGCGCTGGAGTTCAAGCAGGCGTTCCCGGCAACCTTCCGCGCCTACGCTGCGTCGTGCAAAGCCGGCGATGTGTCGCCGGGCCGGATGCTGGTGCACGACCTGGGCGAGGGCGCTCGGCCGCGATACATCATCCACTTCCCCACCAAGCGGCACTGGCGTGACCCGTCGCGGATGGACGACGTCGTGGCCGGGCTGTCGGCGCTGGTGGACACGGTCCGGCAGCGGGAGATTCGCAGCATCGCCATCCCGGCGCTGGGCTCCGGCCTCGGCGGGCTGGACTGGAACGAAGTTCGTCCACGCATCGAGGCCGCGTTCGCCACGCTCCCCGAGGTGGACGTCCATCTCTACGAGCCGATCTGATCCCCCCGCCCGCAACCGCACGTCCACCGCACCACCCCATCCATCTCCATCATCTCCCCCGCATCTCCCCACCGCCCGAGCGCGGGCACCAGCGCCGGGTCCAGCACCCGCGGCACGCCGCCGACGAGCACCGCGGCGACGTCCGCGACCGTCGCGTCCAGCACGGGGCGGCGGAAGAGGGCGAGGTCGGCGGGGGAGCCGGGGGTCAGCGCGGGAGATGGGAGGCCCAGGCGCCGCGCGGCCACGGTGCCGACCGCGTCGAGCAGGCGGTCGTCCGCGACGAAGCCGAGCTCGCGGGCGATGTGGAGCTCGTCGAGCAACGTTCCGGCGGCGGTGAGCAACGAGTCGCTGCCCACGAGCACGTCGGTGCCCGGCGCCAGCAGCTCGCGCGGCGCGGTGCGGCCGAAGAGGAAGAGGTTGGACGACGGGCACCACACCACCGCCGCGCCGCTCGCCCGCAGCAGCCGCACCCCGTCCCCGTCCGCGCCGACCACGTGGACGGCGAGGAGATCGTGGTTCAGCAGGCCGCGGCGGTCCAGCTCGCGCACCTCGTCCGCCGAGAGCGCGTCGACGCCCTCGGCCAGGTGCACGGCCAAGGGGCCGCATCCTTCGCGCGCGGCTGCCAGTTCCGGCTCGAAGCCAAGCGAGTGCGCGGTGCGGATGCGGGCGACGCGGACCGGAAAATCCGCATCGAAATCATCCTCCCACGCGTCGTGGTGGACGACGGTGGTGACGCCGGCGAAGAGGTTCTTCCACGCGCCGCGCAGCAGCGCCTCCCCGCGCGGAAGCGCCCGCCCGCGGGCGATGGCGCCTGCGTGGCGGGCGTGGATGTCGCGGCCCCACTCGTAGGCGTTGGCGTACGGGGGATCGCCCAGGCGGCCGTAGTGGTTGCGGTGCAGGTGGTCGTGCGGGTTGATCAGCCCCGGCCGCAGCTCGGCGTCCGGCACGCGCAGGACGAGGTCGAAGCCGCCGCCGGGCTCGACGATCACGCCGTCCGCGACGCCGACGGTGGCGTTGGCGGCCTCGATGCGGAGCCGCACGCCTACGCCACGCGGCGGAAGGCGAGCGCCAGCACCACGCGCAGGCCGCGCTGCTCCTCGTACGCGGCCAGGCGGCCGGCGCGCTCGTAGAACGGGCGCATCTCGGGCCCCACCTGCCCGTCGCGGCGCTCGACGATGCGCAGGCCGGCCGCGGCGGCGAGGTCCACCTGCGTTTGTGGCGGATGGACGTGGTGCTCCACTTCGCGCACCGTCCCCGCGGCGTCGCGGAAGGTGCGGCGGTGGCCGGCGGCGACGGCGTCGGGGTGGAAGTCGGTGACGAGCACGGTGCCGCCCGCGCGGCAGACGCGCGCCAGCTCCCCGAACACCGCCGCCGCGTCCGCCACGTGCCCGATCACCAGCCGGCACCACACCACGTCGAACGCCGCGGGCGCGAAGGGCAGCGCGCGCACGTCCGCCGCGGCCACGCCGGGCTCGCCGCCCGCCGCCAGCATCTCGGGTGTCAGGTCGATCCCCACCGCCGTCGCCGCGTCGGCCCCGCGCAGGCGGCGGCCGGTGCCGCAGCCGGCGTCCAGCAGGGTGCGCCCCGCCAGCGGCGGCGACATCGCGGCCACCAGCTGGTCTTCCAGGAAGCTGACCGCCGTCTCGCGCTCGTAGTCCGGCGCCCAGAGCCGGTATCCTTCCCGCGCGGGGAGCACCGTCATGCGGTTTCCGGGTGGGTCATGGGTTGGCTTCGATGGACAGGGGGAACCCCAGGGGGAGCCGGGGGAACCCGGAACCGGGCGGTTGGAACCGCGGCAACAACGGCCCGAAGTCCGCCTTCGCGGACTCGCACGCGGGCATCGTCGCGGGTGGCGAGCACCGCCCGACGATCTCCCGCATCATCCCGCCGCGGCGGCCAGCGCCGGCTCGGCGGCGGAGGCGGAGGGGGCGCGGAGGTGGCCGTAGGCCTGGCGGTCGTCGGGGGTGACCTGGGCCAGGCGGCGCACCTTGCGCAGCAGGCGCGGGTCCCGGTACTCGCCGGCCCGCCAGCGGCGCGCGGCCAGGATGCGGCCCAGCGCCTTCCCCCAGTCGCGGGTGCGATGGTCGTGCACGCTGGGGAAGCGGCTCTTCAGCACCAGCTCGAAATCCTCCACGCGCGCCTTCAATTCGCGCGGGAGCCAGGGGACCAGCGGGTCCTCGTGCGTCATCCAGGCCACCCACTCGGGCTGCGTCCACTCCTCGAGCGTCTCCGGCGTCCCCGAAAGCGCGTCCACGTTGCCGTAGGTGCCGCGGCGCTGCGGGGTGGGGGTGTAGAAGTAGCTGATCAGCTCCATCCCCGGGTTGATCCCCTTCAGCCGGCGGATGAAGGCGAGCGTGTTCTCGATCTCGCGCGCCGGCTCGTCCGGGTCGCCGAAGACGAAGGAGAACTCGGGGATGATGCCGTGCTCGCGCGACTTCGCCGCCACCGCCTCGATCTGCCCGGTGCTGGTCTTCTTGTTCATCTTCTTCAGCACCTCGTCGCTCCCCGACTCGGCGCCGCAGAACACCATCGTCAAGCCCGCCCGCTTCAGGATGCGCCACGTCTCGTCGGACAGGCGCAGCAGCGCGTCGACCCGCGCCTCGCACCACCAGCGCAGCCCCAGCGGGGTGATGCGCTCGGCCAGCTCGCGGGCGTGCTCTTCGGTGAGGATGAAGTTGTTGTCGTAGAAGTGCACCGAGTCCATCCCGTGCTCGCGCGACAGGAAGGCGAGGTGCTCGGCCGTGCGCGCGGCCGACTGCTGCTTCTGCCGGCTGCCGAAGACGCTGATCACGCCGCAGAAGTTGCAGCCGTACGGGCACCCGATGCTCGCCTGGTACACCCCCGAGCGCCGGCCCAGGAAGGTGGGGTGGAGGTACTGATCGACGTCGATCTTGTGGTACGGGGGCGCGGGAAGCTCGTCCGGCCCCACCCAGTGGCGCTCGGGCGCCATCCACGGCGTGCCGTCCGGGTTGAGGAAGACGAGCCCGGCAACCGTCTTCGGATCGCGTTTCCCCTCCAGCACTTCCAGCAGCTCGGCGAAGGTGTGCTCGCCCTGGCCGCGGACGACCCAGTCCACGTACGCCGAGCGGATCACCGGCTCGGGGTACAGGCTGCCGAAGTTGCCGCCCCACACGATCGGCATCTCCGGATACCGCGCCTTGATCGCCTGGGACAGCGGCACCGCGCTCACCAGCTGCGGCCCCGGCATCACCGTGAAGGCGATCGCCTGCACGGGGTCGGCCGTGCCGCGCCGCGCCTCCACGTGCGCGCCGACCTCGGCGACGACGTCGACACCGGGGAGATTGCCGTCCACGATCTCCCACGCCGTCCCCGCCGGGAGCGCGGCGCCCACGGCCATCACGGAGAGGGGGAAGCGCCGGTTCCTGGGACGGGTGGCGCGGGGGTTCACGAACACGATCATGGGACTTTCGTGGTCCAGAGGTCGAAGCGCGAAGGCGGGCGCTGGCGGCGGAGGCGGGCCAGCACCGGCCGCGCCTCGTACCAGGCTGGGTAGCACACGCGCCGTCTGCGCCACGCCAGGCCCAGCCCGGCCGACGCGTCCGCCAGCCGGCGCCGCGTGAGGTATTCGATGAAGGGGAGCGAGAGCAGCGCGCCCGCCCGGTCGCCGAAGCGGCGCGCGGCCTGGGCCCGCTTCTCGGCCACCATCGCCGCGCCGGCCGCGTCGCTGGCGTAGAACGGCGAGTCCAGGATGGCGATGCGGCCGCCGGGGCGCACCACGCGCGCGGCCTCGGAGAGCACGGCGGCCAGGTCGGTGGCGTAGTGCAGCGAGGCGTTGAACACGGCGACGTCGAAGCTGCGCCCGCGCAGCGGCAGCGCGTCGAACGAGGCGGCGGCGCGGTGGAAGAGCCCCGGCGCGCGCTCCAGGTAGCCGTGCGCGGCGCCCAGCCCGTCCACGTCGTCGTCGCGGACGTCGAGCGCGAGCGCGGCGTGGCCGTCCAGCGCCACGCGGTGGCAGAGCCAGCCGTTCCCCGCGCCCAGGTCCAGCACGCAGAGACGCCGGCCCCGCTCCGCCGCCAGCGGCCGCAGCACGTGGGCGACGAAGGCGTCGAAGGTCCGCGCGCGCACCGCCCACTGCTCGGCCAGCGGGCCGATGCGCAGGTACGGCAGCGCCAGCAGCTCGGCGCCGTGGTGGCCGCGCCCCTCGGCCGCGCGGTGCGCGCCGTACTCGGCGCGGAAGCGCGCGGCGGCGTTTTCCGTCGCCGTCATCCCACGGGCTCCGGCGCGGGGTGGTCCGTCCGCTGGAAGTGGAAGAGGACGTGGTCGCCCAGCAGCGCCAGCGGCCGGCCGGCGGCGCGGTCCAGCGCGGCCAGCAGGCGGAGGAGCGCCGGGTGGCGCGAGATCCACGGCTCCGCGGCGCTGGGGGGGACGAAGACGCCGATCCCGCGGCGGGCCACGGGGCGGAACCACGGCGCCATCACCTGGCGGATCTCGGACGGCCGATGGTAGCGGACCACGAAGTCGCGCCCGCCCAGCCGCGCCGGCACGTCGCCCGCGCGCAGCCGGCGGAAGGCGGAGCGGGGGCGGCCGCGCAGCGTCTCCACCACCACCTCGCCCGGCGCGAAGGGGCCGAAGAGGACGAGCAGCGCCGCGCCCCCCGGGCGCACCAGCCGGGCCAGCCCGCGCGCCACCGGCGCGAGGTCCGGCACGCAGTTGAGGCCCGCGAAGTTGGAGAAGACGCCGTCGAACGGCCCTTCGCCCGCCGCATCCCGCCGCGATGCCCACCCCTCCAGCGCCTCGGCGGGGACCACCTCGGCGCGCAGCCCCGGCGTGGCGGCGAACTTCCCCGTCGCCACGCGCACCATCGCCGGCGAGGCATCGGTCATCAGCACCGACCGGGCCTGGTGCGCCAGCCAGAGCGCGTCTTCGCCCGTCCCCCCGCCCACCTCCAGCACGCGCGAGCCGGGCGGGAACGCCTCGGCCAGCGCGGCGCGGACGGCCTGGCGCTGCGCCGCCACGCTCCGCCACTCGCCGAAGCGCTGGTCGAAGCGCTCGGCCACGGCGTCGAACGCCTGCGCGGCGGGGGGGAGGACGGCGAGGGACATCGGGCTCACACCCCGGCCGCCGCGAGCTCCACCGCGCCGGCCGAGCGGTGGGCGGCGGCCTCGAGCGCGAGCTCGGCCCAGCGCGCGTCGTCCTGGCTCCCGGTGTTCACCTCGCGGTGCAGGGCGTCGCGCACGCGGCGGTAGAAGGCGGTGCCGTACGCGCCCTGGAAGAGCACGGCCAGGTCGTCGCTGTCTTCCCAGTTCTGCCGGGTGCCCAGCTGCGCCCGCACCCTGTCGTAGAACCCCGTCCCGGGGAGCGGATAGGCCACGCTGACGCCGATGTCGTCGGGGCGCGCGTCGCGCACCAGGTCGCGCGTCATCAGCAGCTCGTCCCACCCTTCGCCGGGGTAGCCGAGCTGGATGAACCAGCAGGCGCGGATCCCGGCCGCCTGCAGCGCACGGGTGGCGCCGCGGACGGCTTCCACGCGCGTCCCCTTCTCCATCGCGTCCAGCACCTTCTGCGACCCGGACTCCACCCCCAGCCACACCTCCTCGGCGCCGGCGCGGGCGAGCGCCTCGACCACGCCGGGGCGCATCAGGTTCACCCGGCTCTGCATCATGAACGGCGTGCGCGCGCCGCGCAGGTCCACCTCGCCGGCGAAGGCGCGGATCCACTCGGGGGTCAGGCCGAAGATGTCGTCCGCGAACCAGACGTGGTCGGGCGCCACGGTGTCCTTCAGCCGCCGCATCTCCTCGGCCACTCGGGCGGGCGAGCGCTGGTCGTAGCGCCGGCCGAAGATCGGCTTCGCGCACCAGTTGCAGCCGTACGGGCACCCGCGCGAGGTCACCATGTTCCAGCTGAAGCGGCCGTGCGCGCCGGTCCAGGCGCGGCGGTAGGCGTCGGCGTCCACCAGGTCCCACGCGGGGAAGGGGAGCTCGTCCAGGTCGCGCACGGTCTGGCGCGGGCCGGTCTTGCGCACGGCGCCGCTCCCGGCGGCCAGCGCCAGGCCGCTGATCACGTCCAGCGGCGCGTTCGCGTCGCGGCTCCACAGCTCGGCCAGCTCCAGCATCCCCAGCTCGCCCTCGCCCAGGATCACCGCGTCGGCGCCGGCGGCCAGGTAGAGCGCGGGGCGGTCGGTGGCGTCCGAGCCGTTGACGGCCACGCGGCAGCCGCGCTCGCGCGCCGCGTCGATCATCCGCACGGTGGCCTCGCGGTTCCGCACCGTGCACATCTTGGTCAGGTAGTTGAAATTGTCTTCCAGGATCCCCACGATGGTGGGCCGCGTGGCCTCGAGCATCGCCTCGAACGCCTCCACCCCGGGCGCCAGCATGGCGTCGAAGAGCGCGACCTCATGTCCGCGCTCGCGCAGCAGCGCGGCGGCCAGCAGGGTGGACAGCGGCGGATACGGCTTCATCCGCGCGTGCTGCTTGGGGTCGTGCGCCAGGTAGTACGAGTGTGCGAGCAGGATCATGGGACTGTCGGGTGGACGTGTGTTCCCGCGGACTTCCCTCTCACTACCGGACCACTGGATGACGCTGCGCGGCGACGGGTTCTGGCTGATGGGCATCCCCGTCACCGTCACGGCCGACGACCCCGCCCTGCTGGCCGCGGCGCTCGCCGGGTACGGCGGACCGGCCGGGCCCTCCGCCTCCCCCGGCGCCGGCGCGGAGGCCGGCGGCGAGCCACCGCTCCACCTGCATCTGTTCCTCGCAACAGACATCGTGCGGCGAGACGAGATCCCGCTCGACATTCGCGTCGAGGGGGAGCGGATCTCCCTCCTGGGCGGCGGTGCCAGCGGCTGGGCCGACGCCGCGCGGGGCGAAGCGCGGTGTGTGGTCGCCCCGGCGCTGCTCGCCGATCCGGCGCGGCTGGCGGCCGAGGTGCTCGACACGCTGCTCCTCTTCGTGGCCACCCGCCGCGGCCGCGTGCCGGTCCACGCGTCGGGCGTGGTGGCCGGCGGCACTGCGGCGGTGCTGGCGGGGCCCAGCGGGACGGGAAAGAGCACGCTGGCGCTGGCCGCCCACCGCGCCGGCCTCCCCGTCCTCTCCGACGACACCGTCTACGTGCAGACCGCGCCGGGCTTACGCGTCTGGGGCCTTCCCCGCCCGATCCACGTCTTCCCCCACGACGCGCCGGGGGGCGAGGACGGGGCGATGCGCCTGCGCTCGGGCCGCTGGAAGCGCGCCGTTGCGCTCCCCGCCGCGCCGTCGCCCGCCGGCCGCGCCGCGCTCTTCCTGCTGGAGCGCGGCGGCCGCGCCGCGCTGCACCCGGTGGAGACCGAAACCGCGGTCGAGCGGATGACGGCGCTGCTGGAGCCCGGCTTCGACCACTTCCGCCGCGAGCTTCCCGGCGTGGTGCGCGCCCTTTCGGCCGGCGGCGCGTGGCGCCTCACCCTCTCGGCCGACCCGGCGGACGCGGTGCGGCTGATCCGCGAGACGCTGGCCTCGTAGCGCCCGGCCCGGTGCCGTGGGAGAAACGGTTGTCGCGGCGCGAGACACGGTGTTGCGAAAGCACGCAGGCGTTTCGGCCACCCGCCGCGTGGGGCGGGCTCCCGGGCCGGGTCCAGGTTCCGCGAAGTGCCTGTGAGATCAACCGCTTGGAGCGAAACGGGCACGCGTGGGCGCCAGGGCCGGGGGGATGCTGTTACGATAAGGAAGGGCAACCCGCGCGCCGCGGACCGGCGCGTGCCCGGCAGGTCGTTCGGAGATGTGTACGGGGGATGATGAGCTACGACCCGCCCGGGCGTCAACCCCGTCCGTTCGCGCATGGCGCATCAAGGAGCGATGCTAGAAATTCCGGACGCTCGGACCTGCCTTGCCCCGGCCACGCACCGGGCGGCTCAAGCCGCGGCTAGGACCACAGGAAGCCTCGCAAACCGCGCGAGGCTGTTCGCCGGGTGCCGCGGCCGACGGTGGCCATCGTGCCAGACGGCCCTGAAGTGGGTCGTGGTCGAGCGCGGTCCCCGGTCCCCGAAGCCCACATCCACCGCGATCACACACCCCGGTGATTCCCAGCAGCCGCGCCCCGCTCCGCCGCCCATGACGATCCCCGTGCCGCGCACCCATCCCTCGGCCACCCCGGCGGCCGTAGTCCGCGCAGGCGGACTTCGTGTAGTCGTTGCAGCGAATTCATTCGCCCCCGCACCCCCCCGCGCGCCCGTGCTGACGCCGTGACGCCGATGCACGTGCTGCACGTGGGCTGCGTGCGCGACCCGCTGGACCGCACCGGCGCGGCGCTGCTGGACGCGTGGCCCACGCTGCACGACGTGGCGCTCGCCGTCCACCGCGCCGGGGCGCGCGTCACGGTGCTCCAGGCGGCGCACGAAGACGGCGCGCTGGAGCGCGACGGCGTGCGCTACCGCTTCGTGGCCGAGCCCAGGCTGCCGGGGCGGCGGTGGGTTACGGGCGCGCTGCCGGGCCGCCTGGCGCGCGCGGCGGCGGCGCTGCGGCCCGACGTGATCCACCTGAACGGGCTGGGCTTTCCGCTCCACGCCCGCGCGCTGTGCGGCGCCGGCGCGCCCGTGCTGGCGCAGCACCACGGCGGCCCGCCCCCGCGCCGGCTCGCCGCGCTGCACCGCTGGGGGTACGCGCGCGTCGCCGCCGTCGCCTTCACCGCGCGCGAGCAGGCCGGCGCGTGGTTCGCCGCGGGCGCGCTGCGGCCGGGCGTGCCGGTGTTCCCCGTCCCCGAATCGTCCACGCGCTTCACCCCCGGCGACCGCGGCGAGGCGCGCGCGGCCACCGGCGTCCACGGCGACCCGGCGCTGCTGTGGGTGGGGCGGCTGAACGACAACAAGGACCCGCTCACCCTCCTGGACGCCGTCTCGCTCGCCCTCCCCAGGCTCCCCGGCCTCCAGCTCTGGTGCTGCTACCACGAGGCGCCGCTGCTGGACCGCGTCCGCGCGCGGCTGGCGGCCCAGCCCGCGCTGGCCGCGCACGTCCACCTCCTGGGCGCGGTGCCGCACGCGCGCGTCGAGCTGCTCTGCCGCGCGGCCGACTTCTTCGTCCTGGGCAGCCACCACGAGGCCGCCGGGTTCGCCGTGCTCGAGGCGATGGCGTGCGGCGCCACGCCGGTGGTGAGCGACATCGCGCCCTTCCGCGCGCTCACCGGCGGCGGCGCGGCCGGCGCGCTCGCCCGCGTGGGGGACGCGGCGGGGTTCGCGGACGCGCTGGTGTCGCTCGCTTCCCGGGTGCCGGACGAACTGCGCCGGCGCACGCTCGACCACTTCCGCCGCGAGCTCTCGTTCGACGTGCTCGGCGCGCGGCTGGTGGAGGCGTACCGCTCGCTCGCGGCGGGCACCCCCGCGACACCCGCCCCCGGGGTGGCGCGATGAGGGTGGCGCTGCTCCTTCCCGGCGGCGTGGACCGCGGCGGCACCCACCGCGTGATCCCGTGCATCCTGTGGCTGATCGAGCGGCTGGCCGCGGCGGGGGACGACGTGCACGTCTTCGCGCTGAACCAGGAGCGGGAGCCGGGGCGCTGGCCGCTGCTGGGCGCCACGGTGCACAACGCGGGGCGCCGCCCGCGCCGCGGGCGGATGCTGGCGCAGCTGGTCGCCGAGCACCGGCGCGCGCCGTTCGGCGTGCTGCACGCGTTCTGGGCGGCGCCCGCCGGGGTTGTGGCGGCGGCGGCCGGCCGGGTGCTGCGCGTTCCCGTCCTTCTCCACCTTCCCGGCGGCGACCTGGCGCGGCTCCCCGAGATCGGCTACGGCGCGCGGCTCACCCGGCGCGGGCGGCTGTGGGTGCGCGTGGCCGCCGCCGGCGCGGACCGCATCGTCGCCCCCAGCGCCTTCATCGCCGGCCAGGCGCGCGCGCTGGGGATCGAAGCCGAGCGGGTGCCGTTCGGGGTGGCGCTGGACCGCTGGCCGCCGCGCCCGCCGCGGCGGCGCGACCCCGGCGAGCCTGCCCGCCTCCTCCACGTCGGCAGCCTGAACCGGGTGAAGGACCAGGAGACGCTCCTCCTTGCCGCCGCAGCCCTGCGCGACGCGGGCGTCCCGTTCCGGCTGGACGTGATCGGCGACGACACGCTGGGCGGCGCGGTGCAGCGGCGCGCGGCGGAGCTGGCCCTGGGCGGCCTCGTGCGCTTCCACGGCTTCCTTCCCCACGCCGAGCTGCGGCCGTGGATGGAGCGCGCGGACCTGCTGGTGGTCACCTCGCGGCACGAGGCGGGGCCGCTGGTGCTGCTCGAGGCGGCGGTCGCGGGCGTCCCCACCGCCGGCACCGCCGTGGGCCACCTGGCCGACTGGTCGCCCGACGCCGCCGCCACCGTCCCCGTCGGCGACTTCGCCGCGCTCGCCCGCGAGATCGCCCGCCTCCTCGCGGACGAAGACGCGCGCCTGCGCCTGGCCGCCGCCGCCCAGACCCGCGCCCTGGCCGAGGACGCCGACTTCACCGCGCGCGAGATCCGGCGGATCTATTTCGAGCTGGTGAGGTGATTCCCCAATCCGGGAAAACAGCTTCTCTCACGGAGTCCAGGGAGTACGATCCCCAGTCCCCTCGCCGTTCCTCCGTGTACTCTGTGCACTCTGTGAGAGATTGCCGGATACGCTGTCCGCCAGCGGAATTTGCGGATCGGTCCAACCAGGGCCGGATCGTCCGCGGTCATGGCTGCTTGCGGTCTCCCCCTCCGTGGCGCGGCATCTGCGGACGCTCGTGGAAAGAAACGGGAGAACGAATGAGCCAAAACGCACCGTCCGCCGAACCGCGGACCGTGAACATCGACGCGGGCGAGGTGACGCTCGAGGGCGACCTGGCGCTGCCGGAGGGTGCGGCGGGCGTGGTCGTGTTCGCGCACGGCAGCGGGAGCAGCCGCTTCAGCTCGCGCAACCGCTACGTGGCCCGCGAGCTGAACGCCGCCGGGCTGGGCACGCTGCTGATCGACCTGCTCTCGCGTGACGAAGAGGAGATCGACCGGCGCACGGCCCACCTCCGCTTCGACATCAGCCTGCTGGCCGAGCGGCTGGCGGAGGCGATCCGCTGGCTGGGCGAGCAGCCGGCCACGCGCGGGCTTCCCGTCGGCCTGTTCGGCGCCAGCACGGGCGGCGGCGCGGCGCTGGTGGCGGCCTCGCGGCTGCCACGGACGGTGCGCGCCGTGGTCTCGCGCGGCGGGCGGCCCGACCTGGCCGGCGAGGCGCTGCCCCGCGTCACCGCGCCCACCCTGCTCATCGTCGGCGGCGACGACGTGCCGGTGATCGCGCTGAACCGCGAGGCGATGGCGCGCATGGGCCCCCGCGCCGAGGTGCGGCTGGAGATCGTCCCCGGCGCGTCGCACCTGTTCGAGGAGCCGGGGAAGCTCGAGGCCGTCGCGAGGTTCGCCGGAGAGTGGTTCGGCACGCACCTGCGAACCGGTGCGTGAATGCGTGAGTGCGTGAGTGCGTGGGGGATTCGTGCGGGCGTGGCCCCGCGGCCTCGCGCGGTTCGCGAGGCATCCCGTGGCCGTAGCCGCGGCTCCGGCCGCCCCGGGCGATAGGCTTCGGGGGTGACCGGACCCGCTTCGAAGGCAGATCGGATCAGCCGTTCGGATGGACGAAAGAGATCCCGCGATCACGCGCCGGCTGCCGGTGGGGGCCGAGGTCCAGCCGGGCGGCGGCGTGCACTTCCGCGTCTGGGCGCCGCTCAGGCGGCGGGTCGAGGTCGTGTTCGAGGGCGATCCGCTTCCCGCCGCCGATCTGCGCCCTGACGGCGGCGGCTACTTCTCCGGCCTGGTCGCGGCGGCGGGCGCGGGCACGCTGTACCGCTACCGGCTGGACGGCGGCGATGCCTTCCCCGATCCCGCGTCGCGCTTTCAGCCCGATGGCCCGCACGGCCCGTCGCAGGTGATCGACCCCGGCGCCTTCGCGTGGACGGACGGCGCGTGGCAGGGGGCGCGCATCGAGGGGCAGGTGATCTACGAGATGCACGTGG
>DASSME010000039.1:0-4972 GCA_035689035.1 Longimicrobium sp. | reverse complement strand
CCACCACGTCGCTGGTCCAGTGCCGGTCTTCGTAGACGCGGCTCCAGCCGACCAGGGTGGCGGTGCCGTAGGTGGCCACCGTCACCCACGGCCTCCGCGCCTCCTCGCTGATCGAGGCGGCGAGCGAAAAGGCCACCGTGGCGTGCCCGCTGGGAAAGCTCTGCCAGCGGTCCCTGCGGTTGAAGGGGACGAAGCGGTCGGGATCGTCGGTGAACGCCGGCCGCTCGCGCCCCACGCCGAACTTGAGCGCGCCGTTCGCCACCCCCGACGCCAGCAGGGCGATGCCGACGTGCTCCGCCGCCCGGGCCGTCTTCGGCGAGCCGGCCAGCTTGCCGCCCGCCCAGGTGGCAGCCAGCGCGACCGCCGCCAGCTGCGGGCGTCCGCCGTAGTTCAGCCGGTCGCTCGCCCACTCCCAGCGCGTGCCGCCGCCCTCGGGGATCTGCCCCTCGATCGCGCGGTCCAGCAGCGCGGAGCCCACCAGGGCCGCCCCCGCGCCCACCCACGGCAGCCGCCCGTCCGAATGGTGCGGCGCGGGGTGCGTCTGTGCCGCGGCCGGAGGCGCGGCGGAGATGCATACGGCGAGGAGCGCGGCCGCGCGGCGCAGTGAAGCGTGGATCAACGGAGCGAAGACCTCTGGAGGGCCGGGAACGGCGACACCGCGGCGGAGACCGACATCGGCGAAGGGAAGCCGGCGTCCGGGAACGCACTCGCGCACTCGCGCACTTGCGCACTTGCGCACTCACGCACCCGTCCGTGAGCGGAGGTGGCGTGCGAGCCGCCGGGTCTTCCAGAACATAAATCTGGATGTTCCGCCCGGCAACGGAATTGCCCCCGCCTCCGCTCGGACGCAGATTGGCCGAAACCCGCGGCGGGTGCGGGGCGTACCAGCAGGAGAGCCATCCACCGTCCCGCCGCCGGGGCACGGAAATCGCGCCCGGCGGCACTCCCGTTGCACCCCTGAAGGCCCGGACCATGCACGACCTGCTGCGAGCCCGGCTGATGCGCCACATCGAGGCGCTTCCCGAGGCGCAGATCTACCAGGCGCTCGACTACATCGAGTTCCTGTCTTCGAAATACGCGCGCGAAAACGTGCGCGAGCCCGGCGCGTTCCAGAAGTTCACCGAGCTGCTGGAAGACAAGATGCGCGGCCAGGGGCTCGCGTTCGGCACCATCAAGGGCGCGCTGGGGGTGATGGGCACGGCGGGGCGGGTGATGAGCGGCATCACCGAGGCCGGGCGCACGGTGATCAGCGAGGTGGAGAAGGTGATCACCCCGCGCGACGACGAGGCTGCCCCGCCCGCCCCGCAGCAGCTGCCGCCGCCCGCGCGGCGGCCCGACGCAGACCCCGGGCCCGGGCGGGCCACGGGGTGACGCAGACCTGAACGCGAGGGACGGATGGCTGACTCACGCAGGAGGATTCCGGTGCGCGACCGCCTGGACGAAGACGACTTCGACGACGACGACCTGGTGGGCCCGCGCTCGGGTGGCACCCCCGCGGCCGGCGACGCGGACGAGGCCCGCCCCGCGCGCCCGCGCCGCGCCGCGCCGCGCGCCCGGCGCGGCGCCGAGGAGAGCTTCAGCCTGGACGACGACGAGGGCGAAGAGCTGACGGGCCCCCGGTCCGGCGAACGCGGCCGCGCGAGCCGTCCGTCGCGCGCGCGGCGGGGCACCGGCGTGCGCGGCCGCTCGTCTTCGCGGCCGACGTGGGAGCGTGACTGGATGCGCTCGCTGGTGAGCGACATCCCCAACTTCGCCAAGCTGCTGTGGGGGCTGGCGCGCGACCCGCGGGTCTCCAAGGCCGACAAGGCGATCGTGGTGGGCGTGCTGATCTACGCCGCGCTCCCCGCCGACGTGATCCCCGACTGGATCCCCGGCCTGGGCGAGGTGGAAGACCTGCTGCTGGTGGGCCTGGCGCTCAGCCGCCTGCTGGGCAACGCCGGCGAGGACGTGCTGATGGACCACTGGGACGGCGACGAGGACACGCTCGAAACCCTGATCGACGCGCTGGAGGGCGCCACGGAGTTCCTTCCCGGCCCCATCCGCGGCCTGCTCGGCGGCCGCCGCTAGTCTAGATCCGGCCGTCCGAACCAAACGAGCCGCCGTCCGGTGCTTCCGGACGGCGGCTCGTTCTTTCGCCCGCGCGAGGGGACACGAACGGCCAACTTGTGCACCAGTGCGGGAGTGCGCCCGTGCATTCGTACTCCGGAACTCCAACGCACTCACGCACTTGCGCACTCACGCACTTGCGCACTCACGCACCCGTTCCGCCGCGGACGGCCCGCCGCTTGCGCGCCAGGGCGCCGGAATCCACCCCTCCCCACCGGAACGCCGAGGTGATCCGATGCGTATCCACCCGTCCCTCCTGGCGCTCGCGGCCATCCTTTCCGCCCTCCCGGCCGCGGCGCAGAACACCCCGCCCGAGCCCGGCCAGCGGGTGATGCTGGTGCTCACGCACCAGCGCGACGTGGAGGGCTACACGCCGGCTCAGGTGCTGCGCGGCACGCTGACCCGGGCGACCGCCGACTCGCTGACGCTGCAGCTGCACACCGGCACGGGGCCGATCACGGTGGCGCGCGGCGCGGTGCGGCGCACCTACCTGAGCCGCGGCGTGCCCAGCCGCGCCGAGAGCGCGGCCGGCGGCGCGGTGGTGGGCGCGGTCGGCGGCGCGCTCTGGGGCTGGCTGTACAACCCCGAGGACGGCTCGTGGCTCGGAACCCGTTCCGACACCCACGCGGCGCTGATCGGCGCCGGCATGGGTGGAGGGTTCGGGATGGTGATGGGCGCGCTCTTCCCGCGCGAACGCTGGAAGCGTGTCCGTGCGCCGAAGAACGTCGCCCTCACCCCGGCCTCGACCCCCGAAGGACACGGCGTCGCGCTGAACTTCCGCATCTGACCGCGTCGCATCACCACCGCGACTGCCCTTCTCCCGCGCACGCCCGCGCACCGGGAGCAGGGGCAGTCGCGTTCCGGGCAGCTCCTCACCGGATCACGGGCTTTGCCCACGGATCCGGGCGGCTGGCCACGGCGCGGGGTTCGGGGCCGCCGGCCAGCAGGCGGTCGAGCTTCTTCAGCACCTCCGCGCGGTTCCGGGCGAAGAGGATCTCGCTGGGCACGCGCTTCACGTAGCGCGCGATGCCGTACGGAAGCCCGTCCAGCGCGCGCCGGTCGCGCTTCTCCCGCGCCACGAACGCGCGCAGGGCAACCACGTGCTCGCGCGTCCACGCCCACAGCGTGCGGCCGCGGATGGAGGCCGTGTAGTACGCGTCCGCCGGCCAGCTCAGCCGGTGCTTGTCCGCGTGGCCGCACGCGCCGCAGCGGCAGATCCCCCACACCTCGCCCCGCTCGTGGTGGGTGGAGATCTCGTCCCACGAGAGCAGTCGCGGCGCGTGGATCACGAAGTACTGGCTGTGCACCCACACGCCCGTCACGTTCGGGTCGGCCGCCGCCGCGCGCGCCCGCTCGCCGCTCTCGCGCGTGTACGCGTCCGCGAGCGACGCCTCGGCGCCGCACCTGGGGCAGCGGATGGCGATGGGGCGCCCGGTGCCGTGCATCGGGAAGAGGGTGTCGATGTGCCGGATCATCAGACGAATTCCGTCTCGAACGCAGTTGAAGCCTCGCGCGGTTTGCGAGGCTTTTCGTCGTGATTGCCGCGGCTTCAGCCGCCGGTGCGGGAGGCCGATGGTTTGCCGCCGCCGCGGGGCCGCCGCTATTCTGTCGCGGCCGCGCGGGCGGACGGTCGCGCGGCGGCATCCCCTTCCACCGCAACGGCATCCCTCTCGGACTGATGCGCATCGGGCACGGGTACGATTCTCACCGCTTCGCCGCCGGGCGCAAGCTGATCCTGGGCGGCGTGGAGATCCCGTCCGAGCGCGGGCTGGACGGCCACAGCGACGCCGACGCCGTGGCCCACGCCGTGACCGACGCGCTGCTGGGCGCCGCCGGGCTGGGCGACATCGGCCGCCACTTCCCCCCCACCGACGAGCAGTGGAAGGACGCCGACTCGCTGCAGCTGCTGGCGCGGGTCGTGCGCCTGCTGGAGGGCCGCAACTACCAGGTGGTGAACGTGGACGTCACGGTCGTCACCGAGCATCCTCGCATCGGACCCCACGCGCCCGCCATGCAGCAGAAGCTCGCCGCCGTCCTGAGCATCGCGCCCGACCACGTGTCGATCAAGGGGAAGAGCAACGAGGGGCTGGGGTGGATCGGCCGCGGCGAGGGGCTGGCCTGCCACGCCGTGGCGCTGATCGACGACATGGAGGGAGTGGACGAGGTGCACGCGCGCCATCGCCGCAACCCGGGGCTCTGAGCCGTGGGCGGCGTGATCGACTCGCTGCTGGCGTGGCTCAAGGGCCTTCCGCCGGCGCTGGTCTACCTGGTGGTGGGCGGGATCGCGGCGGTGGAGAACGTGTTCCCGCCCGTCCCGGCCGACGTGGTGGCGCTGTTCGGCGGGTTCCTGGCCGGCACGGGGCAGGGGGACCCGTGGCTGATGTTCCTGATCGTGTGGCTGGGGAACGTCTCCACCGCGCTGCTGATGTACTGGGTGGGGCGGACGAAGGGGACCGGCTTCTTCCAGGGCCGCATCGGCCGCAAGCTGCTGCAGCCCAGGCAGATGGAGAAGCTGTCGCGCTTCTACGAGCGACGCGGCGTGATCGTGATCTTCATCTCGCGCTTCCTCCCGATGGTCCGCGCGGTGGTCCCCATCTTCGCGGGGACCAGCAAGGTGGGCTTCTGGAGCGCGGCGATCCCCATGGCGATCGCCTCGGGCCTCTGGTACGGCCTGCTGATCTACCTGGGCGCCACCGCCGGCGAGAACTGGGAGCAGATCCGCGGCGCCGTGGAGTCGTCCGGCCGCTGGCTCGCCATCGCCGCCGCGGTGATCGCCGTCGGCGTGGGCTGGTGGTGGTGGAAGACGCGCAGGGAAGACTGAGTGCTGGGTGCTGGGTGCTGGGTGCTGGGTGCTGGGTGCGTCGCG
>DASSME010000038.1:0-12589 GCA_035689035.1 Longimicrobium sp. | reverse complement strand
TCGCCGCGTACCAGCGGGTGGTGGAGCGCTGGCCCCGCTCCGAGCGCGCGCCCGCGGCGCTGCTGCGCATCGCCAAGCTCGAGATCGCGCGCGGCGACCGCACGCAGGCCCGCGCGCACCTGAACCAGATCCTGCGCAGCTACCCCCGCAGCGACGAGGCCGAGGAAGCCCGCACCCAGCTCGACCGCCTGGGCTCGCGGTAGGGAGCGTTTCCGCGGCGCCGCGGGCCCTCACCCTGGCTTGCCGGCGCGACTGCGTCGCGTCCGGCAAGCCTGTCCCTCTCCCAAAAACAGCCTGGGAGAGGGACCCGGGGGCTCGCTTCGCGCGGCTGCTTCATCCCTTTGCCCGGTACGATCTTGCCCCCACAGCCTCGCGCGGTTTGCGAGGCTTCCTGTCGTTGTAGACCGCGGCTCCAGCCGCCCTCCGCGAAGCCGGGCTTCCGTCCGCGTGAGCCAGCGTGGCGGAGTCCGGGATGCGAGCGGTTGTATCGTGGCGGCGCACGAATACCGCGGATTGTAGGTAGCCGGATCGCGACGAGATCTTGCGCCGGGCCGTACCCAGCACTTAGCACTTAGCACTCAGCATCGTCGTTCCCCAGACCCCGCCCGAGGAGATCGCCGCGCCGTGCGCTGCCCGTTCTGCCACCACCAGGACGACCGCGTGGTCGACAGCCGCACCAGCCGCGAGGGGCGGGCGGTGCGGCGGCGCCGCGAGTGCCTGCGCTGCCAGCGGCGCTTCACCACCTACGAATACATCGAGGAACGCACCCTGCAGGTGGTGAAGCGCGACGGCGAGACCGAGCCGTTCGAGCACCGCAAGCTGCTGCACAGCATCGAGGTGGCCAGCGCCAAGCGCCCCATCACCCCCGCCGAGATCGAGACCATCGTCGAAGACATCGAGCGCGAGCTGGACCGCCGCGAGACCAGCGAGGTGAGCAGCGCCGACATCGGCAGCATGGTGATGACCCGGCTCAAGGAGCGCGACCAGATCGCCTACGTGCGCTACGCCAGCGTCTACCGCAACTTCGCCGACGTGCAGGAGTTCGAGGAGGAGCTGCGGGAGCTGCGCGACCTGGCGGCGCTGCGCGAGGTGCGGCGCTACCAGCGCGAGCTCCCCCTGGTGGACGACGAAGAGCCCGCCGCCCCCGAGCCCCCGGCCGCCAACCCCTCGCCCTCGTAGGCCGCACCCCTACCGCGCGCGGGGCAAAACACGGAAATTACGGGAGGACGGGCACTTGCCCGCCCTCCCGGCGCACTTTCCGGGGGCGCCGGGGTAGACGGTGCACCGCGAGGGGACAGGGGACAGGGGACAGGGGACAGGGGACAGGGGACAGGGGACAGGGGACAGGGGACAGGGGACAGCCCACCGGGTCCGTCCTCGTACCGATGGATCGAAGTGCGGCCGCCCACCCGGCCATCCGCCACAGCGAAGCCCGCCGTATCACACGGATGCAGGCCCTGCACTCCGCGCAGGGGGACTTCGTACCGTGGTTGCCGCGGCTTCGGCCGCCCCGGCGGAGAATCTTCCGCCGGCGACGTGGGATGAGCCCGGGCCCCGGCGCGCCAGAGGGGCCTGACCGATCAAACGAGAACCTGACGGGCGCAGCCGCCCGCCTGGAGCACGGATGCCGAACCCGCAGCAAGCCACGCCCGCCGGCGAGATGCCGTTCCTCGACCACCTCGAGGAGCTGCGCTGGAGGCTGATCTGGAGCCTGATCGCCGTGCTGGTCTGCGCCGTGGCCGGGTTCTTCCTGGTCACGCGGCTCGACGTGCTGGGGATCCTGATCGAGCCGATCAAGCCGTTCCTGAACGGCGGCAAGCTCAAGTTCCTGAGCCCCACCGAGCCGTTCTTCATCACCCTCAAGCTGGCGATCTCGGTGGGGCTGGTGCTGGCCTCGCCGATCGTGGTGTACCAGATCTGGGCGTTCCTGGCGCCGGCGCTCCTTCCCCACGAGAAGCGCATCATCGTCCCCGCGCTGTACCTGGGGCTGGTGCTGTTCGGGCTGGGCGTGCTGATGAGCTACGAGATCGTCCTCCCCATGACGCTCAGCTTCACCATGGGGTTCCAGACCGAGAGCCTGGAGCAGTCCATCGTGATCGGCGAGTACCTGGGCTTCGTCACCCGGCTGCTGCTGGCGTTCGGCGGGGTGTTCGAGCTGCCGGTGGTGATCCTGATCCTCTCGTCGATGGGGCTGGTCACCCCCGAGTTCCTGGCGAGCAAGCGGCGGCACGCCATCGTCATCATCACCGTGCTGGCGTCGGTCCTCACCCCCGGTGACGTGATCACGCTCACGCTGATGATGATGGTGCCGCTGATCCTGCTGTACGAGTTCTCGATCTTCCTGTCGCGCCTGGTGACCCGGCGCCGCCGCGTGGCCGAAGCCGCGGCCGCGGCCAGCGCCGAGGCGTGAAGAATCAGTTAATCGCGGCCGCGCGCCTTCCATTCGGCCGCCCGCCGCGCCTATCCTTGATGACGCACACGATCCACCGCAGCGGGACGCCGTACGCGTGAACCGTAACGCAGTGCTCCTGGCGGCCGCGCTGGCCGCCGCCACCATCGCCCACGCGGCGAGCGCGCAGATCATCCCCCGGCCGGGCGGCGGCCGGCCGGCCGGCGTGCGCCCGCCGCGCGAGCAGCAGCGCCCGCGCGGGGCCACGCCGGGCGACACCACGCCCCGCCAGACCCCCGCGCAGGCCGACTCGCTGGTCGAGGCGCTGCTCAGGCTGCAGGGCTACGTCCCCGTCTACTACACGGCCGACAGCGCCGAATACCGCGCCGCCGACCGCACGCTGCGCCTGCGCGGCAACAGCCGGGTGGAGCGCGACGAGCGGGTGATCACGGCCAAGGACTCGATCGTCTACATGGACCGCCGCGACCTGGTGGCGGCGTACGGCCAGCCGCAGGGCACCCCCGCCGCCGGCGAGGGCGACCCGATCACCGGCGACGTGTTCGTGTACGACCTGAACCGCCGCCGCGCCAACGTGCGCGGTGCGCGCACCAAGATCACCGAGAGCGCCACCTGGTTCGTGGCGGGCGACGTGACCGACGAGCGCGGGCAGCGCATCTACGCGCAGAACAGCACCTTCACCAGCGACGACCGCGCGGACCCGGCCTACCACTTCAAGGCCGACCGGATCATGATCATCCGCAACCGCATCCTGGTCGGCCGCCCGGCGTACCTGTACTTCCGCAACGTGCCGGTGATGGCGCTGCCGTTCATCGTGCAGGACCTGGAGAAGGGGCGGCGCAGCGGGTTCCTGATCCCCCAGTTCGAGATCAACGACATCCTGCGCACCCGCGGCGGCACCGGGAACAGCCGCGGCACCGGGCGCGAGTTCTCGAACATCGGCTACTACTGGGCGATCAACCAGAACCTGGGGCTGCAGCTGGCCGGGCGCTGGCGCAGCCAGAGCTACCAGGCCGCCCGCGCCAACCTCGACTTCAACTACCGCCGCCGCTTCCTGAGCGGGAGCATCCAGGGCGAGCAGTTCTGGCAGCAGGAGGGCGGCGGCCGGCTGAACCTGGACGGCAGCGCGCGCTGGAGCGCCAACGAGCGCACCGAGCTGGCGCTGGCGCTCGGGTACGCCAGCTCCACCGCGTTCGAGCGGAACCGCGTGGTGGACCTGGAGCGCCAGACGGCCGACCTGTCGAGCAACTTTTCGCTCACCCGGCAGCTGGACTGGGGGAACCTGTCGCTGGCGGCCGAGCGGCGGCAGTCGATCGCCAACGACGACCGCACCTTCAGCCCGCACTTCTCGCTGAACGTGAACCCGTTCTCGCCGCTCCCGGGGACCACGATCTCCATCGGCTTCAACGGGCAGCACACCAGCCAGGCGTTCGGCGACGCACTGGCGCGGCGGCAGCCGTCGCAGGGCACCGGGCAGTTCACCGGCTCGCTGGGGCTGTCGATCGGCGACTTCCGGGTCAGCACCAGCGGCGGCTACACGCGCCAGTCGCGCGCCGCGCTCGACTCGCTGCCCCACTCGGTGCTCGACACGCTCACGCTGCAGACCGACACGCTGCGGCTGGCCGCGATCCCGGGGCGCGCGGACGAGCGGCTGAACTTCACCGCCAGCACCGGCTACCAGTTCACCCTCTTCGCCAGCACGCGCCTGACGCCGTCCATCGGCTTCAGCCGCGAGCTGGTGCGGCGCGACACCACGGTGGAGCTGGGGTCGCTCCCCGACTCGCTGCAGGGCGTGTACGGCAGCTTCGTGGCCGGCCCGCCGCGGCTGGACGTGGGCGCGGGGCTCAGCACCGACCTGTACGGCTTCTTTCCCGGGGTGGGGAACTACGAGGCGATCCGGCACCACCTGCAGCCCACGCTCAGCTGGCGCTACTCGCCCGCCGCCACCGTGGGCGACAGCCTGGAGCGGGTGCGGCGCGAGCGGGTGTTCGGGCCCACGGTGGGGCGCACGGTCAACCAGATCGAGATCGGGATGACCAACACCTTCGAGGCCAAGGTGCGCGAGTCGCACCCCGTCCGCGGCGACAGCGCGCGCGACAGCGCCAACAGCGCCGGGAACCGCGCGGCGCCCTCGCAGAGCCAGAAGATCACGCTGCTGGCGCTGAACACCAACGCCATCGCCTACTCCTTCGTCGACTACGACAGCCTGGGCACCCGGTTCCTGACGCCGGACCTGAACACCACGGTGCGCAGCGACCTGCTGGGCGGCTTCCAGTTCACCATGAACCACTCGCTCTTCGACGAGCGGCTGGAGGTGATCGACAGCACGCACAGCCGTGTGCGGCGGGGCCGGTTCAGCCCCTTCCTCACCTCGTTCAACACGCAGTTCACGCTGGGGCAGAACTCGGCGCTCTTCCGCTGGCTGGGCTTCGCGCGCGGCACCGAAGAGGAGCGGCGCCCCGAGCGCGGGCAGACGCCCGACGCGCAGGGCACCCAGCCGCGCACGGTGCAGGGGAACGTGAACCCCACGGGGAACAGCCAGCAGGCGGGGGGCGGGCCGTGGTCGCTGGCGCTCAACTACTCGCTCAGCCGCACGCGCCGCAGCCCGCGGGACTCGATCCCCGGCTTCTTCCACAGCGGCAACTCGCAGCTGGGAGGCACGCTCAGCTTCCAGCCCACGCGCAACTGGGCGGTGAGCTGGCAGACCGAGTACAGCACCACCACGGGCGAGTTCAGCGCGCACCGCATCAACCTGAAGCGCGACCTGTACCGCTGGCAGGCGAACTTCGACTACATTTTGTCGCCGAACGGCAACACCAGCTTCGCCTTCTCGGTGCACCTGATCGACCTTCCCGACCTGAAGGCCGACTACCAGGAGCGCAACCTGGGCGTGGACCGCCCGGCCACCACCACCAGCTCGCGGACCCCCGTTCCCTCGCTGCAGCGGGCCCCCACGCCCACCCCTCCAGCGCCGCCGCAGGAGACGCAGCCGGAGTGACGGAGCCGGGTGGAGAACGACGACGGCCGCGCCGCATCTCTCGACGAGAGGTGCGGCGCGGCGGCGTTTGGGGGTGAACCCGGCGCCGGTATCGCTGTGTCGGGACGAGGGTCGGCGCGAGCCGCGGCCGGCCCCCTCCCCCCGGCCCCCTCCCCCGCTGCGCGGGGGCGGGGGAGAGTTTCCGGAGAGGGTGGATTCCTTGCCAGGGAAGTTGTTTCCGTGTTGCCCTCCCCTTCCCCGCTGCGCGGGGGCGGGGGAGAGTTTCCGATAGGGATAGATTCCAATTTCCTCGCGGAGAGCAGTTGCTGTTGTTGTGCTCCCCTCCCCCCGCGCAGCGGGGGGAGGGGCCGGGGGAGGGGGGCCGCCCGCGGCCGCGACGGGGCCCGTCCCCTCGCCCCGATCGGTCCAAACCTCCCCCGCATCACGGCACCAACCACCTCCCCCGGTGGTCACCCGCCGCCGAATCGTATACAATTCCCCTGCGGGGCCGGCGGACCGCCCGGAGCGGGGCGGAGCAACAGACGAGACGCGTCGCGGGAGGGGCCGGGTGCCCTTCCCGCTTCTTCTTCACACGGGCGGGAGCGGGATGGCGGTAGACGAGATCGCGGCGGGTGGCGAGGCCGCGGCGAGCGAGGTGGGGGCCCAGGCCACGGCGCCCGTCCCCGGCTGGGGGTGGACCGAGACGGCGCTGGCCATGATGGTGGTGATCTGGGGCGTCAACTTCGCGGTGGCCAAGGCGGCGCTCCAGGCGTTCACGCCGCTGGCGTTCAACGCGGTGCGCTTCTGCATCGCCAGCGCGCTGGTGGCGCTGGTGCTGCGCGCGCGGGGCGGGCTGGGGCTCCCCGCGCGCGAGCACCGCTGGCGCATCGTGGGGCTGGGCGTGCTGGGGAACGTGCTCTACCAGCTCTGCTTCGTGGTCGGGCTCAGCCGCACGCGGGCCGGCAGCGCCAGCCTGATCCTGGCGCTCACGCCGGTGATCACGGCGCTGCTGTCGACCCTGATCGGCCACGAGCGGCCCGGCGCGCGCACCTGGGGCGGCGCGGCGCTCTCCATCACCGGCGTGGCGCTGGTGACGGGAACGGGGCTCTCGGTGGACGGCACGCACGGGCTGGTGGGGGACCTGATCCTGGTCGCCGCGTCGCTGCTGTGGGCGATGTACACCGTGGGCTCGCGCGGGATGGTGCGCGTCTACGGCTCGGTGCGCACCACCGCGTGGACGATGTGGGTGGGCACGGCGCTGCTGGTGCCCCTGGGCGTGCCCGAGCTGTCGCGGACGGAGTGGGGCGCGCTCGACTGGCGCGCGTGGGGCGGGCTGGTGTTCAGCGCCGTGTTCGCCATCGCCCTGGCGTACCTGATCTGGTACCGCGGCGTGGAGCGGATCGGCAACACACGCACGGCCATCTTCTCCAACCTGACCCCCGTGGTGGCGATGGCCGCCGCCGCCGTGCTGCTGAACGAGCGACCCTCGCCGTGGGCGCTGCTCGGCGCCGCGCTCACGCTCACCGGGGTGATGGTGGTGCGCTCCGATCCCGGCCATGCGAGGCCGGCCGCGGTGCCGGCGGTGGGCGCCAGGGCGTCGTAGCGCGGCGGAATGGCGCCCGGGCGAAGGACCGGGCGAATGAAGGCGGCAACGACGACACGAAGTCCGCCTTCGCGGACTACGGGGCTGCGTTCGAGCCAGGACGGTGGTGCGCGGAAGAAGCCGCGCCGGCTGCTCTCGAAGCCTCGCGCGGTTTGCGAGGCTTTTCGTCGTTGTTGCTGCGGCGCAGCGGATTCATCCGCCGGGTGCGGACCAGGCCACGGAACCGCCGGTGCTCTTCCGGGTCTCATGGGCACCCAAAATTTCGCCGCTCCACCGTTCCCCGGCCGCGCTCGCGCTGCGCCGGCGGGTGGTGGGCGGACCTCGAGCCGACGGAAGGAAACACGCATGATGCGCAACCGATTCGCGGCCGCCGTGCTGGCGGCGGTGCTCGCCCCGGCGGCGCTGGCGGCGCAGACGGTGCCGGACCCGCGGGGCGACACCTCGGCGTTCCGGCCGCTGGGCGAGCTCCCCTCGCCCAACCAGTACCGAAGCGCCAGCGGGGCCCCCGGGCCGCGCTACTGGCAGCAGCGCGCCGACTACCGCATCACCGCCACGCTCGACACCGCGCAGAAGACGATCCGCGGCAGCGAGACGATCCACTACCGCAACAACTCGCCGGATTCGCTGCGCTTCGTGTGGCTGCAGGTGGACCAGAACCTGTACCGCCCCGGGAGCATCGGCAGCTTCCTCAACCCGGCGGACTCGCGCTGGGGCGTGGCCGGCTTCCAGGGCGGGATCGACGTCGCCGACGCGCGGGTGAACGGCGCCGCGGTCACGCCGTACATCCACGACACCATGATGCGGCTGGACCTGCCGCGCCCACTGCCGCCGGGCGGGACGGCGGACTTCTCCATGAGCTGGAGCTTCCGCATCCCCGAGCACGGCAGCGACCGCATGGCGCGCGAGGGCGAGCTGTACGAGATGGCCCAGTGGTTCCCGCGGATGGCCGTCTACGACGACGTGAGCGGCTGGAACACCCTTCCCTACATCGGCCAGGGCGAGTTCTACCGCGAGCTGGGCGACTACGACGTGGCGGTCACCGTCCCCGCCAACTACGTGGTGGCCGCAACCGGTCTGCTGCAGAACCCGGGCGAGGTGCTGACCGCCGCCCAGCGCGAGCGGCTGGCGCAGGCCGCGCGCTCCACGCAGCAGGTGTCCATCATCACCGCCGCCGAGGCGGGGACGCCGGCCACGCGCCCGGGGACGGCCGGCACGCGGACGTGGCGGTGGCGCGCCGAGAACGTGATCGACTTCGCCTGGGCCGCCTCTCCGCGCTTCCGGTGGGATTCGGCGAACCGCGACGGCGTGCAGTGCCACGCCTTCTACCAGCCGGACGCCACGGCGTGGGTGACGGCGGCGGACATGACCTGCTTCTCGATCCACGAGTTCAGCACGCGCTGGCTGAAGTACCCGTATCCCCAGGCCACCAGCGTGGCCGGGCCGGTGGGGGGGATGGAGTACCCGATGTTCGTGATGGTGCACGCCGGCGGCGACGAGCGCGGCGTGTTCGGCACCATCGCGCACGAGCACGGGCACGAGTGGTTCCCGATGATCGTGCAGAACAACGAGCGCCTGTACGCCTGGATGGACGAGGGCTTCAACACCTTCATCGACACCTGGGCCAACGACACGCGCTTTCCCGGCACCGACACGCGCGCCTTCTATCGCGCGCAGTACGAGCAGTTCCTGCGCGCCGGCAACGACCCGGTGCTGATGACGCCGCCCGACCGGCTGGCCCGCACGCAGCTGGGGATCGCCGCGTACCGCAAGCCGGCGTACGCGCTGCACCTGCTGCGCGACGAGGTGCTGGGCCCGCAGGCGTTCGACGCGGCGTTCCGCGAGTACGCGCGCCGCTGGGCCTTCAAGCACCCCACGCCGGCCGACTTCTTCCGCACCATCGAAGACGTGAGCGGCCGCGACCTGAGCTGGTTCTGGCGCGGCTGGTTCTACCGGGCCACGCCGCTGGACCAGGCGGTGGAGAGCGTGACGGCGACCGCCGCGCAGGGCGGCAACCAGGCGCGCGTGGCGGTCCGCCTGGCCAACCACGGGGTGGTGATGCCGGTGCGGCTGCGCATCACGCTCGCCAACGGGCAGACGCAGGACGTCCGCCTTCCCGAGCAGGTGTGGTTCGGCGGCGACGCGTACACGTACGAGACCGAGACCCCCGCGCAGGTCGCGCGCGTGGAGATCGACCCCGAGAACCGCATGCCCGACGCGAACCGCAGCAACAACGTCTGGACGCGGTGAGGGAAGCGGGGCAGACGAGGTGATCCGGAGGTACGGGAGCGGCGGGATCGGAGGATGACCAGCGGTCGCGCACCGTCGCGTTGGGGGTCACACGAAGCAGCGGAGTGCAACGGAGCAGCGGAGAACTGCGATGAAGTTCTCCGCTGCTCCGTTCTTCTCCGCTGCTCCGGGTGACCTTTCAGCGCTGGCGGTGCTCATATCAGATTGCATTTGCGGATTCGGTGAGATCGCGGCGGGTGCCCGGTTCGGGTGCCGGCCGCTTTCGCTTTCCGGCGGCGCGTGGCCGGTCGGGGGAGCCGTCGCACGCCGGGTTCTTCGCGGTGGATTCCACGGTTGATGCCGGAGAAATGGCGGCTCGGCCCAAAGTCGAAACGTCTTTGCGCCGGGGCGGGTCCTACCGTGTGCCGATCCACCGGGCCGCCGTGCCCGGGCCGCGGAAACCAACGGCACCGCGGAGACACGATCCACCCGGGAGAGGGACGATGAGCGCCAAGCTTCGCCTGAACGTCGACGAGCTGCAGGTGCAGGGCTTCGAGACCGCGGAAGATGCCGGCGGCCACGGCACGGTGCAGGCGCACGGCCGCAACGACGAGGGCGTGCGCTACGGCACGTACGACGAGGACACCTGCTTCGGTGCGTCGTGCCGCCGCGGCACCGCGTGCAACATCTGCCCGTCGTACCCCTACAACTACTGCTGAGCCGGTGCAGGGCAGCCGAAGCCGCCCCGCCGGAGCGTCCGGCGGGGCGGCTTCGTGTCTCCTCCCCCTGCTCCCGGGAGTTGCCTGCTCCGTGCGCGCGGGGGAACCGCTCATGTAGCCGTCCGCGCGATCCATCCCATCTTCCTCCCGGATACGGGCAAAAACCGCGAGCATTGGATCCACGAGCGCCGGCCCAGGTAGAAGCCGGCGGAAGCTCCGCCGGATGCGCGCTCGGGTCATCCACACCCGTAGAGGAAACGATGAAGAAGGTGAAGCTGGTACTCGATGAGCTGTCCGTGGAGTCGTTCACGGCGAGCAGCGAGCTGGCCCAGGAGGGAACGGTGGCCGGCTACGCGTCGGAGGACACCAACTGCAACACCGCGTGCCTCGGCACCTGCAACCTGGCGCAGTGCCGCAGCGTGCTCACCGGCCTGTGCTGCCACGCCTGAACCGCGGCCGGCGCATGGAGACACACGACACCCCCGCGGACCTGGTCCGCGGGGGTGCCGTGTGTTCGCGCCCCGGGGCTACGGTTCGCCCCCGTCTCGCGACGTGCCGCAGCGCGCGTCGCGTCGTTCATACCAGGATGATCGCGCACAAGCCGCCGAACGGAGATCGTAGGGATGTCCGCGCGCGCGTATGCCGCGCGCGGCTCCGGCGCCGGAAGCCGGCGCGCTCCCGCGGGGCCGGGCAGGGGGCGCAAAGGGCGCCGGTCCTCCCCGATCGCGTGAAAGGAGCGCACCATGAAGAAGATCTCCCTGGACATCGACGCCCTGGCCGTGGAGACGTTCGACCTGGGCACCGACTACACCAGCATGCTGGGCACGGTGGAAGGCAACCTGAGCCCCACCTGCAACACGCGCGCGGTGTGTAGCTGCGGCAGCGCCTGCGAGGGCACCTGCAACCTCACCTGCGACACCTGCAACGCGACGTGCCCCGGCACGTGCCCCGCGACGTGCGGCAGCACCTGCCAGAGCTGCGCGGGCCAGTACACCTGCGACTGGACGTGCGGCGGCAGCTGCGGCGGCGCCACCTGCGACACCTGCATCGGCCAGGCGACGTGCGGCGCGCAGAACACCTGCTTCGACAGCTGCACCTGCCCGATCTGACCCGCCGACCGGCGGCGGCCGGGCTCCCTCCCGCCCGGCCTTTCCCGGCCGCCGCCCGGATCGGCCGATGCGTGATGACAGATCCCGAAAGTCAGTCGCGATACCGGCTCAGTTGAGGGTCACACGGAGCAGCGGAGTGCAACGGAGCAGCGGAGAACTGCGGATTCCGTGCAGTTCTCCGCTGCTCCGTGTGACCCATTCAGCCATTTGATCGACGACTGTGTATGCGGATTCGGAAAGAGTGCATCAGAACGAGATAGAAGGCCGCCCCGGGAGGATGTCTCCCGGGGCGGCCTAGCTTGGTCGTTTCGAGTCGCTACGGCCGGATCAGCGGTGGCGCGTGCCGCGGCCGAGGACCATGCCGGCGTAGCCGTTGTCGGGGTCGCCGCCGCGCTTGAGGACGCGGTCCACGGTGCCGGGGCCGCGGTTGTAGGCCGTCAGCGCCAGCTCGGTGTCTCCGTCGTACTTCTCGATCAGGTCGCGCAGGTAGCGGAAGCCGATGCTCAGGTTCACCTCGGGGTTGCGCAGGTCGCTGCGCGTGACGCCCCGCCGGATGAAGCGCGCCGTGCTGGGCATCAGCTGGGTGAGGCCCACCGCGCCCACCGGGCTGGTCGCGCTGCTCTTGAACGCGCTCTCGGTGCGCACCAGGCCGAACGCCACCGTGGGATCGATGTGGTTGGCCGTGGCCGCCGCGTGGATCTGCCGGGCCAGCGCGGGCGTGACCTTGTAGCCCGCCTCGCGGTAGCGCGAGGCCAGCGCCTCGGCCTGGGCGAGCTTGGTGTCGGCCTTGGTCTTCTTGGCGGCCTTGCGCTTGGCGGCCACCTTCACCGGCGCCCGCACCACCGCCGCGGGCGCCTGCACCACCGCCGGGGCGGCCATCGCCTGGCGCACCAGCCCGGGCCCGGTCCGCGGCTGCTCGGACGCGTTGGCGCCGCCCGCCACCGCCACCACCTGCAGCCCGGCCACCAGCGCCAGCACGCCCTGCAGCGGCCGCGAGCGCAGGAGCGACCGCGTGTCGTTGCGCAGGCGCGAACGGCGCGCCGGGGTACGAGTGCTCTTCTTCAACGAAAATGTCTCCTGTCTACGCAAGCAAAGGCGCGGCATGGGCCAGCCGCCCGCCACCGCTCCCGGTTTTGCCGTTTCGGCATTCAACATTGCCATATATGATACACCTTGCAACCCGTTGTGTCAACCTCACTTAGCATATCCACACGCGTCCAGCGCACGAAAATCCGCATCACCACTGGGTTCCGGAGCGCCGGCATCCATCCCCCTGGGCGCATATGTTTACCGAACATGATCCGAATACATCCTGCAAGTACATACATCAGCAACTCTGACGTACATTGCTGCACCTATTGCGGAGATTATTTCCACAAGCGGACACCCCGTCCACGCGACGGCGCACGGGGAGCGTCTGCTACACGGCGGCGAAGCCGTGCGACAGGTTCACGAAGAGCGCGGGGATGGGAAGAAAGTGCAGACCCGGCAGGGAGTTCGGGCGGGTCGCGGGGACGCGGCGGGTGGGACGAAACGACACGGGCGCGG
>DASSME010000037.1:0-17967 GCA_035689035.1 Longimicrobium sp. | reverse complement strand
TGTGGTCGTAGCCGTGGCGCCGTGGCTTCGGCCGCCCCTGGCCCGGTGCGGTCCACGCGACCCCCGCGCGGACGAGCCACGGTGCCCGGACAGCCTCGGCGCCCGGGCGCGCGTGGTCCCAGCCCGGCGCGGCTTCGCGTCTTGTCGCACCGGCGCGGGGGCGCTATGCTCCGATCGCTGCACGCACCATCCCACCGCCGGTCCGCACCTCCTTTTCAATTCAACTCGATGACTCGTGACGAGGTCGGCGCCCTCGTTGCCGTGATCGGCCTGCTGAGCCAGACCGGCACCGCGCTCCTCCTGGCCTGCCTCTTCGCGGCGCTGCTGCGCAGCCACCCGCGGCCGCAGTCGTACTTCCGCCAGTGGACGCGGGGGTGGGTCGCGCTGGTCGTGGCCCTGGCGGGCGTGGGGGCGCAGTACGCCTTTCCTCGGCTGATGGCCACCCAGCCGCTGGCCCCCCGCGCGGCGAACCTGGTGTACCAGGCGGGGAAGCTCCTCTTCGTCGCCTGGATGCTGGCCGGCACGCTGAACTACGCGCGCGGGTGGCGGCCGCGCGTGCTGCTGCGCTGGGCGGTTCCCGGCGCGGTGGCCTACGCGGTGGTCAGCGCCGTCCTCTCGGGGCCGTTCCTGAACGCGGTGATGGTCTTCCAGACGCCGCTGGTGGTGGGGCCGTTCCTGGTCTGCGCCTGGCTGCTGCTGCGCTCTCCGGGCTCGCGGGGCACGCTGGGCAGCCGCACTACGGGGGTGGTGTTCGCCACCATCGCGGCGCTCTGGGTCCTGTACGGCGTCGCGTTCGCCTTCGAGGGGGTCCCGGCGTGGCGGCCCCCGGACGGGCCTCTCTTCTTCGTCCTCGAATACAACAGCTTCTTCGACCTCCTCCTGCAGGTGCTGCTGGGGTATGGGATGGTGGTGCTGCTGATGGAAGACGTGGGGCGCGAGAACGCCGACGCGCGCGGCCAGCTGGCGCTGGCGCACGACCGCCTCCGGCAGCTCTCGCTGTACGATCCCCTGACCGGGGCGATGAACCGGCGCGCCTACGAGGAGGGCGCGGCGCTGGAGGCGCTCGGCGCGCGCTACGGCACCGCGCTGATGCTGGACATGGACAACCTGAAGCTCGTGAACGACACCCGCGGCCACGCCGCCGGCGACGAGCTGCTCCGCTCGCTGGTGGAGACGGTGCGCCGCTGCGTCCGCCCGCTGGACCGGGTGTATCGCTGGGGCGGCGACGAGTTCCTCCTCCTCTTTCCCGCCGCCCTCCCGGACGAGGTGGTGCCGCGGGTGCGCGCCGCGATCCGCGCCGTGGCCGAGCTGGAGGTGAGCCTGGGCGCCGCGGCGTTCTCGGGCGCCGACGACCTCCCCGCCGCCATCGAGCGCGCCGACCGCGCGATGTACGAAGAAAAGACGCGCAACCGCTCGGCGCGCCCCCGCGGCGCCGGCGCGCCGCTCGCGGAGGCGCTCGCCGCGCGCGACGAGGCGGGGGGCGGGCGCGGCTGAACGGCGGGCGCATCCGCACCGCGACGCCGTGCGTCGTGGCGGTGTGCCGTCGTGCGGTCGTGGCGGCGGATGCCCGGTATGATGCCGGAGCGACGCGCCGTGGCGTGCGTTTCGCAGCGCATTCCGCGCTGCCGGACCCCCGGCCCGCCCGGCCACGCGCATCGCCGTTCCATCGTGTTGGTGGCCCGCGGCTTACCCCCCGCCGCCGAGGTACCCATGAGCATCCAGGCGCTCACGCAGGACGATGCCCTCTCGCTCGCACGCCAGTCGTCGGTGGACGGGGTGCGGCTGCTGGCCCTGGACTACAACTGGGGCCCGCCGGTCTCCGGCCGCTACGACAGCGACTACCTGAACGTGTGGGGGGTGGTGCCCGGCGAGGCGGACGGAGCGCTCTTCCTGTACGGCCAGCAGGTGAACGGGGGCTGGGACCTGAACCTGCCGTTCCAGCGCGTGGAGGTGGTGCAGGACCGCGACGGCCGGCCGGTGACGCTGTTCGCGCTGTCGGAGGGGAGCCAGAACCAGTTCCCCACGCAGTTCGTGCTGCGCTACGACCCCGCCGAGGGCCCCCCGCAGTACGACAACAACGGCGGATGGAACTACGAGCTGATCCCGTACCTGGGCCGCGGCGCCACCGGCGTCTCCACCCCCGACGCCATCTTCGTGCTGAACGGGATCACGCCGTACGGCCTGAAGGCCGCGCCCGAGCCCGCGCCGACGGGGTGAGGGCCGGCGCGGCATCCGTCCGCCGCCCACGGCGTTGACACGCAGGCGAAGCAGGGGCAGCGGAGAAAGTTCTCCGCTGCCCCTGCGCATCGTGGCGGGCGGCCTGTGTCGCGTTGATGCGTCGGGCGCCGGTATCGATCGAGTGCACCGTGAACTGCCGGACCGGGTACGAGTGCTTCGGTGCGAGGTTTTCTCGGTCGTTTCACGCGACGCGCTGGTGACCTGACCCACGCAGCCGCCTTGCGCTGGCCAAGGTCCCGGTCCGCATCTGTTCCCTACCTGGAGCACCGATTACATTGCGCCACCCGTGACCCATTGCACGGCTCGTCCCCCAGATCCACCCCATGTCCCCGTCCTCACCCGAAGCACGCGCACGCGAGAACATCGACGCCCAACTCGCGGAAGCGGGGTGGGTGGTCCAGAGCTTCAAGGACCTGGACCTTTCCGCGGGGCCTGGCGTCGCCGTGCGCGAGTTCCCGCTCGCGCACGGCACGGCGGACTACCTCTTGTACGTCAACCGCAGGGCCGTGGGGGTGGTGGAGGCGAAGGCGGAGGGGAGCACGCTCACGGGCGTGGAGATCCAGACGGCGAAGTACGGCGAAGGCGTCCCCGCGAACGTGCCCGCCCCCGTCCGGCCGCTCCCGTTCGTGTACCAGAGCACCGGGGTGGAAACGCGCTTCACCTGTCTGCTCGACCCGGATCCGCGCAGCCGTGCCGTCTTCCGCTTCCACCGGCCCGAGACCCTGGCCCAATGGATCGGGCATGACACGCTCGTGGCGCCACCCTCGGCCGCGGCCGCGCGCGAGCGGCCGCTGACGCTGCGAGCGCGGTACAGGACGATGCCGCCGGTGCCGGCCGACGGCCTGTGGCCCGCGCAGCACCGGGCCATCGAGAACCTGCAGCGCTCGCTCGCGGCCGACCGGCCGCGGGCGCTCATCCAGATGGCCACCGGCTCAGGGAAGACCTTCACCGCGGTGAACGCGGCGTACCGGCTGGTGAAGCGCGGCGGCACCCAGCGCGTGCTCTTCCTGGTGGACCGCGCCAACCTGGGCCGCCAGACGCTGGAGGAGTTCCAGAAGTTCCGCGTGCCGGGTGACGGGCGGCTGTTCACCGAGCTGTACAACGTCCAGTTCCTGCAGAGCAACCGCATCGACCCCGTCGCCCGCGTGGTGATCGGCACCATCCAGCGGATGTACTCCATCCTCAAGGGCGAGGAAGAGCTGGATCCCGGGCAGGACGAGGAGTCGCTGGGCGGGCTCGAGGCGCTGATCCGCAAGCCCGTGGAGGTCGCCTACTCGGCCGCGCTTCCGCCCGAGTCGTTCGACCTGGTGTTCGTGGACGAGTGCCACCGCTCCATCTACACGCTCTGGCGGCAGGTGCTGGAGTACTTCGACGCGCACCTGGTGGGGCTCACCGCCACGCCCTCGAAGCAGACGCTCGGCTTCTTCAACAAGAACCTGGTGATGGAGTACGGCCACGAGCAGGCGGTGGCCGACGGGGTGAACGTGGACTTCGACGTGTATCGCATCCGCACCCGGATCACGGAGCAGGGTTCCCGGGTGGAGGCGGGGGCGTACGTGGACCGCCGCGAGCGCGACTCGCGCCGCAAGCGGTGGGAGCAGCTGGACGAGGACCTCGCCTACGGCAGCGGCGAGCTGGACGATGCCGTGGTGGCCCCCGACCAGATCCGCACGGTGGTGCGGGCCTTTCGCGACCGCCTCTTCACCGAGATCTTCCCCGGCCGCACCGAGGTGCCCAAGACCCTGATCTTCGCCAAGGACGACAGCCACGCCGACGACATCGTCCAGATCGTCCGCGAGGAGTTCGGGCGGGGGAACGACTTCGCCCAGAAGATCACCTACCGCACCGGGACGGCGCGGGTGGTGGAGGTGGTGCGGAACCCCGACGGCACCACTGAAGAGGTGGTGACGTGGAAGTCGTCGGGGGTGAAGCCGGAAGACCTCCTGTCCTCGTTCCGCAACTCGTTCAACCCCCGCGTGGTGGTGACGGTGGACATGATCGCTACCGGCACCGACGTGAAGCCGCTGGAGATCGTGTTCTTCATGCGCTCGGTGAAGAGCCGCAACCTGTTCGAGCAGATGAAGGGCCGCGGCGTGCGGGTGATCCGCGCCTCGGACCTGAAGGGCGTGACGCCGGATGCCGACGCCAAGTCGCGCTTCGTGATCGTGGACGCCGTGGGCGTGTGCGAGACGGATCTGATGGACACGAAGCCGCTGGACAAGAAGCCCGGCGTGTCCCTGCAGCAGGTGCTGGCGGCGGTGGGGCAGGGGAACACCGATGCCGAGGTGGTGTCCACCCTGGCCTCGCGCCTGGCGCGGCTGGACCGCGCGGCTACCCCTGCCGAGCGCAGGGGCGTGGAGGAGGCTTCGGGCGGCATGTCGCTGGCGCGGATGGCCGCCGCGCTGGTGGCCGCGCTCGACCCCGACGTGGTGGAGGCCCGCGCTCGCGCTGGCGCGGGCGGCGCCGAGCCCACGCCGCTGCAGCGGGAGATCGCCGGCGAAGCCCTGCGGATGGAGGCGCTGGAGGTGCTGGCCAGCCAGCCGCGGCTGCGCGAGCACATCGTGATGCTGAAGCGTGACAAGGAGCAGGTGATCGACGGCGTGAGCGTGGACACGCTGCTGGAGTCCGGCTTTTCGCAGGACGCGCGCGACCGCCAGGAGGCGCTGGTGCGCTCGTTCGAGGCGTTCCTCGCCGAGCACCGCGACGACATCGACGCGCTCCAGATCCTCTACAGCCAGCCGTACGCACGGCGGCTGGGCTACGCCGAAGCCCGCGCGCTGGCCCAGGCGATCCAGGCGCCCCCGCGCGCGTGGACGCCCGAGGCGCTGTGGGACGCGTACCGCGCGCTGGACGCGTCGAAGGTGCGCGGCACGCCCACGCGGGTGCTGGGCGACCTGGTCTCCCTGGTCCGCTTCGCCATGCACCAGCGGGATGAGTTGGCGCCCTCGCGCGAGGTGGCCGAGGAGCGCTTTGCCGCCTGGATGTCGGTGCAGCAGGGCGGCGGCCGCGCCTTCACCCCCGCGCAGCGGCGCTGGCTTGAAGCCATCCGCGACCACGTGGCCGCCAACCTCGAGATCACCCCCGACGACTTCCAGGACTCGCCGTTCGCCCAGTGGGGCGGCCTCGGCGCGGCCCAGCGGGAGTTCGGCGGGGGTCTCCTCCCTCTTCTTGACGAACTGACGCAGGTGCTTGCGGCGTGAGCGGAATTGACACGGTGAACACATCACTCCCCGCAGGTTGGGTCGCAGTCACGGTGGGTTCCATTGCGGATCTGCGGGCGGGATACGGATTTCCTACTTCACTTCAAGGTAAGCGGACGGGAAAGTTTCCCTTCTATAAAGTTGGAGACATTTCATCCGCATGGAAGAACGGCTCTCGTACACTGCTCGAAGCGCAGCATTTCATTGATGAGGAGGAACTGAGTCTGCTACGCGCCGTGCCTCTTCCAGCTGGCGCGACAGTTTTCGCGAAGATCGGTGCGGCGATCGGACTGAACAGGCGCGCCATGGTTGATCGGCCAAGTCTCGTCGACAACAACGTCTTCGCTCTGATTCCGGCAGACGAGCTCGTCGAGCCGCGGTTTTTGTTCTACTACACTTGGACGATGAAGCTCGGGGATTCAGCGAGGGCCACCACGGTTCCCTCGCTTCGCAAGGAGGATGTCGAGAGCATACGGTTCCCTCTCCCGCCGCACCGAGAACAGGTGCGAATTGTCCAAGCGCTAGAAGAAAAATTATCGAAGATTGCCGCCTCTATTGGAGCTTTGTTACGGGTCACAGCGAACCTGAAGCGTTACCGCGCGTCCGTGCTCAAGGCTGCGTGCGAGGGTCGCCTGGTGCCTACCGAGGCGGAGTTGGCGCGGCGCGAAGGGCGCGACTACGAACCAGCCTGTAAACTGCTTGACCGCATCGGAGTTCCAGCCCTCGCCGGCCATGATGCGCTAGTCGAGTCCACTCCAGAAGGTTGGGCTTGGGCGACGCTTGGATCAATTGCGGACCTTCAAGGCGGAATCACGAAGGGACAGTCCGCGAAACCGGGCCAGACGATGCGTTCAGTCCCGTATCTGCGGGTAGCCAACGTACAGCGCGGATATCTCGACCTTTCCGAGGTCAAGGTGATCGACGCCCCTGAAAGCAAAATCGAGATCCTCCGTCTGCTGCCCGGTGACATCCTGTTCAACGAAGGTGGTGACCGGGACAAGTTGGGGCGCGGCTGGATCTGGAACGGTCAAATTGAGGAGTGCATCCACCAGAATCACGTGTTTCGGGCTCGTGTAAAATCCAAGGAGATGGATCCACGGTTCATTTCCTGGTTTGGGAACTCCCTCGGGCAGAAGTATTTCATGGACGAGGGTAAGCAGACGACGAATCTCGCTTCCATCAATATCACGAAGCTGGGCGCGCTCCCTGTATTACTCCCGCCTGTGGCCGAGCAGCAGCGGATCGTCGCCGAGGTCGAGCGCCGCCTGTCGACGATCGACCAACTGGAGGCCGAAGTTGCCCGCGGCCTGCGCCGCGCCGAGCGCCTCCGCCAGTCTATCCTGAAGCGCGCCTTCGAGGGTAAGCTCGTTCCGCAGGACCCGAACGACGAGCCCGCGAGCGTGCTGCTGGAGCGCATCCTCGCCGCGCGCGCGGGCCAGGCATCCACCCCCCGCAAGCGGCGCACAGCCGCGAAGTGACCGGAGCACAATCGTTGTCAAACCACGCACAGCAGATCGTCCAGAAGCTCTGGAACTATTGTAACGTTCTTCGCGACGACGGCCTGTCGTACGGCGACTACGTGGAGCAGCTCACCTACCTGCTCTTCCTGAAGATGGCCCACGAGCGGGCAGAGATGGTTCCCGACGAACCGCGCGTGATCCCCGAGGAGTACGCCTGGCCGGTGCTGGCCGCCCTGGATGGCGACGAGCTGGAGACGCAGTACCGCCACACGCTGGAGGCGCTGGGCCGGCGCCCGGGGATGCTGGGGATCATCTTCCGAAAGGCGCAGAACCGCATCCAAGACCCGGCCAAGCTGAAGCGCTTGGTCAGCGAGCTGATCGGCCGCGAGCAGTGGACCTCGCTGGACGCCGACGTGAAGGGCGACGCGTACGAGGGGCTGCTGGAGAAGAACGCGCAGGACACCAAGGGCGGGGCGGGCCAGTACTTCACCCCGCGGCCGCTGATCCAGGCGATCGTCGAGTGCGTGCGCCCGCAGCCGGGGGAGACGGTGTGCGACCCGGCGTGCGGCACCGGGGGCTTCCTGCTGGCCGCGCACGACTTCATCACGCGCAGCAACCCGCTGATGGACCGCGAGCACAAGCGGCACCTGCGGCTGCAGGCGCTGCGCGGCGTGGAGATCACCGACGCGGTGGCGCGGCTCTGCGCCATGAACCTGCTCCTCCACGGCATCGGCCCCACCGACGCCGAGGGTGACCCACCCGTGCGCACCGACGACTCGCTGCGCTCGGACCCGGGGGAGCGGTTCCGCGTGATCCTCACCAACCCGCCCTTCGGCAAGAAGTCGAGCGTGCGCGTTGTGAACGAGGAAGGCGACGAGGAGAGACAGGCGCTCACCGTCTCACGCGCGGACTTCTGGGCGGGAACCTCCAACAAGCAGCTCAACTTCGTGCAGCACGTGCGCACGCTGCTCGAGGTAAACGGCCGCGCCGCGGTGGTGGTGCCCGACAACGTGCTCTTCGAGGGTGGCGCCGGCGAGACCATCCGCCGCAAGCTGCTGCACGAATGTGACGTGCACACGCTGCTGCGCCTTCCCACCGGCATCTTCTACGCGCAGGGGGTGAAGGCCAACGTCCTCTTCTTCGACAAGAAGCGGGGCAGCGCCGACCCGTGGACGAAGCAGCTGTGGGTGTACGACCTGCGCACCAACCAGCACTTCACCCTCAAGACCAACCCGCTCGCCCGGCCGGACCTGGACGAGTTCGTGGCCTGCTACAACCCCGCGAACCGGCAGATGCGCACCGCCACGTGGAGCGAGGCTACGCCGGAGGGTCGCTGGCGCGCGTACGCGTACGACGAGCTGGTGGCGCGCGACAAAGCGAGCCTGGACCTTTTCTGGCTCCGCGACGAGGCGCTGGAGGACTCGGCCAACCTTCCCGACCCGGACGTGATCGCCGCCGAGATCGTCGAGGATCTTCGTGCCGCTCTGCAGGAGTTCGAGGAGATCGCCGCGGATCTCGAACCGGCGGCGGCCGCGTAGATACAGCCTCCCAATTACGAACGAACAGGTGACGGAGAGCACTCCGTCACCTGTTCTTGTTCATACCTTATCCGCAAATACCACTCGGTAAACAAACGTCACTGAAAGGGTCTCACGGAGTAGCGGATCCGGTTCTCCCTGAGACTCAGAAAGCAGGACTGGATTTCGAGGCAACGATGCGACGCTACCCCTCGCCTCGCGCCGCCACGATCCCCTCGCGCGCGGCCCAGTCGGCCACGTCGCCTCGTGACAGCGCCGTCGCGAGGAGGGCGGGGAACTGGTCGGGGGTGCAGGCGAAGGCGGGGATGCCGAAGGCGGCCAGCTCGGCGGCCACGGTGTGGTCGTACGCGGGCGCGCCCTGGTCGCTCAGCGCCAGCAGCGCGATGAACTTCACGCCGCTCGCGGCCAGGGCGCCGGCGCGGCGCAGCATCTCGGCGCGGTTGCCGCCCTCGTACAGGTCGCTCACCAGCACGAACACGGTGTCGCGCGGGCGGGTGACCAGCGCCTGGCAGTACGCCAGCGCGCGGTTGATGTCGGTGCCGCCGCCCAGCTGGATGCCGAAGAGCAGCTCCACCGGGTCGTGCAGCTCGGCCGACAGGTCCACCACCGCGGTGTCGAAGGCGACCACGTGCGTCCTGACCGCCGGGAGGCTGGCCAGCACCGAGCCGAAGATCCCCGAGTAGACCGCGGACGAGGCCATCGACCCGCTCTGGTCGATGCACAGCACCACGTCGCGCAGCGCCGACCGCTTGCGGCCGTAGCCGATGCGCGTCTCGGGGACGATGGTTTTGTGCTCGGGCTGGTAGTGGCGCAGGTTGGCGCGGATCGTCCGGTTCCAGTCGATCTCGGCGTGGCGCGGGCGCAGGTTGCGCTGGCTGCGGTTGAGGGCGCCGCGCACCGCCTGCCGCATCGGCTCGGCGAGCCGCTTCTGCACCTCGTCCACCACGCGGCGCACCACCTGGCGCGCGGTGTCGCGCGTCCTGGCGGGCATCACCTGGCCGAGCGAGACCAGCGACGCCACCAGGTGCACGTCGGGGACGATGGTCTCCAGCAGCTCGGGCTCCATCAGCATCTGGCGCAGGTTCAGCCGCTCCAGCGCGTCCTTCTGGATCACCCGGACCACGGACGAGGGAAAGTACTCGCGCACGTCGCCCAGCCAGCGCGCCACGTTGGGCGCCGACGAGCCGAGCCCCGCCTTGCGGTCGCTGTCGTAGAGCGCGCCCAGCGCCCGGTCCATCCCCATCGACCGCGCGTCCATCCCGCCGCCGATGCCGGTGCCGTCCGCCTCGCCGCCGCCCAGCACCAGCCGCCAGCGGCGGAGGCGTTCGTCGTCGATCATCGTGGTCATCGACCTCTGCGCTCGATTTTCGTCGTTGCCGTTGAAGCCTCGCGCGGTTTGCGAGGCTTTTCGTCGTTGTTGCTGCGGCTTCAGCCGCCGGTGCGGGGTCCAGGTGGAACGGGCGAATGAATTCGCCGCAACAACCACACGAAGTCCGCCTGCGCGGACTACCGGCTTCGGCGCCGGCGCGGCGGCGGTGCACGGTCCAAGCTGCGGGCGGTCGTCGGCATCGGCCGGTCACGTGCCGGCCGAGGCGGGCACGGATGCTTCCGCGCCGAGAATCAACATGAGCAGCGGCAGCACGGCGTCGCCGCGGGCGGTGTTCGCCGTGGGAGACGCAGTGCCGTCCGTGGCCTCGGCGGGCGAGGAGCCGGGCTGCAGGCGGGCGGGGCCGCGGCGGGCGAGCTCGCCCAGGCTGCGGCGCTCGGCGGGGTCGAAGCGGGCGAAGGTGCGGCGCAGCAGGGGGAGCAGGGTGTCGAACGCGTCGCCCTTCAGCCCGGCGATCCACGCGTCCAGCACGCCCCAGAGCGCCGCGTCGTGCAGCAGCGCCACCGCGCTCCCGGTCAGGAACCCCTCGATCCACGCGCCGCCGTACGCCGGCTCGCCCGCCAGCGACAGCGCCAGCCCCATCCGCCGCGCCGCCTCGTCCGCCGCGATGGCGCCGGTGTCCAGCCGCAGGCGCACGGCGCGGCCGGCGATCAGCCCGTGCACGCCCTGCTGGCCGGCCACCCGCCCCAGCGCCCCAAGCCAGTCGGCGCGGTGGCGCTCGTTCTCCAGCAGGGTGACGGCGCCGTGCACCGCGTCCACGTGCCCCGCCATCACGGCCGCCGCATCATCGTCCAGCGAAGCCACGGCCGGGGGGAGGCCCACGCTGATGCGCGCGGCGAGCCCGTCGACCACGTGGCCGAGCACGTCGGCGTCGGGGCCGCGCACGCTGCCGTAGCGAAGGGTCTGCGCCAGCGGCGGGAGGGCGCCCATCAGGTGCGCCACGTCGCTGGCCCGCGCCGCCTCGGCGCCGATGCGCTCCACCAGCGCGCGGGCGGCGGCCGGGAGCTCGGCCAGCAGCACGCGGTCCAGCATCGCGGTGAGCGCGGGGAGGTCGGGCGCCTTCGCGGCGGCGTCTCGGGCCTTGGCGTCGGCGGCCTCGGCCACGGTGTTGCCCCACGCCCCGGCCTCGATCAGCGAGACGGCCAGCTCGGGGTCCCAGCGCAGGCGCCAGTGCTCGTGGAAGGTGCCTTTGCGGCGCCCCTGCACGCGCTCGTCGCGCCCCCACGGCACGCCCAGCAGCAGCAGGCGATGGAGGAGCCGGCTGCGGTCCAGGTCGTTGGGCTTGCGCAGGTCCAGCTCCAGCACGCGCTCGGACGCCTCGGGCGGCAGGCGCAGGCGCTTCTGCTCGCGCGCCAGGTCCTGCATCAGGGGCACGGCGGGCGCGTCGGGCGGAACCGACCCCAGGCGCTCGCCCACGATCAGCCGCTCGCGGATCAGCGCCAGCGGGAGCGCGCCGGCGCCCGCGCCGCCCCAGAACACCGCCTCGCACGCCTCGGTCAGCTCGGGAAGGCCGGCCAGCGGCAGCCCGCGCAGTGCCGCCATCGCCTCGGCCAGCCGCGCCGCGTCCACCACCTGCGCGGGGCTGGCGTCCAGGTCCTCGCCGCGCAGCAGCCGGGCGACGCGGGTGAGCCAGCGCACCGCGACGGACGACGGGTCGCCCTCGCCGTTCAGCCACAGGTGCTCGTACCAGCCCGGCGAGGTGACGCCCGCGCCGTAGCCGCTCTCGTACGCCAGCCGCCCGTGCGTCCACGGCACCCAGGTGGCCGCCGTCTTCGCCCGCGGCAGCCCCTTCAGCAGCGCGGCGTCTTCGGCGGCGGGGGGGATGCGGTGCAGGGCGGGGGCGTGCCACGCGCCGCAGACGACGGCGATGCGCTCGAAGCCTTCCTTCCGCGCGGCGCGGATCTGCTGGCGCATGAACGCCTCGCGCTGGCGCTCGTGCAGGCTCTCGGGGCGCGCCAGCTCGTCGCGCACGGCGGTCATCGCCTCCAGGATCGCCGCGAAGACCCCCTCGGACGAGCGCCGCGACTCGACCACCATCTCCCACCACCGCTCGCCGTCGCCGAACCCCGCCGCGCGCCCCAGCCACTCCAGCGGGTCCGCGCGGATCTGGTCGGCCGTTTCTTCATCCGACGGATCGACGGCAGGGAGGTCGACGGGAGGATCGGCGGATGGCGCGCCCGTAGCCTGCGGATCGATCGCCGGCGGATTGGTCGATGGCGCATTGGCCGTGGGCGGATCGATCGTCGGCGGGTCGGGCGACGGCGGGTTGGTCGACGGCGGGTTGGCCGTGGGCGGATCGATCGTCGGCGGATTGGGCGACGGTGGATCGATCGAATCCACGGGTGCGTCCGCGATCGACGGCGGGTTGAAACCCGCCGCTGGAACGTCGGGAAGTCCGCCTGCGCGGACTGCGGCGTCGGCATCACCCGCATCAACCGGAGATTGCGTGGCGTCGGCATCGCCATCGGCCGATGGCCCGTCGTTCGATGCGTCGGGGGAGGCGGCCGCGTCCGCCGCGGCTTTCGCGTGGGCCTCCATCTCGGCGAGGGTGGCGAGAGCGGCGGCGAAGTCGTGCGCGGCGGGGAGGTCGATGAAGCGCGCGGGGACGCCGTTCGCCAGCGCCCAGCGGATGGCGTTCCACTCGGGCGAGAAGGTGCCGAACGGGTAGTAGACGCCGAGGCCGGGGCGTTCCGGCGGATAGACGAGGAGCGCCACCGGCGGCCGCATCTCCTCATGCCCGGCCAGGGCGATGGCGTCGGCGGCGTCGGGCGGCCCCTCGATCAGCACCACGTCGGGGCGCAGCGCCTCCAGCGCCCGCACCAGCGAGCGCGCGGACCCCGGCCCGTGGTGCCGGATGCCGAAGACGTGGACGGCGGCGTCGGAGGCCATCGTGGTCAGCGCACCCCGGCGGGGATCGCGGCGGTCCGGGCGGCGCGCGGGGGGATCGTCACGCGGCGATCTCGCGGCAGGCGCGGTACAGGTCCTTCCACCCCTCGCGCTCGCGGACCACGGTTTCCAGGTACTCCAGCCAGACGGTGCGGTCCTGCACCGGGTCCTTGATCACGGCGCCCATCAGCCCGGCGGCCAGGTCGTCCGCCCGCAGCGTGCCGTCGCCGAAGTGGGCGGCCAGCGCCAGGCCGCCGTTCACCACGCTGATCGCCTCGGCGGTGCTGAGCGAGCCGCTGGGGCTCTTCAGGCGCGTCTTCCCGTCGGCCGTGACGCCGCCGCGCAGCTCGCGGAAGAGGACGACCACGCGCCGCACCTCGTCCAGCGCCGGCGGCTCGGCGGGGAGCTCCAGCGCGCGGCCGGTCTGCTCCACGCGCCGCATCACGATCTCCACCTCTTCGTCCGGCGTGGCGGGGAGGGGGAGCACCACCATGTTGAAGCGGCGCTTGAGCGCGCTGGAGAGCTCGTTCACCCCGCGGTCGCGGTCGTTGGCGGTGGCGATCACGTTGAAGCCGCGCACCGCCTGCACCTCGTCGTTCAGCTCGGGGACCGGGAGCGTCTTCTCGGAAAGGATGGTGATCAGCGTGTCCTGCACCTCGGCCGGCATGCGGGTGAGCTCTTCCACCCGCGCCATCTTCCCCTCGCGCATCGCCCGCATCAGCGGGCTGGGGACCAGCGCCGCGGTGGAGGGGCCCTCGGCCAGCAGCCGCGCGTAGTTCCACCCGTAGCGCACCTGCTCCTCGCTGGTCCCCGCCGTCCCCTGGATCAGCATGGTCGAGTCGCCGCTGACGGCCGCCGCCAGGTGCTCGGCCAGCCAGGTCTTGGCCGTGCCGGGCACGCCGATCAGCAGCAGCGCCCGGTCGGTGGCCAGCGTGGCGATGGCGATCTCCACCAGCCGGCGCTGGCCCACGTACTTGGGGGTGATCTCGTAGCCGTCGTCCAGCCGCCCGCCCAGGACGTAGGTGGCCACCGCCCAGGGCGACAGCTTCCACTGGGGCGGCCGCGGGCGGTCGTCGTGGCGGGCCAGGGCGGCCAGCTCCTCGGCGAACTGCTGCTCGGCGTGCGGGCGCAACACGGGGGTGGTGCTCATCGCTTCAATGCCTCCAGCATGGCGTGTCGGTGGTGCAGCAGGTCTACCCAGGCGGGGGTGGACGCGGGGCGGGCGTGGGCGAGCTCGTCCAGCGCGGCGGCGGCGTCCATGCGCGGCGCCGCGATGGTCATGGCCATGCGCAGGTAGTAGTCGCCGCTGGGCTCGCGGGCCGTGGCGCGGCGGACCACGGCGCGGGTCAGCTCGGCGCTCCAGCGGTGGCGCAGCCCGGCGAGCAGGGTGAGGGTGCTGCTCGAGTCGCCCAGCACCCGGATCGGGCCGAGCATCTCCAGCACCACCGCCTCGGTGCGCCCGGGCGGCAGCACCGCGAAGAGCGCGTCGCGCGAGGTGTCGGCGCCGGGAAGGGTCCAATGCGGGTGCTCGGGCTTCAGCGCCAGCGGCTGCGCCCACTCGGCGTCGCGGTGGCGCACGGCGGCCGCGGTCCACCCCATCACCACCACGTCGCGCCACTCGGTCTTCCGCGCGGCGCCGATCAGCTCGGCCGGCGCGGCGCCCCCCGCGTCGCTCCAGGTGCGCGGCGGCACGGCGGCCAGCGCCTGCGCCAGCCACCATGCGCGCTCGCCCACCCCGTGCGGCGGCTTGGCCCCGATCCCGTCGCGCTCCATCGCCTTGTCGCACGCGTCGGGGAGATGGACTTCGAGCGACACCGCGCCGCCGCCGGTCACCCGCGCCAGCAGCCCGGTCTTCGCGGGGGTGATGACGAGCCACCGCCGCGCCCGCTCCGTCATCCGCGCCACCAGCCGGGATCCGGCGAGGCGCGCCAGCAGCCCCGCCGCGGCGGAGCGCACCTCCTTGCGGCGGTCGTCCAGCGCGGCCTCCAGGAACGGCTCGTCGTCCATCGACAGCCCCGCCGCCAGCGCCTGCAGCAGCGCGGCGCGCTCGCGGGGCGCCTCCTGGGCCCAGGTGGACCGGAGCAGCGCCAGCCCGCGCGCCGGGTCCCGCCCGCGGACGCGCGCCAGCAGCCCGGGGCGCGCGTCCGCCGGGAGCGTCTGCCACTCAGCCTCGTGGTCGGCGCCATCCGCGCCCGTCTCGCCGCTCTCCGTCGCCACGGGGACGGCGGCGAGCGCCCACTCCGGCCGCTGCGCCGCCAGCCACCGCCCGCGCGCGCCGACCAGCGCGGGGAGCGCCGGGTGCCTGGCCGCCGCGTCCAGCAGCGCCGGCAGCAGCTCGGGGGGGATGACGTACCCCGCGCGCGCCGCGGCGTCCATCCACTCCGGCAGCGCCTCGCGGTAGCTCCCCGCCAGCATCATCGCCAGGTGCCGCGCGGCCAGGGGAGGGCAGGGGGGCGCCGTCTCGGCCTCGGCGGGGGCGGGGAGTGGGCGGTCGTCCCGGACGGGGACGCGCGCGGCGCGGCGGTGCGTGGCCAGCAGCGCGGCCGCGGCCAGCAGCGCCGCCTCGGGCGAGGCGGCCGGCGCCGCGGCCAGCGCGCGCGAGAGCGGCGATCCGTCGGCGGGCGCGGGGGGCGGCGGGGTGTGCGCGGTGCCCAGCAGCGCGGCGCGCAGCAGCCCGTTCCAGTGCACGTCCGCGCTCATTCGGGCGCCGGGGCCAGGCCGATGAACCGGCCGTCCGCCAGCGCGCCCAGCGGGCGCAGCCGGTCGCCGTCCCACTCGCCGAACAGCGCCACCGGCCGCCCGCCCGCCACCGCCGCCAGCTCCCACCCGCGCCCGAAGCCGCGCGCCAGCGGCAGCACGTCGCCGTCCTCGTCGCGCATCGCCCACCCCTCGCCGTCGCGCACGGGGACGGCGGAGGCGAGCGCGAGGGGGAACGGCTCGACCCACGGCTGCACCGCCAGCGCCGCGGCGTACGCGGCCAGCGCGGCGTCGACGGATGGATGGCCCGGCAAGGCGCCGATCGCGGCGGGCGGCCCGTGGCGCGCGGCGACCACCGCGCGCAGCGGCAGCGCCGAGGGGTGGAAGGCCAGCTCCGCGTCCACCGCCGTGCCGGGGATCAGCGAGCGGTCCAGCGGCTCGCTCCCGTGCGCGAACACCAGCACCAGCGCGTGCCGGCCGGTGGACTCGCCGTGGAGCCAGGTGCGCTGCACGCGCAGGCGGTCCTCGTCGTCCACCCGCTGCCCCAGCACCCGCCAGCGGTCGCGGACGGTGCCCAGCGCCACGACCTCCTCCTGCCGCAGGACGAAGCCCAGGGCGGAGCGCACGTCCTCGCGCAGCGCCTCGGGGAGCGCGTCCAGCCGCCGCCACGCCTGGGACAGGAGCCGCAGCCGCCCGAGCGCCTCCAGCAGGCGCGCGTCCCACCCCGGCCCGCCGACGGCGATGGAGGCGAGCTCGCGCACCAGCCGCGCGGCGCCGGGGGCCTGCGCGTCCACCAGCCGCGCGGCCATCCCCTCCCAGAACGACGCCGGCCGGGTGCGCGCGGTGCCCAGCCCCTGCCGCACCAGGTCCTCCATCCACAGCTCCAGCTCCTCCAGGCCGGCCTGGACGCGGTCCTCGCGGCGGGCGGCGCGTTTGGCCTGCGCCTCGGCGTCGACGGGCTTGGCGGCGGCCTCGGCGGCCCTGGTCTGGCGCTTCTCCTCGCGCGCCTCGCGCATGGCGATCCACTCCGCCACCCACTGCGGCGGGTCGGTGCGCGGGACGGAGGACGGCGACGAGGTGTGGAGCAGGAAGAGGCCGAGCGCGTGCTTGCAGGGGAGCTTGCGCGAGGGGCACGAGCAGCGCCACGCGGGCTCCAGGGTGTCCACGCGCACCTGGTAGGGCGTGCTCCCGCTCCCCTGGCACTCGCCCCACAGCGTGCGCCCGTCGGTGCCGGTGCTGACCCACTTGCGCGGCCCGGCCAGCCCCTGCCCGGCCTTCGCCGCGCCCGCGTCGGGCGCCAGCGCCAGCACGCGCTCGGGAGTCCAGGCCGCTGCGGAGTCGGTCATCTGGGTCGCGGGGATGGGAACGGGTCGGCCGGATGGAACCGCGGGACGGGATCGGGCGGGCACCGCGAACGCGGCGATGACAATGTACGGGCGCCGAGGGAGCGTCCGCCAGCGTGACGGACGTACAAATTGTCCCGCGGACGGCGGGAAGGGCGGGGGATGCGAGCTCCGCATCGGCCGCCCGGCGAATCGGGGGAGAATCGTGGGGGAGAGCGCGCCGCCGCACATGCCGCGGCGGGTTGAAACCCGCCGCTGGAACCCCGGGAAGTCCGCCTTCGCGGACTGCGCGCCGACATCACGGCGGACCAGCGGCCTCCGTGCGCGATGGAATGTGGTCCGGCGCGCGAATGCCGATCCCGCGTCACCCCCTTCTCCTGCAGTTCGGGAGAAGGGGGCCGGGGGGATGAGGGTCCGCCCCGTCACGCACCGGCCTCTGCTACCCGATCACGTACCTGATTGTCTCGCTAAGATGAACTGGGAACCATAGTTGCGCGCCGGGGTGAAAAGATCCGTGGGTTGGCCGCCGGGCTGCCGGAGCAGCGCGGCGTGCCCCGTTTTCCGTTCCATGCTGGAGAGAAGAATCGTGCAGAAGACCACCCGCATCGCCCTGCTGGCCGCCGTGGCGCTGGCGCTCCCCGCGGCCGCCGCCGCGCAGCAGACCACGCCGGCGCCCGCGCAGCCCGCCGCCCCGGCGCCGGCCGCGCCCGCCAACGAGGCCGCGCAGCTCCAGCAGAAGCTGGGCGCGCTGCAGCAGCGCGCCATGCAGGACCCGTCGCTGAAGGCCGCCACGGACAGCTTCAACGCCGTGGTGCAGGCCGGGATGGCCAAGCTCGACCCCCAATCGACGGCCAAGGTCGCGCGCGCCGCGGCCATCCCCGCCGAGGTGACCGCCGCCCGCGCCGCCAACGACAACGTCAGGCTGAACGCGCTCGCCGCCGAGTCGAACGCGCTGCAGTCGTACTTCACCGGCCTCCGCCAGCGAGCCATCCAGCTCCCCGAGGTGGCCGCCGCCCGCCAGGCCTTCGTCGCCCGGCTGTTCGAGAAGATGAAGGAGTACGACCCGCAGGCCCAGTCGTACGTCGACCGCCTGACCCAGCTCAGCAGCGGCAACGGCGGGAGCTGACCGGCAAGGTACGGAGGCGCGGGCGGAGGTGCCGTCGGCCCCGTGTCCTTCCCTGAAGAAATCGAAGCGCGGCGCCGTGGTCCCCCCACGGC
>DASSME010000036.1:0-3396 GCA_035689035.1 Longimicrobium sp. | reverse complement strand
GCGACCGGCTCGCCGCCCCCGCCGTGCTCCCTTCGCTGCCGATGGATGCCTCGCCGGCCGCTGCCGATTCGTTCGCCGCCGCGTGGCCGCAGACCGCGCGCGAGCTGGGGTGGGAGCGGGTGCTGGACGAATGGGGCGCGGCGGTGCTGGCGGGCGACGCCGGGCGCGCCGGAGCGCGGCTGGCGCTGGCCGAGCGCCTCGGCGCGGGCCTGGCCCGGCGCGGGGGCGACGGTACGCTGGCCCAGGCCGTGGCCGCCATCCGCGGCGCACCCGACGCCGACGCGGTGCGGCGCCTGGCCCAGGCGCACCGCGCGTACGCGGCGGGGCAGCGCGCCTACGTGGCGCTGAACCACGCCGTGGCCGAGCGCGAACTCACGCAGGCCGAAGCGCTGGGGCAGGCGTCGCCTATGCTGGTGCAGTGGGCGGCCGTGTTCCGCGGCGCCACCCTTTTCTACCTCAAGAAGGCCGCCGCATCCGATTCCCTCCTTTCGCTCCTTGTCGCGCAGGCCGATACGGGGCCGGCTCCCGCGCTGGCCGCCCGCGCGCGCTGGAACCACGGCACGGTGCTGCTGCGCCTGGGCAAGTACCAGCGCGCCCAGGAAGAGTACCGCGTGGCCTCGCGCCTGCTGCACCGCCTGCGCGAGACTGAGAACGTCGGCGCGACGGACTACTGCCTGGGCGAGGCCGAGTTCGCGCTGGGCAACGAAGCGGCCTCGGATTCGATCCTGATGCACGGCCTGTCGCGCCTGCGGAGCTTCCCTGCGTCGACCTGGCTGCATACGACCGTCTTCGTCGTCGGAAACCTGTCCACCATCCGGCATCTCCAGCGTGCCGAGGGGTACCTGCGCGCCGAGGATGTGGCCGTGGCCGAGCGCAACGGCGGGGTGATGTATCGCCTCGAGGCGCACACCGGCCGCGTCCAGTTCCTTGCGCGGGTGTCGCGTGGCGGATCTGTCGACTCGATCGTGCAGCCACTCAGCCGCCTGGTGCCGCTGATCGCCGACACTGGCGCGCGCGCCTGGGCGCTCAACGACGTGCGCATGGCCGGCGCGGCCGCCGCGCTGCACGGCTCCGGTCCACCGCCGCTCGCGGTGCTGGACTCGGCGGTCGGGTTCTATGCATCGCAGAAAAACCCACTTCTGCTGATCCCCGCCCTGCAGACCCGGGCCGAGGCGCGCCTGGCCGCCCGTGACGCGGATGGCGCCGTCGCCGACCTGGACAGCGCGTCCACGCTCCTGGCGCGGCTGAATACGCAGATCACCCAGACGGCCGCGCGTGTGGCGATGCTCGACCGCGCCGGACGGCTATTCGACCAGCTGGCGATGTTGCGTCTGGCGGAGAAAAGGGAAAACCTGGCGTTCGCGGCGCTGGAGCGGGGCCGCACCACCTTCGCCGGGAGAGGCCGGGCGGCGGCGGCTTCGGCTCGCGGCGTTCGCGCCACCTCCCCGAGCGGCGAGGTGGTGCTGTCGTACGCGCTGGTGGGCGACACCCTGCTGGCGTGGACGCTCGCCGGCACCACGCTGCAACTGGAGCGCACCACACCCGGTCGCGCGCGGCTGCTGGGCACGCTGGAGCGGGTGCGCGCGGCGCTCGAAGACGGCGGCGACGAGGCCGCCGTGCGCGCGGACCTCTCGGAGCTGTACGAGGTCCTGGTCCGCCGCGTGGAAGGGCGGCTGGGCGAGCGGGTGGTGGTGGTGGCCGACGGCGAAATCGCGCCCGCGCCGTTCGCGGCGCTGTTCGACGCTCGGAACGGGCACTACCTGGTGGAGGACCACCAGCTGCGCTTCGCGGCGAGCCTGCGCGACGCGGTGGCGACGGGCGCAGCCGGGGCGGCGACCGCGCCCGCGGTGCTGGTGGCGGACCCCGCCTTCAGCCGCCGCGCCTTCCCCCTGCTCGGCCGCCTTCCGGCCGCGCGCGCCGAGGTCGATTCGATCGCCCGCGGCTTCCGCGGCCCCACCGTGCTGCGAGACCGCGGGGCAACCAGCGCCGCGCTCGTGGAGGCGCTGCCCGGGGCCGGTCTTCTCCACTTCGCGGGGCACGCGGTGTTCGACGACGACCGGCCCGAGCAGTCGTACCTCCTGCTGGCGCCCTCGGATGGGGACGACGGGCGGCTGACCGCCGGGAAGGTGGGGGCGCTGCGGCTTCCCCGCATGCGGCTGGTGGTGCTGGCGGCGTGCAGCACGCTGCCGGGGCGCAGCGGGCGCTCGGGCGGGTTCGCCGGGCTTTCCGCGGCGCTGCTGGGGGCGGGGGCGCAGGGCGTGGTGGGGAGCCTGTGGGACACGGACGACCGCCTGACGCTGCCGCTGATGGTCGCGTTCCACCGCGCGTACGCCCGCGACCGTGACGGCGCCGCCGCCCTGCGCGAGGCGCAACTCTCCCTCCTCCACTCCGGCGACCGCGAGCTCGCTTCCCCTTCCGCCTGGGCCGGGTTCCGCTACGCCGGGCGGTGACACATCATTCGAAAGGAGCCGCGATGGGGTTCGTCCTGGAGGTGAACGTGACGGGTCTCTGCCTGTTTGTCGCCGAGCCAGACCGGATGCACGTGCTGATGCCCGACACGCGCCCCGGCGGCGGGGCGCATCACCCCGGCATCGACACGCACGAGGCGGTGGTGAAGTACGATCGCGTGTACGAAGGGGGCGCTCCCGGAATCGAGCCGAAGCCGATCGGCGATTTGGGGATCGACCTCACGCCTACAGGGCACCAGCCCGGGGCCGCGCCCCTGCCGACGCAGGTGGTGGACCTGTTCCACGTGGTGATGAAGCACATTCCGCGCACCCATCTGGGGCCCACGCCCACGAAGCCGGACGTGGTGGAACCAGGCACGCTGCTGACGCGGATCACGCTCCCCGGCAGCTTCCAGGCGTCGCCGGTTCTCGGCGCGCGATGGAACTTGGGAGCGTTGACTGACGTCGAGATGACGCCGCGCGTGACCTGGCGCACGATGGTCACCGACGATCATCTGACGTGGACGCAGCGGCCGTTGCGCAGCCCCCACACGACTCCGGTGGAACGCCCCCGCCTCCGCCCTCCGCCGGGCCAGCCGCTGGTGCTCACTTTCGCACACGTCCCGCCGAACGAAGGGCACGACGTTCCCCACGCGCCGTTCGAAGCCGTGCACTTCCGTGCGTTGTACGACCTGTTTCCGCTGCAGGGGCAGGGCCCGGTGCCGCAGCTGTTCAGGCACCGACCCGGCGATCACCCGGGCCACCCGCTCCCGGAGTTCCAGCCGCTGGCGGTGATTGCTGGGGTGCTTGGCGGTAGTCCCTACACCTGCATGGTGGCCCAGGCGCCGCTGGAGTAGCGCGCCGGGCTGACCACCTCTCCATCTGGATCCAGGCACCAGGGCGGGTCACGCAACCCGCGTGGTCGGCCCTCCTGATTTCCACCCGCGCA
>DASSME010000035.1:0-19325 GCA_035689035.1 Longimicrobium sp. | reverse complement strand
CCACCATCCCCACGTACGCCGGCTGGGCGGGGCGGCGCAGCACGTCCATCAGCGCGTCGAAGTCGTACTTGTGGCCGCGCGTCACCAGCACCAGGTACGTCTGCGGGCCGATGGGGACGCCCTGGAACGGGTCCGCGAAGTCCGCGCGGCGCACCTGGGCGGCCTCGGGAAAGCGCTCGCGGGTGGCGAACTCGGGGCGGTCGTCGAGCACGGTGACGCGAAACCCCAGCAGCGCCCCCGCCGTGCACAGCGGCCGGGCGATGTGCCCCGCCCCCACGATCACCAGCTCGGGCGGCGGGCGGTGCGGCTCCACGTAGATCGCGCAAATGCCCGCCTCCGTCTCGATCTCGTGGCTGGCCACGCGGCCGGGCCCGGCCAGCGCCTGCCGGGCCAGCTCCACCGCGCGCGCGTCGAGCCGTGCGTCGCCCAGCGTGCCGCGCGACCGGTCGGCCCACACCGCCAGGTGCGAGCCCGCCGCGGCAGCCTGGGCGGATCCGCCGGACGGGCGCCACTCGATCACGGTGACGCTGGCCATCGGCTCGCCGCCTTCCAGCGCCTGGCGGGCCAGGCGCACCGCCTCGGCCGCGGCGAGCGGACCGGCGTCGTCCGTCACTGCGCGCCCTCCACCAGCCGGCGGTAGTCGTCGGGCGTGTCCACGTCGGCGTGCAGGCGGGGAACGCGCACCTCGGCGCGTTCGGCGGCGTGCGCGTGGATCACCGTGCGGGCGCCGTCCGGGAGGTCGCCGTGCAGCAGTTCGGGCCAGACGGCGCGGGCGAAGAGCACCGGGTGGCCGTGCCGCGTGCCGTCATACGGCTGCACCACGGGCGCGGCTCGGGCGCGAAAGACACCGATCACCGCGCCGACCAGCTCCGCCGTCACGCCGGGCACGTCCACCGGGAGCACCACCGCGGCCTCCGCCTCATCCTCCAGCGCGCGCAGCCCGGCGCGGAGCGAGTCGACCTGCTCCGACGCGGGGTCGGGGTTCACGGCGACGTCCGCGCCCAGCTGCGCCGCCGCGTCCGCGACCTCGCGGCCGAGCGGATCGCCCGCGGGGCCGGCGACCACCACGACGCGTGCGCATCCCCCTTCGCGCAGCGCGGTGACGGCGCGCTCCAGGAAGGTGCGCTCGCCCAGGCGCAGGAACGCCTTGGGGCTCCCCATCCGGCGCGAGCGCCCGGCGGCCAGCACGATCCCGGCGATCATCTCGGTGAAGGAGAGCGGGGTGGGCGGGCGGATGGAAAGGCGGAGCGGCTGCAAAGCAATTCCCGCCGGGCGAATGCTGCCGGCGGGAACGGTATCGAGCGTCCGATCGAGTGACGCTCCAACGAGTATGGCACCGCGCGCCGGTTTCGTCAACGGATCGAGCCTCCGGACCCGCCAGAATCAGGGTAAACCGATGGACGGCAAGCGGTTGGTTTCTGAATTCGGCGCAACCAGCATCACACTGCGGCGATCGTGACTTGGGATGATAACGTGGCGGTTAGTGCGCTCTTTTTGACGCTTACAGTTTTTGTTCGCTGGCTCCGGCATACGTGCTCAGACCTTCTGACCTCAACCTCGTGTGCAGGAGTGGAACAATGCGTTCGTGGTCTACCGTGAGACGTGGCTGCACCCGGGGCAAACGACGCATGCTGACGACGAGGCACATGGAACGCTCCGGATCGCCACGGTTCGGCGGACCGCCGCAGGGTGGCGGCTGCAGTTGGGACAAGATTTTCTCGGGCATCACAATCATTTCATGATGGCCTGGAGAACACGGGGCGGCGGCGCTCACCGAGGTCGCCTTCGCCGGGCGCGGCTTCTAGCGCCCGCGCCCGGTGGAGTTCAGGGTGGACCGGCCGTTCCTGGCGCTGATCCGCGACGATCGCACGGGCGCCCTCCTCTTCGTCGGCCAGGTGGCCGATCCTTCTCCCGGCCAGGGGTAGCTCCCCGCCGCGGTCCGCCGGCCCGCGGCCTTCGACCCGATCCATCTCCCTCCGCCTCCCTCCGCGCGTGGAGGTCCGCGGGACGCCGAGCCCGTGGGCCTCCGCGTCGTGTGCTGTCCAATTTGGCCGCCCGGGTGATCGGACGGCTACCCGGGCCTCGTCTCCACCCTGTCCCCCAACGAGATCAACCGTCCCCCCGCGGGCGAGCCTCACGCGCCAGCGCTGGACCGAACCGGCCACGGCTCGCCCGAAACGGGCGGCTGTTTGCGTGGGATGACGCGCAACCGCCTCTCCGCTACCGTTCCAGGCGTCTCGTGAGGGTGTCGGCTGGTGTACGGGTCGGCGGCGTCCTGCGCGAGAACAATTCGGTGGCTGGTTAGTCCCTTTTGTCCGATTTAGGTTGTGAGCCATCCAACGGGCGCGCCATGTGAAACGGCGCGCGCCCCCTGTTCGCGATAAGGAGGCAAAGATGGCGGCACGCCGGCGCAGCGAATCCGACCTTCCCCACGCACCCCTGGAACTGCTTCACCCGGTGATGTTGCCTGGCGCCGAGATCCCGGGCGCGGAGATCCTGGGCGAGATCGGCGGAAGCGAAGCCGCCACGCTGCTGGGGCTGTTGCGCGCGGTGCTTGCCTGGAGCGCGAACCCCGGCCACGTGGCCGCCCTGGACCGCGACACGCTGGAGCGCACCGAGTACACGCTGCTTTCGCGCGGCCCCGACGGGTTCGCCTCGCCCGCGGGGCTGCTGGCTGGCTACATGGCGCGTCCCAAGACGGCGTCCGAACGCGACGTGGCGTGGGTGTGCATCTGCATCTCGGATTGGGCCGCGGAGCGCGGCGCTCGCGCCACCGCAATTCAATTTGCAATGGCGGCCGCGTTCGCTTGGCCTCGCCACCCCCGATATGCATGGATCGTTGCAAGGATGCTGATCGAATCTGGCAGGCGCACGGAGGCAGAGGCATGGCTCCGGCGCAGTTGGCGCGTAGCAGTTTGGACTGACGATTGGGAAGCGCAGGGGCGTTCGATCAACGCGCTTGGGATGCTGCACTACGAACGGGGGACACTCCGGAGAGCAGAGAGACTTTACCGACGCGCGATTACCGTTGCCAAGCGGCATGTGCTTCCGGAGATCGAGGCGATCGGACAGCACAACCTATTTGTCGTCAAGGCGGAGCAAGGTGATCGCATTGCCGCCGAAACCGCTGCTGCGAGTGCGTTTGCGCTATACGGATACAGACATCCCAAACTCTTGGAACTGGTTGCTGACGTGGCGTTCTTCTGGAACCGAGTGGGACTGCACGCACGGGCATTGCGCATCCTGTACCCTCTCTTGCAGTGCTTCAATGATCCGGATGCGCGCTTACGGCTGCTTGCGGGTGTTATTCGCGCCGCCGGGATCGATGGATGCCCCGGGTTGGTTGAGCAGTACTGGCCCGAGTTGTGGTTCCTCTCCACCAGTTTACCAGCAGCAGAGGTCAAGGGTTCTGCGCTGTATGAGGCGGGAATCGGCGCGCGAGCACTGGGCGACAACACCAAGGCTGAACTCGCATTCAAGTCAGCGGTGGATATCGCAAATCGGTGCGGTGCGAATCAACTCTTGATTCAGGCGGAGCAAGCCTTCTCAGCAACAACAGAAGCGACGGGCGGCGCATCGTATGCCCGGCGTCAAGAGGCGGCCAGTGATCCAGGCGAGCAACTCGCCGAAGAGTTTTTGAAGACGCTCCGGCGCGTTAACGGAGAGGAGACGGGAGTCTCCTCTCCGAGCGATCCATCAATACCCGCCGCCGAAGAAGATTCCCCGTCCCTCTTCGCTGATCTGCACGCTGTCGCTCGTCGCAGTGGTGCTGGTTGTCGCGGTGCTGCTCGTACCTGAACTACTCTCTCCGCCTGGATTTACCGCGTTCCCCGATCCGAGCGTGTTCCCCCCGTCGAAACGCGCGACGGGGCGCCGGGTCGCGTCGGTGGGGGACTGGGCGCAGGCGGCGGAAAGGAGCACGGCCGGAAGGAGGAGCGCGAGCGAGCGTCTCATGGGGATCATCTCCAGAGCAAGGGGAAGCGAACCGACACGGATGAGGGAATTTAACGGTCAAAGTGGACATAACCACACATCGACTGCCTGAAATGAGTGCCCGTCACGCCCTGCACCCCGAGCGCACGCTGTACGTGACCGAGACGCCGGCGCTGCAGCGGCTGCGCGAGCTCCCCCGCGAATACCGCGTGCGCGGCGTGGAAAGCTGGGGGGCGCTGGCCGCCGCCATCGACCAGGCGCCCCCCGCCGCCACCGTGCTGGCCGACCCGTACCTGGGCCGGCGCATGGCCGACGGCCCCTCGCCCGAGCTGCGGCGGGTGATCGCGCGGCGGCCCAGCGTGCCGGTGGTGGCCGCGCTGCCGCTGCGCAGCGAGCTGGCCGGCCGCCACGCCGCCGTGCTGGTGGAGTGGGGGGTGAGCGACGTGCTGAACCTGGCCCTGCAGCGCTCGGCCGACGCGGTGGCCGAGGTGCTGCGCGGCGTGCGTGCCCGGCCGCTCAAGCGCGAGGTGGAGCCGCTGCTGGGCGCCTTCGCCAGCGAGAACGCGCGCAACGTGGTGCGCGCCGCGTGCGAGGTGGCGGTGGAAGGCGGCGGCTCGCCCGAGCTGGCCGCCATCTTCCGCGTGGACCCGCGCACCGTGACCGCGTGGTGCCGCCGCGAGGGGCTGCCGCCGCCGCGCCGCCTGCTGGCGTGGGCCCGCGTGCTGCTGGTGGCCACCCTGCTGCGCGAGCACGGCCGCAGCGTGATGAACGTGGCTCGCGCCGCCGGCTACGCCACCGACCACGCCGCGCGCCGCGCCATGCGCGACCTGATCGGCGAGCACCCGGCCAGCGCGCCCCGCGGCGAGCTCTTCGAGCGCGCCGCCGAGCGCTTTCGCGAGGAGCTGCGCGCCCAGCGCGACCGCGCCCGCGAACGCCGGCGCGACCCGCGCTCCGGCCGCTCCACCGCCCGCGACGGATGACCGCGCGGGCGTTGTTCATTTGTGGATGATTTGCCTTCTGGGGCGGACTTCGGCCGGGTACGTCCGTCCAACCCGTGGTTCCGCCGACCAACCCGCCGGGGGATGATGAAGATGAGGAAGATGCCGAAGATGGAGGTGGACCCCGCCGTGGCCGAGCTCGAGGCCCGCCTTGCCGACGTGGCGCGCTCCATCGCGCGGCTGCTGACCCAGCCGCGCTACGACGAAGCCGAGCTGGCCGACCTGGACGGCCGCGCCGAGGAGCTGCGCCGGCAGCTCGTGGAGGCCCGCCCGCCCCAGCCCGACTACGACGGCTACGGCGGCCCGCGCCCGCTCCTCTCCGGCGGCTGATCCGGATCGTCCGGGGCGCCGGCGATGGCAACCGGCGCTCGCCCCCTGTTGTCTATTTGTGGCTAGTTTGTCGGGCTCCCCGGCCCTCGGCAACCAACCCGCCGGGCCCTCGTGCACCGAGTCGCATCCCCTTCCGTCCCAATCGCTTGATCCGCAAACATAATAGTTTGAGGACGCTGCATTTCGCCGCCTTTCGGGCGATACGCGCGGCCTCACGTGCTGCGCACGGATTGGCCGTTTTCTCACAACCGGCCGCAATTCGATACCGGGGGGTGTGACGCGGCGTTAGGATTGAACGTCATTCATCCCGCACGACCCGCCTTCCCCAGCCCGTCCTGCAGCCTGTCCCACCGAGGGGCATGGTGTTCGCAACACTCTCTCACCACCGAGAGAACGTTGCCGCCCCCGTCCCCACCAGCAGCGAATGCCCGCTTCCAGCATTTCGGCCGTCACGGCGCTGCGGCTCCCCGCGACCCCCGCCGACCCGTACCCGGCGCTCACGCGCCTGGCCGAGTTCGCCGAGCGCATCCTGGAGGCGCCGCTGGCGGTGGTATCGCTGGCGGGCGGCCGCTCGTTCAGCTCGCCCGCCCCCGACATCGACCCCTGGGCCGCGCGCCGGGCCGCGCCGCTGTCGCGCTCGCTCTGCCGCATCACCGCGCAGCACGGCGGCCCACTGGTGATCGACGACGCGCGCGCGCACCCCGTGGTGCGCGAGAACCCGGCGCTCTGGCTGGGCGAGGCCGCGTACCTGGGGGTGCCCGTGCGCGCGGCCGACGGCGCCGTGCTGGGCACCGTCTGCGCCGTGGACCGCCGGCCGCGCGTGTGGAGCACGGCCGACGTGGAGAGCCTGGCCGAGCTGGCGGGGTTCGCCGCGCTGGCGCTGGACCGGCCGGTGGCGGGCGAGGCGGGGTTCGTGGGGGCGATCGGCGGCGCGCGGGGGCGGCTGTCGCTCAAGATGCTCGAGAAGGCGGTGGAGACGATGCAGATCGGCGTCACCATCACCGACGCGGACGGGCGCATCCTGTACACCAACCCCGCCGAGGCGCGGATGCACGGCTACACGGTGGAGGAGCTGCGCGGCCAGCACGCGCGCATCTTCGCCCCGCCCGAGCACGCCCGCCCGCTCCCCGCCGAGGCGATGCAGGAGGTGACCAGCTGGAGCCGCGAGACGGTGAACGTGCGGCGCGACGGCACCACCTTCCCCGTCCTCCTGCGCAGCGACGTGGTGAAGGACTCGCGCGGCCGCCCGATCGGCCTGGTCACCTGCTGCGAGGACGTGACCACCCGCCGCGAGATGGAGCGCCAGCTGCTGCGCAGCGCCTTCTACGACGAGGTGACGGGGCTTCCCAACCGCGGCCTGTTCACCCACCGCCTGGAGCTGGCGGTGGACCGCGAGCGGCGCGGCGAGGGGAACTTCGCGGTGATCGCCGTGGGGCTGGACCGGCTGCAGCTGGTGAGCGACTCGCTGGGCCGCGCCGCGGCCGACGAGCTGCTGGGCGACGTGGCCGGGCGGCTGCGCGCCTGCGTGGGCGGCGACACGCTGGTGGCGCACGTGGCGCGCGACGAGTTCGCGGTGCTCCTCGACGACATCGAGGGCTTCGCCGAGACCACGCGCGTGGCGGCGTGCGTGCAGGAGGCGCTGGGGCGGCCGTTCGCGCTGCACGGCACCGAGGTGTTCACCGGCGCCGGCGTGGGGATCGCGCTCAGCTATACCGGCTACGAGCACGCGGAGCACGTGCTGCGCGACGCGGCGATCGCCATGTACCGCAGCCGCGACGCGCGCGCCGGCCAGTACGAGGTGTTCGACCGCGAAATGCACGCGCAGGTGGCCGCGCGGCTGCGGATGGAGACCGAGCTGCGGCGGGCGCTGGAGCGCGGCGAGCTGCGCGTGCACTACCAGCCGATCGTCTCGCTGCGCACCGGCCGCATCGCCGGCTTCGAGGCGCTGGCGCGGTGGGAGCACCCGCAGCGCGGCCTGGTCCTTCCCGACGAGTTCATCCCGCTGGCCGAAGAGACGGGGCTGATCCTGCCGCTGGGGATGTGGGTGCTGGAAGAGGCCTGCCGGCAGCTGCGCCGCTGGCACCACGCCGCCCCCGGTGCCGAGCCGCTGACCCTGGCGGTGAACCTGTCCGCCCGGCAGTTCCTGCAGCCGGACCTGGTCGAGCGCGTGCAGCACGCGCTGAGCGCCGCCGGGGTGCCGCCGCACACGCTCAAGATCGAGATCACCGAGAGCGTGCTGATGCAGCACACCGACGCGGTCACCGCCACGCTGGGGCGCTTGAAGGCGCTGGGGGTGCAGCTGCACATCGACGACTTCGGCACCGGCTACTCGTCGCTGGGCTACCTGCACCGCCTGCCGCTGGACGCGCTGAAGATCGACCGCTCGTTCGTGAGCCCCGCGGGCGCCAACCTGCACCTGGTGCGCACCATGGTGGCGCTGGCGCACGCGCTGGGGGTGGCGGTGGTCACCGAGGGGATCGAGAGCGCCGAGGTGCTGAGCGAGCTGCGCGAGCTGGACTGCGAGTTCGGCCAGGGCTACCTCTTCTCCGAGCCCCTCCCGGGCGACGCCATCGACGCCCTGATCGCCACCTCGCCCACGTGGTGAGAGCGGCTTCCGGATGATGGGACGACGAAGCGCCCGCTCTTCTCGGCGGGCGCTTCGTCGTTCCCCGGGCATCCTGAACCGCGTGACCGCGGTTGCGGTTCCGCGGTTCCTCAGCGGACCTCGAAGACGGGGGTGCGCACGTCGTAGCGGCGGGTGGGGATGCCCAGGAGGCGCACGAAGAAGCGCTTGACCCCGCTCTCCACCGCGCGCTCCACCGGGCGGCTGCCGGTGACGGCGGGGCGGGCCTCGCCGCGCAGCCAGCGGCGCAGCTCGTCCAGGTCGCTCATCGAGAGCGTCTCCACGTTCAGCACCGCGATGTAGTAGTAGCGCCCCCGCCCCGGCGGCCGGATCGGCGGCTGGAAGGCGCGTTCCAGCGCCGCCTCGCACTCGGGGAGCGTGGCGTACGCGTGCTGGGTGCGCCCGTCCTCCAGCGTGTACCCCTCGTCCAGCGGGGCGCGCAGCATGGCGCGGGCGTTCTCGCGCGCCTCCACCAGCCGGTCCACGCCGGCGCCGCGCCGCCACAGTTCCACGCGAAAATGGAAGCGCAGCGGCAGACCGCCCTTCAGCGCGTCGAGCAGGGCATCGTCGCGCAGCACGCCGTCCATCGCCACCACCGGGCGCCATCCGCCCTGCGCGCCCGCCACCGAGAGCGACACCGGGCGCGCCTGCGCCGCGGCCGGCCCGGCGAGGGCGGCCGCGGCGAGCAGCAGTGCGGCGGCGGCGCGGCGGAGCGTCAAATCCTGGGGCTCAGGCGGATGAACAGGTTCACGCGGCCGCCCTCGCTCACCGGCACGGCCGCGTACACGCCCAGCCGCCCGATGATCACGCCGGCGCCCACGTCCACCGCGGTGTCGGTCCCCTCCAGCCGGTCGTCCAGCGTCCACCCGCGCCCCGCGTCGGCGAACAGCACCCAGCCGAAGCCGGCGTTCAGCCCGTTGCGCAGCGCCGTCTCGGCCCAGCTCTCGCCGTCGGCGTCCTCGTCGTCGCCGCCCCAGCGCAGGCGCAGGCTGAGGTCGCCGCGATACTCGGCCTGCACCAGCGCCACCCGGTCGCACCCGTAGGCCACGAAGTACTGCGGCGCCTCGGCCAGCTCGGCGGCGGTGCGGCCCACCACGTCCGCGGCGCGCAGCACGCGCGACCGCCGGGCGCCGCAGTCGCGCGAGAAGAGCGCGAAGCCGGGGAGCGTGCCCTCGCCGCCCAGCGCGTGCTGCCGCTGCGGCGGGAGCGGCGAGCCGTCCAGCGACCCGGCCGCCAGGAGCCGCAGGTTGAGCCGCGACCAGGGGCCGATGCGGTTGTAGCGGCGCACGTCCACGGTGCCGCTGGTGAAGGCGCCGTACGCGCGGCCCGGGACGGTCGGGTCGGGGTCCGGGACCACGCTGATGAGCCCGTACAGGTAGTCCGGCTGGCGGAGCGAGGACCCCAGCCCCTGCTCCACCTCGGCGCTCAGGTACCAGCCGCTGGCGGGGTCGTCGGCCGTGCTGCGGGTGTCCACCCGGCTGGCCAGCACCAGCGACTCCAGCCGGCCGTGCGCGGCCAGCGGCTGCGGGCGCCAGGGCTCGCTGTTGTCGAACAGGGTGAAGGGGCTCCCCGCCGGCTCGCTGCGCTCCTTCTCGCTGCGGAAGGCGAGCGTGGTCTCGAAGGGCGACGAGCGCGGGGTGACGGTGACGAAGGCGCTCACCCCCTCGCGCTCGAAGTGGTCGCGGTAGTCGCGGTGCAGGAAGAAGGTGGAGAGGCCGTTCTCGAGCTTGGTGAGGTGCCAGTCCTCGATCGGGTCGATCCGCCGGAACACGCTGCCGCCCACGCGGAACTCGCCGCGGCCGAAGAGGAACTGCTCCAGCCGCGCCTCGTACCCCCAGCGCTCGGGCCCCAGCTCGGGGCCGGCCTCGGTGCGGAAGATCCCCATCGCCCGCAGCCGCAGCGGGTTGCGGCTCTCGGTCTGCACCACGGGGCCGAAGGTGATCGGCAGCCCCTCCACCCGGTTGTAGCTCTGGCCGACGGCGACCACGAAGTCCGCGCGGCCGTGGCCCACGGTGCGGCGCTCCACGGCCCAGCCGCTGTCGCCATCCGCGTCGTCGGTGCGCCGCCACCCGTCGTCGCGCCGCACGCTGTCGCCCATCGCCACGTCGTGCTCGGCGTCGCGGATGGTGTCGGCCGGCTCGGCGGAATCGGCCCGGGCGACGGGCCCGGCGGTCTCGGCGCCGAGCTCGGCGTAGATGCGCTCGCCGCGGCGCAGGTAGTCCAGCCGGTCCGCATGGGCCACGGCTTCACCGCCGATGCGGACCTCGCCCTCGCGTTCGATCGAGCCGCCGACCACGGTGAGGGTGCCGGTGATCTCGGCGCCGTCCAGCAGCCGCGCGTTGCCGTTGATCACCACCACGCTGCCGTCGATCCGCCCGGCGATCGCCAGGTCGCCGTCCAGCGCCGCCACGTTGCCGCGGATCGCCGTGCCCTGCGCGATGCGCGAGCCGCCGGCGAGGTGGACGGTGCGCGGATCGTTGAAGAACGCCACCACGCGCCGCGCGGCGTCGGGTGTGAGCGGATTCGTGTCCTGCGCGCGCGCCGCCGGCGCGGCGAGGAGCGTGACGGCGAGCGCCAGCAGGACGGTGTGGGAGAACCTGCGCATGGAGCCTCTCGGGCGGGACCTGGAGCGGGGGATCGATGGATCGTGCGCCGCCGCGGAAAGCACGCGCCGTGCCTCGCCGCGGCGGATGCGCATCTATCGTCCGTGCATTGATTTGCGATGATGGGGCCGGGTGGCGCAAGGCCGCGCGCGTGTCCGAATGACGCGCACCGTGTGCGCCCGGGTCAGCGGTCGATCCCCAGGCGCCGCATGCGCCGGTACAGGTTCGCACGGTCGGTGCGGAGGAGGCGGGCGGCCTCGGCCACGCTCCCGTCCGCGGCGGCGAGCGCGCCGGCCAGCAGGTCGCGCTCGTAGTCGTCGAGGCGGTCGCTGAGGGTGCGCTCGTCCTGCGCCTGGTAGGCGGCGGGCTCGGGCGGGGGCGGGGCGGCGCCGGCGAGCAGCGCGCGGATCTCGGCCGCGCCCACGTTCTGCCCCGCGTGCAGGATGCAGAGGCGCTCGAGGATGTTGGCCAGCTCGCGCACGTTCCCCGGCCAGCCGTGCCGCTCGAGCGCGTCCATCCCGGTAGGGAGGAGCCGGGGCGCCTTGAGCGCCGTGCGCCGGCGGAAGCGCTCCATGAAGTGATCCACCAGCAGCGGCACGTCCTCGCGCCGCTCGCGGAGCGGCGGAAGGTGCAGGGGGATTACGTGCAGGCGGAAGAAGAGATCTTCGCGGAAGCGCCCGGCCGAGACCTGGGCGCGCAGGTCGTGGTTGGTCGCGGCCAGGATGCGCGTGTCCACCTTGATCGGCTCGTGCCCGCCCACCCGCTCGATCTCGCCGCCCTCCAGCGCGCGCAGGAGCTTGGCCTGCGCTTCGAGGGAAAGGTCGCCGATCTCGTCCAGGAAGAGCGTGCCGCCGCTGGCCAGCTCGAAGCGTCCGCGGCGCCGCTCCGTCGCCCCGGTGAAGGCGCCGCGCTCGTGGCCGAACATCTCGCTCTCCACCAGGTCGCGCGGGATGGCGGCGCAGTTCATCCGCACGTACGGCCCGCCGGCGCGCTTCGACTGCGCGTGCAGCATGTTGGCCGCGACCTCCTTCCCCGTCCCGCTTTCGCCGGTGATGAGGACCCGCGCGTCCGTGGGCGCCACGCGCCCGATCAGCTCGCGCACGCGGTGGATGGACGCGCTCTGGCCGACCATCTCCTCGCTGTCGCCCAGCTCGGCGCGGAGTGCCCGGTTCAGCTCGCGCGCGTTCCGCAGCTCCAGCGCGGAGCGGAGGGTGAGGAGGACGGCTTCGGGGGAGAGGGGCTTTTCGATGAAGTGGAAGGCGCCGAGCCGCGTGGCCTTCACCGCGTCGCTGAGCGTGGCGCGGCCGCTCATCATCACCACGGGGAGGCCGGGCGCGGCCTCGATCAGGCGGGGGAGCGCGTCCAGGCCGCCCTCGTCGTCCATGTACAGGTCCATCAGGACGACGTCGGGCGGGTCCTGCTTCACCTCGGCCAGGGCGCCGCGGCCGGAGCCCGCCTCGCGCGTGGCGTAGCCCTCGGCGCGCAGCAGGCTCCCCAGCATGCGCCGGATGTTCGGCTCGTCGTCTACGATCAGGACCGTGGCGGACATCGCGGCGGGGGCGTGGGTGGGTGCGCTGGATGGGCGCATGGTACGCCGGCCCGCCGGGCGATGTTTCATCGCGGACGCGGGCGCCCCCTCCGGCCGGCCTAGGCCGTCCACCTCCCCCGTACCGGGAGAGGTTGGGGTGAGAGGGTCCGCTCAGCCGCTCCGAAATCAGTGCCGCGCAAATCTACGGAAAAAAATCCCCGGTGCCCTGGCACCCGGGGGGCGCGGGCAGCCGTAGCTGGCCCGGGGAGGAAGTGCACCCCATCTATCGAAAATCTCCACTTCGTTCAACCCGGGTTCCCGGCGACCGGTGCGGGCGTGGCGGCCGCCGGAAGCACCACACGAAACTCCGCGCCACCCTCGGGCCGATTCCTCGCGCCGACCTTGCCGCCGTGGGCCTGCACGGTCTGGCGGACGAGGGTCAGCCCAAGGCCCGTGCCGCGGGACTTGGTGGTGAAATCCGGCTCCCAGATGCGGTCCAGGTTCTCGGCGGCGATGCCGGGGCCGCTGTCGAGGACGCGCACCTCCACGTAGCCGTTCGCGGCGCGGGCGATCACCTCCACCGAGCCCGTGCCGCCCGTCGCGTCCGCGGCGTTCAGCAGCAGGTTGGCGAAGGCGCGGGAGAGCGCGTCGGGGTAGCCGTCCACCATCGGCAGGCCCATCGGCACGCGCAGGCGGCTCTTCACGGTGGGCGGCAGGTGGCTGCGGAGGAGGTATTCCAGCATCTCGCGGAGGTCCACCTCCGCCTTCGGCTCCTCGGGGAGGCGGCCGAGCTGCGCGAAGGCGCGGGCCAGCTCCTCCAGCCGCCCGCTCTCCTGCTCGATCACCTCCAGCGCCTCGCGGCCGGGCTCGCTCTCCGTCCCCGCGCGGTGCAGGGTGCGCACGGCCAGGCGCATCGGGGTGAGCGGATTCTTGAGCTCGTGCGCCACCCGCCGCGCCATCGCGATCCAGGTGCGCATCCGCTCGGCCTCGAGTTCCCGGGCGCGCGAGGTGGTGAGCTCGCTCTCCATCGACCGGAACGCCACGCGAAGCACGCCGAACTCGCCCTCGTCCGCCTCGCCCGGCCTGGGCGCCGGCAGCGGTTCGCCGCGCGCGACCAGGCCGGCCCACCCGGCCAGCTCGCCCACCGGCCGGGAAAGCCGCCGCCCGATGCGCCGCGACGCGCGCTGCGCCAGCACCACGCACAGCGCGGCGACGACCAGCGCCGCGATCGGCACCACGACCACCGCGCGGCGCAGCAGGTACTCCCACCGCCGCGCGTGCGTCACCGAGCTGGACAGCTCGTCGCGGTGCACGCGCGCGGCGCGGAGCAACTCCGGGTCGCCGCTCGCCTCGGCGCGCTCGATCAGCACGCGCCCGCTTTCGCCCACGCGCTCCCACGCGCTGGCGGGGTCGCTCACCGCCAGCGCGCGCGCCACGGCGAACGCCCCGGCGCCCAGCAGCAGCAGCGTGGGGACCAGGGAGAAGAGGATCAGCGCGCGCCGGACCCGGCGCTCGAACGGCCGCCGTGAAGGCATCTCGGTTGGTTGGGTTCCCGCGGACGTGCGGCCCGGGGTTGACGCGCCGGGCCGCGGGCGAGAGCGTGGGGCTCTGTTTCCAGTCTGCGGCCGAAAGGTAGGGGGCGCCGCGGCGCACGGGCAAGCCGAAAGGAACCGATGGAGCCGGACGGGGCGGGGCACGGGGCGGCGGGCGGAGCGACGGAAGCGGAGTTGCGGGCCGCGTTCGACCTGCGCGAGGAGCGCTTCCAGCACGGCGAGTTCCGCGTGGACGTGCTCCTCCCCCGCGCCGCGGACGCGCTGATCGACGAGGCCGAGTTCGAGGCCGACGAGCGCCTTCCCTACTGGGCCGACCTGTGGCCCAGCGCGCGGGGTCTGACCCGGCACCTGCTGGAGAATCCGCCGCGGGAGCGCCGCATCCTGGAGCTGGGCGCCGGCCTTTCGCTCCCGTCGCTCGCGCTCCGCGGCCTGGGCCTGGACCCGCTGGCGACGGACTATTACGACGACGCGCTGCGCTTCGCGCGGGTCAACGCCGTGCGCAACGGCCTGGCCCCGCTCAGGACGGCGCTGCTCGACTGGCGCCACCCGCCGCCGGGCGAGACGTGGGAGCTGGTCCTTGCCGCCGACGTGCTCTACGAAAGCCGCAACGCGCAGGCGCTCGCCGCCCTCCTCCCGCGCATCGTGGCGGACCGCGGCCGGATGCTGCTGGCCGACCCCGGCCGCGTGTACATCGGCGAGTTCCGCGACCTGATGGAAGACATGGACTGGGCCGTGGACGAGATCGACGTCCGCCAGGAGACCAGCGACCCGGCGACCGGCGCGAAGAGCACCGTGCGGATCTGGCGCGTGGCGGTGGAGGGGATCGGGCGGCGGTAGATCGGAACGCCGCGAAGGATCTGCGCGAGCCGTCGCACCGCGCCACCTCCGCTCGCTCAGGCTCGCACCTCCGGGGCCCGTACCGGGAGAGGTTGCGGCGTCGGCTTCCCCGGCGCCTTCGAAATTGCCGTATTAGCGCGGGTTGCAGGGCGCCCCGGCGCTGAGGCAGCCACCCTCGCCCGGTACGGGAGAGGGACAGGCGCCCTGAGGCGCCAGGGAGAGGGCGCGGCGCCGCGGAAACGCACGAGTGCATGAGTCGCGCCGAACCAGAGCGCACTCACGCACTCACGCACTTGCGCACTCACGCACCCGTTCGCGGCGCTCGGTCATGCGCCGCGCTCAGTGAGCAATGTGCCGCTCGAACCAGTCGATGATCCGCAGCATGTGGTCCACCCGGTGCGCGGGCTCGCCGGAGCGGGTGACCTCGTGGCCCTCGCGCGGGTAGAGCACCATCTGCACCTCGGTGTTGCCTTCCCGCATGCCCCGGTAGAAGGCCATCGCGCCGGCCACGCTGGTGCGGTAGTCCGCCGCGCCGTGCAGCATCAGCAGCGGCGTCTTCACGTTCGCCACGTAGGTGAGCGGGCTCTGGGCGCGGGCCAGCTCGGGCTGCTCCCACGGGCGGCCGCCGAACTCGCCCTCGAAGAGCCGCCACGTGTTCGACGCGCCCCACCAGGTGGTCAGGTCGTACACGCCGCGCTGCGCCACCGCCGCCTTGAAGCGCTCGGGCGACTCCTTCGCGATCAGCCAGGCCGTCATGTAGCCGGCGTAGCTGCCGCCGGTCACCACCTGCCGGTCGCGGTCGCCCAGCCCGCGCGCGATCACGCTGTCCACCCCGATCAGGATGTCGCGGGCGGGCGGCGTGCCCCAGTTCTGGTGGATCTCGCGCAGCCACCCCTCGCCGTAGCCGTCCGAGCCGCGCGGGTTGGCGAAGAAGACGGTGTAGCCGGCGCCCGCCAGCGACTGGTACTCCAGCCACATCGACGCCTCGCCGGGGCCCCACATCACGTGCGGCCCGCCGTGCATCTCCAGGGCGACCGGCGGAGGCCGCTGCCCCGCGCGCCCGCCGATCGGCCGCAGGAACCACCCCTGCACCTGCTTTCCGTCGAACGAGGGATAGCGGATCTCCTCGTAGTCGGCCACGTAGACGCGGTCGAGAAGCGAATCGTTCAGCGTGGTCAGCCGGCGCTCGCGGGTGCCGTCCAGCGCGGCGGAGAAGACGTCGCTGGGGTAGCGCGGGCTCATCTGCGTCCACGCCACCGTCTCCCCGCGGACGTCGAAGCCGAGGACGCCGCGCGGGCCGCTCACCACCCGCTGCGGCGCGATGCGGTCCGGCCGCGTGCGGTAGAGCGACACCGCGCCTTCGGAGCTGGCGGTGAAGTACAGCGTCCCGTCCGGCGCCCAGCGGAACGCCCCGGCCGAGCGGTCCATCGGCCCGGACACGCTCACCCGGCCGCTCCCGTCCGGCCGCATCAGCATCAGCTCGTTGATCGAGGCGGTGTTGAACTCGCCGCTCGCCCGCTGCCGCGCGTAGGCGATCCAGCGCCCGTCGGGCGAGAACTGGGCGCCGCCCAGGTCGTACCCCGCCTCCGCGAGCTGGCGCGGCTGCCCGCCCGGCGTGGCGGGGAGGAGGACGACGACTCCCTCGCGCTCGAAGTCGGGGTGATAGTCGCCCTTCGGCTGGCCGGACGAGACGGCGATCCACTGCCCGTCCGGCGACCACGAGGGGTTGCCGGTGTCCCACAGGTTCGAGGTGAGCCGCACCGGCTTCGCGTCCGGGCGAGCGTCCACCACGTACACCTGGGCCCACTCGTCGCCGCTGCGCATCGCGGTCTCGCCCAGGAAGCCCAGGCGGCCGATCACGATCGGGTCGTCGTCCTTGGCCTGGTCGCGGAGCTGCGCGCGGATCGCCCGGTCGGCCGCGGCGCGGTCGCGGTCGATGCGGCGGATGGCGCCCGCGTCGGCCTTGCTGGTGTCCGCCTTCGCCGCCGCGGAGTCGATCTGCTCGGGGGTGAGGGTGGAAACGAAGGCGACGCGGTCACCCCGCGGCGACCAGGCGGGCGAGCCGGCGCCGGTCTCGAGCGAGGTGAGCGGCCACGCCTCGCCGCCCTCGGCCAGCGGCAGGATCCAGATCTGCGCCGGCTTCCCCTCGCGCGCGCTGACGAACGCCAGCTGCCGCCCGTCGGGGCTGAAGGCCGGGGTGCCGGCCGACACGTTGAGCCAGGTGAGCCGCCGCGCGCCGCTCCCGTCCGTCCGCGCGATCCACAGCTCGCGGCGGTACTTGTTGGTGGCGCTGTCCGCCTGCGTCACCACATAGGCCACGCTTCGCCCGTCGGGCGAGAGCGCCGCCTGCCCGGCCGTGCGCAGGTGGTACAGGTCGAGCGGAACCAGCGGCCGCCGCTCCTGCGCCCCCGCGGGCGTGGCCAGGAGCGCGGCGAGCGCGAGCGCGCGTGCGACTCGGGAGATCTGCATCGGGATGATCGGGTCGATGGAAGGTGCTGAGTGCTGGGTGCTGGGTGCTGGGTGCTGGGTGCTGGGTGCTGGGTGCTTAGCATGCAGGCTCGGCGGCGCTGCGTCAAACATCCGTGGGATGGGACGCTCGTTCCGTGCTTCCATCGGAGGCGCGCGGCGAGAGGCGGAGACCATCCACTGCAAGGGGCACACGGAGCAGCGGAGGGCAACGGAGCAGCGGAGAACCGCGATGAAGTTCTCCGCTGCTCCGTTCGTCTCCGCTGCTCCGTGTGCCCCGCGGTTGCGAGACTTCCCAAAACACGGAATCCCCGCCACGCGCGCCGATCGCGAGACGGGGATTCGATCACCTGCGTCGACCGGGTTTTACAGCATCACCTCCCACGGGCGCGCGCCGTGGCGGCTGCGCTCGGTGGCGTCGCGCATCAGCAGGTCGTGGTAGTTCACCTCGGTGTCGCCGTCGGCGGGGCGACGGGGGAGCCAGCGGCCGCTGGACTGCAGCTCCCAGGCAAGGCGGTTGTCGCTCAGCGCGGCGTCCAGCAGGCGCGCCATCCGCTCGCGCAGCGCACCGTCCAGCACGGGCACGATGATCTCCACCCGCTCGTTCAGGTTGCGCTCGCGCCAGTCGGCGCTGCCGATGAACACCTCGGGGTCGCCGTTGTTGCCGAAATGGAAGACGCGGTCGTGCTCCAGGAAGCGGCCGATCAGGCTGATCACGCGGATGTTCTCGCTGTACCCCGGCAGCCCCGGACGCAGCCGCGAATGCCCGCGCACGATCAGGTCGATCTTCACCCCCTCGCGGCTGGCGGCGTAGAGCGCGCGGATGATCCCGGGGTCGTCCAGCGCGTTCATCTTGGCCACGATCCGCCCGTTCCCGTAACGGCGCTGGTGCTCCACCTCGCGCGCGATGCGCTGCTCGAACACCCGCCGCAGGTCGCGCGGCGCCACCACCAGGCGGCTGTACTGCTGGTCGGGCGCGTAGCCGGTGAGGAAGTGGAAGAAGTTCACCAGGTCGTCGCCCACCTCGTCATGGCAGGTGAGCAGCCCCAGGTCGCTGTACAGGCGGGTGGTGCGGACGTGGTAGTTGCCGGTGCCCAGGTGGCAGTAGGTGCGCGGCGGCCCGCCCTCGTCGCGCACGATCAGCGTCACCTTGCTGTGCGTCTTCAGCCCGATCAGGCCATACGTGACGTGTACGCCGGCGTCTTCCAGCATCTCGGCGCCGCGGATGTTGTTGGCCTCGTCGAAGCGGGCGCTGAGCTCGATCAGCACCGCCACCTGCTTGCCGCGCTCGGCCGCGCCGATCAGCGCCTTCACCACCGGGCTGGTTTCGCCGCCGGTGCGGTACAGCGTCATCTTGATGGCGATCACCCGCGGGTCCACCGCCGCCTCTTCCAGCAGCCGCTGCACGCTGGCGCTGAACGAGTCGTACGGGTGGTGCACCAGCACGTCGCCGTGGCGGATGATGGAGAAGATGTTGCGCTCCTCCTCGGTCTCGCCCTCGTGCTGCAGCGCCTCGGGGACCAGCGGCTCCCACGGCTCGAAGCGGTGGGCGGGGAGGTCGAGGTCGGCGAAGAAGGCCACGTCGGCGTGCGCGATCAGCCCGCCCATCTCGTACACGTCGCGCTCGCCCAGCTCCAGCTCGCGCACCAGCAGCTGCCGCACCTCGCGCGGCATCCGGCGGTCGACCTCCAGGCGGACGACCGGGGCGAAGCGGCGCTCGCGCAGCTCCTCGCTGATCAGCGCCAGCAGGTCCTCGCTCTCGTCGTCGTCGCCGCGGTCCACGTCGGCGCTGCGGGTCACGCGGAAGGGGTGCACGCTCACCACCTCCATCCCCCGGAACAGCTGCCCCACGTTGGCCTGGATCACCTGCTCCACGGGGACGAAGTGGAAGCGGTGCGCCGAGCCGGGCACCGCCAGCCACCGCCCGTTGATGGTGGGCACCTTGATCCGCGCGAAGTGGTAGGTCCTGCGCGCGGCGTGGCGCATCAGCACCGCCAGCGAGATGCTCAGGTTGCTGATGAAGGGGAACGGGTGCCCCGGGTCCACCGCCAGCGGGGTGAGCACCGGGTAGATCTGCTCGCGGAAGTGGACGTCCAGCGCCTCGCGCTGCTCGTCGCTCAGGTCGCCCAGGTCCGATACCACCACGCCGGCCTCGGCGAGCAGGAGCGGACGCAGCTCGTGCTTCCAGGTGTCGACCAGCGCGTTGTGCATCTCCAGCGCGGCCTGGTTGATCAGTTCCAGCTGCTGCGCCGGGGTGCGGCCGTCGATGGAGAGGGCCTGCACGTTGGCGGCGACCTGCCGCTTGAGCCCGCCCACGCGCTTCTGGAAGAACTCGTCCAGGTTGCTGGCGGCGATGGCCAGGAAGCGGACGCGCTCCAGCAGCGGCGTGCGGGGGTCGCGCGCCTGGGCGAAGACGCGCCAGTTGAAGTCGAGCGAGCTGAGCTCGCGGTTGAA
>DASSME010000034.1:0-7995 GCA_035689035.1 Longimicrobium sp. | reverse complement strand
CACCACCGGCAGCCCCACGCCGATCGCGGCGGCCATGGGCTCGGAGATGAGCCACACCTCCTTGGCCCCCGCCGCCATCACCCCCGAGCGCACCGCGCGCCGCTCCATCTCGGTGATGCCGCTGGGGACGCCGATCACCACGCGCGGCTTGGTGCGGAACAGGCGCTGCGGGTTCACGCGGCCCAGGAAGTGGCGCAGCATCAGCTCCGCCATGTCCACGTCGGCGATCACGCCGTCGCGCATGGGGCGCACGGCCAGGATCGCCTCGGGGGTGCGGCCCAGCATGCGCTTGGCCTCGAGGCCGATGGCGCGCACGCGGCCGCCGCGGCGCTCCACGGCGACCACGGAGGGCTCGTTCAGGACGATCCCCTGCCCCTTTACCTGGATCAGCGTGTTGGCGGTGCCGAGGTCTACCGCGATGTCGGGCACGGAACAGCTTGGGACTTCGGTTGAGCGATGCGGGCCGCGCGCGGCGGCGGTACGGAATCAGGCGCGGAATCTAACCTGCCGCCGCGGCGCCGGACAGTCGCCGCCGTCCGCCCGCCGCGCGGATTGACCGTGGCCCGCGCCGCGCCTACCCTTCGGTCGCCCACTCACCGTCCGCCACCTCCGTTCCCCGCGCCCGATGTACTACCGGATCACCGACGGCATCCGCGTCACCGTGCACCCCCGCTACCTTCCCGAGCACTCGGACCTGTTCGCGCCGCGCCACGTGTTCGGCTACCGGATCCGCATCGAGAACGTGGGCGCCCAGCCCGCGCAGCTCATCTGGCGCCACTGGTACATCCACGACGCCCTGGCCGGCGACAGCGAGGTGGAAGGCGAGGGCGTGGTGGGCGAGCAGCCGCTGCTGGCCCCCGGCGACGTGCACGAATACCAGAGCTTCTGCGTTCTGCAGGGCACCGAGGGGAGCATGGAAGGCACCTTCGAGTTCCTGCGCCCCGACGGCACCCGCTTCAAGGCCGCGATCCCGCGCTTCGCCCTGCACCTGACCAAAGAAGAACCGAAATAAAATGGACAATACTTGACACGTCTTCCGTTTACTTGCTAGATTGGCGCGAGGCATGAAAGGAGTAGCGCATGAGCATTCGTCGCACCCCTCCGCTGTCGATCGAAGGATCGCGCGAGGTGCTGGAGGAGATGGGCAGACCACCAGCGGACACGCACGAGCGGCGCCGAACGCTCGAGATGGCGGCGCGGTGGTGGCCGCTCGATGGTACTTTGGACAGGTGGGTGTACGACCCTGGCCCCGAGGACGATCTTGTTCCAGGCAGCCGGGTGGCTCGCACGCTTACGTAAAAGGTGATGTGCGAACGGAGGCGTCACTCTCCAGCCGGCCATTGGAGGAGGGACACCGCACCGGATGTGAGGTGCCCGATGATTCAGGAAGTCCAAGCAACGAACTTCACGGTTCAAGCGAATGAGGTGATGAGGTGGGCATGAGACGCACACCTCCGTTATCGGTCGAAGGATCGCGCGAGGTGATCGAGGAGATGAAGCGGCCGCCGGCCGACACGCCCGAACGGCGTGCTACGTGGAAACGTATTCGCGAGTTGGCGGACGTGATCGAAGACGCGATCCGTTCAACCAGATCTGTACCGGATAAGTAGCCTCACCACTGCCTACCCCTTCCGCCGCTCTGCGATAGTCCCAATGACGTCGTTGCATTTCGCCAAGCTCGATCGTCCGGCCTTGATGCCGTTTGATTGTGGGCGAGCTGATCAGAACGAGTTCCTACGCGAGTGGGCGTGGAGAGACCAGTTGGCGCGACTCTCGACCACTTACCTCGTGGACGTCGATGGCACGACCGCCGGGTTCGTCACCGTGTGCATGGACGCGCTGCCGCTCTCACGGCGTGAGCGCGGGCCGAACATACGATACAAGTACGTCAGCTCGTTGAAACTTGCGCAACTCGGGATTGATCGGCGGTTCCAGGGATGGGGATCGGACGCGAAGCCGTTCGCCTTGCGCTGGGATTGGCTGAACGCGTCGGTGAACAGGTGGGCTGCCGATACGTAACGTTAGACGCGCAGCCCGGTATCGATCACTCGGCTTCTTGCGAAACAAGGCTCGACAGCAGGAACGCATTGAGGAAGCGAAGCTGCACCAACGAGATCCTGATTCCGTCGCTGTAAGCATGCGCTTCGACCTGCGAGAAGCCGCCTGACGCAAATCGCCCCCGGCGCGTAATTCCGCGCCGGGGGCGATGTGTCTCCAGTCCAGCCGCGCCGCGCTCAGCTGTTCGCTGCGGCGCCCTCCAGCCGGGTGGCGCGGATGTCGATGCCGCGCTTGGCCAGGGCCTGGATGTACGCCTCGGCGGGGACGCCCTCGTCGGGGGTCCACACGCCGGGCTCCACGTCGCCGGCGGCCTGCAGCGCGCCGGTGATGGCCAGCGAGTAGCCGGTGGTGCGCATCATGGCCGTGATCCCGGTGGCGGGGTCGAAGCGGTCCAGCAGGTCCCACCGCAGCAGCAGGTCGCCGCCGTCCTTCTCCCCCTCCACCTCCACCCGCAGCGCCACCAGGTCCGGGCTGGTGCGCGGGTCCTTGCGCAGCCGCGGGCCGGCGGTGGCGATGAACACGTCGCGCGGGGCCACGCGCACGCCCTTCACCTCCACCGGCTCCAACTCCAGCATCCCCAGGTCGCGGATCGCCTCCATGTGCTTCGCATGGCCGGGGTAGCGCAGCGTCTTGTACTCCATGGTGGGGATCTGCCCCTCGTAGCGCTGCGCCATGGTGCTCAGGCCGCCGGCGGTGTGGAACGCCTCCAGCGTGCCCACGCCGGGAAAGTCCAGCTCCTCGATCTCGGAGAGCGCCTTCACCTGCAGCGGCTTGCCGTCGCGCAGCACCCAGCTGAGGGTGGTGTAGTAGTCCAGCACCCCCTCGATCGAGTAGACGATCTGGTAGTTCAGCGGCGGCTCGGGGTGCTGCGGCAGGCCGCCCACCTTGATGCGCACCGCGCGCACCGTGTCCATCTGCCGGATGCCGTGCTGCGCCAGGATGTTCACCATCCCGGGGGCCAGGCCGGTGTCGGGCACCGCGCTCACGCCCTTCTCGCGCGCACGGTCGTGCAGCCCCTTCTGCTGCAGCACGATGTCGGTGTTGCCGCCCAGGTCGGCGTAGTGGGCGCCGCTGTCGATGGCGGCCACCGTCATCCCCAGGTTGAAGTAGTAGGGGAAGGCGTTCATCACCGCGTCGGCGCCTTCCATCACGTCGCGCACGGCGCTGCGGTCGTTGGCGTCGAGCTTGGCGGCGGTCAGGCGGCCGCCGAGGAACGGCTGCAGGAATTCCGGCAGGCGATCGACGTTCACGTCGGCGATCGCCACGTCGTGGTCGGTGTGCTTGAGCAGGTCGTAGGCACATGCGCTCCCCTGCTGACCCGCGCCGAGCACCAGCATCCGCATAACGCAGCTCCTTGATTGTGCAAAAAGATCGAAGGTCCCGCACGCCGGGGCGCCGGGACTGGGTGCGCGCTGCGCGGCACGGGCCGCGCGCGAGAGGGGCGGAAGATAGTGCGCGAGGGCGGCGGGCGCAAAACAGGCGGTTGTTCCACCGGTGGCGCGTTCGTCACGGTCCGGTATTCCGCGGGGAAGCGGCGCGCCGCGAACGGGTGCCGGCCCCCCGCGCCACGGCCTCAACCGACCAGGTCCAGCACGTCTTCCTGCCGCTCCAGCAGCGCGTCGGGGTGTTCGGCGACCAGGGCGGAGCGCGGGAAAGGGCCCCAGAGCGCGGCGGCGGTGCGCGTGCCCGCCTCGCGCCCCGAGACCATGTCGTGCGGCGAGTCGCCCACGAACAGCGCCTCGGACGCGCCGACGCCCAGCCGCGCGAGCGCGACCAGCACCGGCTCGGGGTGCGGCTTGGGGCTGCGCACGTCTTCGGGGGTGACGATCACCGGGAAGTGCCGGGTCAGGCCGCACAGCTCCATCCCGCGCAGCGTGCTGCGCCGCAGCTTGCTGGTGACCAGCGCCAGCGCCACCCCCCGCCGCGCCAGCTCCGCCACCGTCTCCACCGCGCCGGGAAAGGGGCGCACGAGGGTGTCGTGCAGCTCGTCCTGGTGCTCGCGGTAGGTCGCCAGCATCGCCTGGCGCTCGTCCGTGGTGCGGGCGAAGCGGGCGATCTGCGTCTCCAGCGGGGTGCCGAAACCGCGCAGCCACTCCTCGTCGGGCGGCGCCTGGCCCAGGTGCGTGGCCATGGTGTGGCGGTAGCAGCGCATGATCAGCTCGGTGCTGTCCGCCAGCGTCCCGTCGAAGTCGTAGAGCACGGCGCGGATGGCGCCAGCGAAGGGCCTGGTCACGGGCGGCGGGTCAGAGGCCGGCGGCTTTCGCGGCCGCCATGTAGCGGCGGCGGTCGGTCTTCATGTAATGCTCCACGTCGTCCAGCGCATCGTCGGCCTCGCCGAACACCTCGGGGTCGTCCAGCAGCGCGACCAGCGCGTGCATCACCGCGTCCACGTCGACGCTTCCGTGCACGCGCGAGACGTGGCCCAGCGCGGTGGCGGCGTTGCGGCGGACCCACACGTCGGGGTGCGCGCAGAGCTCCAGCGCCTTGCGCTCGGCGTACGCGAAGTCGGGCCCGTGAAGCGACAGGCGCAGAACGGCACGGAGGATCTGCCTGGAATCGCCCGAAGCGAACATCTTTTCGGCCTGCACCCGGGTGATGGGGTCCATGGGCTCGTAACCACGTGTCTGCACCGTCATAGGACCTTCCCCTTCAGGTTCACCATTCGCGCCCGCAGCAGAGCGTTCTTCATGGGCTGCCGAAGATCGCTCCAGACGACGACGTACCCGTGGAATATCTCGTTTCCCGGCCGTTCCGGAAACTCCCCCAGGTCGTGCCGGTGAAATACGACGATCGCGTCATCGTCGCCGTGATCGATACCGATGCGGGCGTGCGAGCTTTCCTTGATCCGGATCGAATAGTCGAGCGCTTCCTGGCCGTTCCTGGGCTCCCGGCTTACCCGCCCCCGCACCGTGGTACCGTGCTTCCCGGTATTCGCCGCGTATGTCCGCCGCCAGACGGGTCCCACCGCGCCCAGCGGTTCCGTGTCTGCTTCGTTCGCGGCGAACTCGTCCTTCTCTCCTTCGGGCTCGCGCATCGGCTCACGGGGCTGGAGGGTGCGACTTCCATGTCAGGCGAACTTAACCGAAGGAGCGGCCATAGTCCACACTGTCCATTCATGAGCCCAAACGAGCGGCAGGGTCGCGCCAGCGCTGGTACATGGCGCCGGGCGGGGCCCGGAATGGCGCAGAAATGTCAGCGGAGGAGGTCGCGTCGCGACGGCCGTCTGCGAGGGGCGGCGATGCTGCGGGGCGGCCGGTTCGGCGCGAAACGGCACGCTTCGGCCCCCGTGGACACGAATCCACGGGGGCCGAAGCATGAACGTACGGGTGCGGACGGAAGGCGCCTCGGTCCGCCTCCGGGCTACACGCCTTCCTCCACCGCCAGCTCCTCGGCCTCGGCGACGACCTCGGGGTCGGTGAGGAGGTCGACGGGGCGCGCGTCGTCTTCGCGGAACTGGCGGGCGTAGAGACGGGCGTACAGGCCGCCGCGGGCCAGCAGCTCGGCGTGGGTGCCTTCCTCGGCGATCCGGCCGCGGTCCAGCACCAGCAGGCGGTCGGCGCGGCGCACGGTGGAGAGGCGGTGGGCGATGATCAGCGTGGTGCGCCCCTGCAGCAGGTGGTTCAGCGCGTCTTCGATCAGCGCCTCGCTCTCGGTGTCCAGGCTGCTGGTGGCCTCGTCCAGGATCAGCACCGCCGGGTCCTTCAGGATCGCGCGGGCGATGGAGATGCGCTGCCGCTGGCCGCCCGAGAGCTTGATCCCCCGCTCGCCCACGCGCGTGTCGTACCCCTCGGCAAGGCGCTGCACGAACTCGTGGGCGTGCGCGGCGCGGGCCGCCGCGAAGATCTCTTCGTCGGTGGCGCTGGGCCGGCCGTAGGCGATGTTCTCGCGCACGCTGCCGCTGAAGAGCAGCGTTTCCTGCGGCACCAGCCCCACGGCGGTGCGCAGCTCCGCCAGCCGCAGCTCGCGGATGTCGACGCCGTCCAGCGCGACGGCGCCCTCCTGCACGTCCCAGAAGCGCGGGATCAGCGCGGCGAGCGTGGTCTTCCCCGCGCCGCTCGGCCCCACCAGCGCCACCGTCTCTCCCGGCGCGACGCGCAGGTCCACCCCGCGCAGCACCCACTCGGGCGGCCCGTCGGGCTCCTGCGTGGTCCCCTCCAGCGGCGCGGCGCCCAGCATGCGCAGCCACGCCATGGCCACCTCGTCGCCCCCCGACACCATCGGCAGCTCGGCCGGCTTTTCGTAGCGGAACCAGACCTGGCGGAACTCGATCGCCCCGCGCACGGGGAGCGGGAGCGCCTTCGGCCGGTCGGGGTCGCGCAGGTTGGGGCGCGCGTCCAGGATGTCGAACACGCGCCCGGCGGCGCCGATGGACTCGATGTACATCCCCCAGAGCTGGCCGATCCCGCCCACCGCGCCGGCCGCGGAGCCGGCGTAGAGGAGGAAGCTGACCAGCGTGCCGGGGCTCAGCGTGCCCGCCAGCACCATCCGCCCCCCCAGCCACAGCACCAGCACCGAGGCGCTGAGCACCGAGAAGCTGCTGATGCTGCTGAACAGCCCCCGCGTGATCGCGCGGCGGGTGGCCACGGCCACCGCGTGGTCCATGCGGTGACCGTACTTGGCCCGTTCGTTGTCTTCCTGCACGAACGACTGGACCACGCGCACCTGCGAGAACGCCTCCTCGGCGATGGCGGTGGCCGAGGCGACCTGGTCCATCACGCCGAGCGAGCTCTTCTTGAGCCGGTTGCCCAGGTGCAGCGCGCTGCCCACCACGAGCGGCACCACCGCGAAGGTGATGGCCGTGAGCAGCGGCTGGATCATCAGCAGGATCACCACCGTGCAGACCAGCGTGAGCAGCGACTGCGCCATGGCCGCGACGTTCATGCTCAGCACGCCCTGCAGCATCTGCACGTCGGCGCCCAGGCGGCTGGTGAGCTCGCCGGTGCGGCGGTCGGCGAAGAACGCGGGGGGGAGGGTGAGCAGGTGGCCGAACAGGTCCTTGCGGAGCTTGGCGATCACCCGTTCGCCGGTGACGGAGAGGAGGTAGCTCTGCCCGAAGTTGGCGGCCGCCTGCAGCGTGATGATGACGAACAGCCCCAGCACGATGCGGTTGAGCGCGCCCGGCGTCTGGCGCAGGAAGGCGCCGTCGAAGATGCGGCCCACCACGTACGGAAAGGCCAGCCCCATCACGGTGCTGGCGACCAGCATCAGCGTTGCCAGCAAGATCGCCGAGGCGTGCGGGCGCAGGCGCGGAAGGAGCTTGCGCATGTCGCCGCCCTTCAGCTTCTGCCAGAACGAGCGTTTCGGTTTCGGTGTGGCGGTCGCGGAACTGTCCATGAGGCCCGGGCGTGTCGATGAGTGCGCCGCGTTCCGGAAGCCGGAAGCGGCGGGAAACGAAATATACCCCCGCCGCCGCGCCTCACCAACCGCACGGGGCGGATCGTGGCGCCGCGGGCATGGCATGCGGGTGGCGCGGGGCGGCTCGTCCCGCGCCGCCGGGCAGCGGAGACGGCCGACCTCGCCCCGGACCCGCGTAACGCCAGATCCGGCAAGAGCCTTGTTTCACGCAGGGGAACCAGGGGAGCAGAGGAATCCAAGGGATTCTTATCTGCTGCCTCTGCTTCTCTGCTCCCTCTGCGTGAGGTTTTTGCAGTCGTTTCCGTGCGGAACGAGGGAGCCGGCGAGTGGCGATTCTTCCCACGGCGCGAAACGGGAGAGCCCGCCCGCGCTCCGTGGTGGCCCGCACGAACGCGGAAGGCACGGAGAACGACCGTCTCCGTGCCTCGTCGTACCAGTGGATCGATCACCAGCGCGGCTCGCTCCCCGTCAGCCGCCCGGCGGTGCGGGCGCGGAAGGGGGCGGCGGCGGCGGCGGTGCGGGCGCGGGAGGGGGCGGCGGCGCGGGCTGCACCGCGGGGGCCGGTGTCGGCGCGGGCGGCGG
>DASSME010000033.1:0-2957 GCA_035689035.1 Longimicrobium sp. | reverse complement strand
CGGGACGCGACGCAGTCGCGCCCGGACGCCAGGGTGAGGGCCCGCGGGGCCGGTCGACACCACTGGATCTCACTCGCCCACCTCTTCCCCGTCCAGGAAGCGCAGCACCGCCGCGTTGAACTCGGCCGGCCGGTCCACCATGCAGTTGTGGTAGGCGCGCGGGATCACCACCAGCCGCGCGCCGGCGATCGACCGGCGCAGCTCGCGGCCGTTCTCCACCGGGACCAGGCCGTCGCGCGCGCCCCACACGATCAGCGTGGGCGCGGTGATTTGCGGGAGCAGCGGGCGCACGTCGTCGCGCAGGATGTGGAGCAGGCCGGTGAGCACGGTGAACGGGCCCGCCACCAGCGCGTCGCGCCAGATCACCGGCAGGAAGCGCGGGTCGCCCCAGCGGCGCGGAGGGGCCACCTCGTAGGCGAAGCGCACCAGGTTCCGCGGCGTGCGCTCACGCGGGATCCCGGCCGCGTCGACCAGCACCAGGCGGCGGACGAGCTGGGGGTGGCGCGCGGCCAGGTGGATGGCGAGGTGGCCGCCCATCGAATGGCCCACCAGGTGGACGGGATCGTCGGCCGCCACGGCCAGCCACTCCGCGAAGAGGTCGGCCAGCTCGGGCATCGCCGGCAGGCGGCCGGGGGTGCGGCTGCGGCCGAAGCCGATCACGTCGGGGATCACCACGCGCCTGTTAGGGGCCAGGGCGGGGATGTTGCGCTGCCACCAGCGCGAAGAGCCCGACAGGCCGTGCAGCAGCACCACCGTCTCGCTCCCGGCGCCGGCGTACACCCAGTGGATGCGGTAGCGGCCCACGTCGCTGGTTTCGGCGCGCAGGCCCATGGGCACCCACCACCGGGGGGTGGAGAGCCGACGGCGGGCGAGCGGGGTTCGGCGCGTGGGGAGCGGCGTCATCAGGGCCCTGAACCGAATGCCTTCGCGGGGGTAACAGGGTTCACCCGATCGCAAGCGCCGGACCGGAACGCGTGGTTTCGCGCGGAGCCGGAAAGTGTTAGATTTGAAGCCTACGTGAAAGTCGTTCCACCCTCCGCGCGAGGGTTCGTTCTTTTGGAGACCAGGAGGAGCTTTGAGCCGTAATCGTGACCGCGACCGCGACCGCCGTCCCAGCAGCCGTCCCACGGCCCTGGACGAGGCGCGCAACGAGCTGTTCTCGCACATCAACCGCTGCGGCGTGCTGCAGGCGACGGAAGAGCAGCAGGTCGAGTGGATGAAGGAAACGATCGAGTTCCTGGGCGAGCGCTACCCGGCGCTCAAGCCGAAGGAGCTCAAGGACCTCGAGGAGATCGGGATGCGGTTCTGCCGCCCGGTGATCTCCCGAGCTCCCGGCGCCACCGAGGAAGCTGCGGAAGCCGCGGCCTGAACGGCGCCACCGCGCGGCCTCGCGGACGGGGACCGGACACGCACCACGTCCGCCCTCCCCGCCCATGCGGCGCCGCGCGCCTGCGGGGCCCCGCTGACCGGGGCCCCTGAGTACCCCGAACCACCTCAATGGACCCCGACCCGAGTAGTCTTCCCCTCTTCATCGCGCTGGCGCTGGTCCTGGCCAACGCATTTCTCGTGGCCGCCGAGTTCGCCCTCATCGCGGTCCGCCGTTCCCGCATCGAGACCAGCCCGCGCCTGGGCGACCCGCGCAACCAGCGCATCCTGCCGCCCCTGGAGCGGCTCGAAGAGCTGGTGTTCGCCGGCCAGATCGCGCGCAGCACCCTCAGCATGCTGCTGGGCTACCTGGCCATCATGGTCGCGCGCGGGTTCCTGGACCCGCTGGGGATGCAGCCCTGGGCCTCCACCCTGGTCGCGCTCGCCAGCGCCGTCCTGCTGCACGCCACGCTGGGCCAGCAGGTGCCCAAGCTGATCGCCATCCACCGCGCCGAGTGGATCACCGCCCACGTCAGCATCCCCTTCCTGGAGCTGCTGTCGGTGGCGCTCTTCCCCATCACCCGGCCGCTGTCGTTCCTGGTGCGCGGCGGGGTGCGGGCCTTCGGCGTGCGCGGCACCGGCTTCCACCCGCTGATGCAGACCCCCGAGGAGCTGCGCATGCTGGTGACGCACGGCGCCGACCCGGGCGAGATCGAGCAGGACGAGCGCGACATGATCCGCGGGGTGATCGAGTTCGGCGAGACGGTGGCGCGCGAGGTGATGACGCCCCGCACCGCGATGATCGCGCTGGAGGCGGGGATCACCTTCGACGAGATGGTGCGCGTCACGATCGAGGAAGGCCATTCGCGCTACCCCGTGTACGAGGGCTCGGTCGATTCCATCATCGGCGTGATCCTCACCAAGGACCTGCTGCCGCTGCTGGCCCGGCGCGAGGAGCTGGAGCAGACCGGCTTCGACCTGAAGTCGATCGTGCGCCCGGCCTACTTCGTCCCTGGCACCAAGCTGGTGAGCGAGCTGCTGCAGGAGCTGCGCAGCCAGAAGGTGCACCTGGCCATCGTGCTGGACGAGTACGGCGGCACCCACGGCCTGGTGACGATGGAAGACCTGCTCGAGGAGATCGTGGGCGAGATCGCCGACGAGTACGACGAGCCCGAGCTGGAGTTCGAGCCCACCCCCGAGGGCGACACGCTGATCGACGGCGGGGTGGGGCTGGGCGAGGTGAACGACCGCTTCGCCCTGCGCCTCCCCGAGGAGGAGTTCGACACGCTGGGCGGCTACGTCTTCGGCACCCTGGGCCGCATCCCCAACGTGGGCGACACCGTCGTTGCCCCCGGCATCGACGGCGACGCCGAGCTGCGCGTGGAAGCCACCGAGGAGCGCCGTGTCACCGTCGTCCGCCTCTGCAAGCCCGCGGCGGTGCCAGCGGAGACGAGCGCGGCGGAGGGGGAGTAGCCTCCACGATCGGAAACTGGTTGCATCGAGATCTGAAGCCCCTCCTCCGAACAGCGGAGGAGGGGCTTTCGCGTTCCCGAACGATGTGCCATGCCGCAGCGCCGCGCCCCCTCCGCTCG
>DASSME010000032.1:0-28139 GCA_035689035.1 Longimicrobium sp. | reverse complement strand
CGCGGCGAGCACCCCCGCGACCATCCACCCCCGGCGCATCCGCGTCATACCGCGTCTCCCTCGTATAAACCGCGGATGGCCCGCAGCAGCCCGTCGATGGTCGCTTCCTCCGCCTCCACGTCGACCTCGATCCCCAGCTCGCGCAGCGCCTGCGAGGTCACCGGGCCGATCGACGCCACCTTCGCCGCGCCGACGTCCGTCCCCACCAGCGCGGCGAAATGCTTCGCGGTGGAGCCGGCGGTGAAGGTGAGCAGGTCGATCTCGCCCGCCTCGATGCGGCGGCGCACCTCGTCGGCGCCGGCGCCGTCCTGCACGGTGCGATAGGCCACCACCGCGGTGACCTCCGCGCCGAGCGCGCGCAGCCCCTCGGCCAGCACGGGGCGCGCGGCTTCCGCGGCGGGGACCAGGACGCGCGCCCCGGCAAGGTCCGTGGCGGCGGCGAGCGCTTCGACCGCGCGCTCGGCCATGAACTCGGGCGGCACCAGGTCCGCGCGGATCCCCTGCTTCTCCAGCTCGGCCGCGGTGGCCGGGCCGATGGCGCACACCTTCGCGGACGCGAGGGCGCGTGCGTCACGCCCGCTCTCGCGCAGCGCCGCGAAGAAACGCTCGACCCCGTTCGCGCTGGTCAGAACGATCCAATCGAACGAATCCACACACTCCACGGCGTCGCGCAGGGGGCGCGGGTCTTCCGGCGCCTCGACGCGGATCGCCGGGAGCTGCACCACCTCGGCCCCCAGCGTCTCGAGCCGCGCGGCGAAGGTGCTGGCCTGCGCGCGGGCGCGGGTGACCACGATGCGCCGCCCCGAGAGCGGCCGCCGGTCCCACCACGCCAGCTCGCCGCGCAGCGCGACGACCTCGCCGACGAGGACGATGGAGGGCGCGCCGATCGCCGCCTCGCGCGCGAGCGCGGGAAGCGAGGAGAGCGTTCCCGTCACCGTGCGCTGGCGGGGATACGTCCCCCACTCGATCGCGGCGGCCGGCGTGTCCGGAGGCCGGCCGGCCTCCATCAGCCGGGCGAAGTTCTCTTCCATCCGCCCCACGCTCATGTAGAAGACGAGCGTGCCCCCGGTGCGGGCGAGGGCGTTCCAGTCGATCCCGGTCTCGGGCTTCTCGGGGTCTTCGTGCCCGGTCACCAGCGTGACGCCGGTGGATACGCCGCGGTGCGTGACCGGGATCCCCGCGTACGCCGGCGCGGCCACCCCCGCGGTGACGCCGGGGACCACCTCGAACGCCACCCCCGCGCGCGCCAGCTCCAGCGCCTCCTCGCCCCCGCGGCCGAAGACGAACGGGTCGCCGCCCTTGAGCCGCACCACCGTGTCGTGGTTCGCCGCGAGATCCACCAGCAGCCGGCTGATCTCCTCCTGCGACATCACGTTGCGGGTGCCCCCGCGCTTGCCGGCGTAGATCCGCTCCGCCTTCGCCGCGTGGTCGAGGATGGCGGGCGAGACCAGCGCGTCGTACACCAGCACGTCGGCGCGGGCCAGCAGCTCGGCGGCGCGGACCGTGAGCAGGCCGGGGTCGCCGGGGCCGGCGCCCACCAGGTAGACGGTACCGCTCAAGCCGCCTCCGCGGCGGCGGGGAAGGCGGCGCGCTCGTGGCCCAGCAGCTCGGCCAGCGTCTGCCGCAGCGGAATGCGCGGCTCCCACCCCAGCGCCCGGAGCGCCGACGGGTCGCCGGTGAGGAGCGGGACGTCCACCGCGCGCACCCGGGCCGGGTCCACCTCCACCCGCGCGCCGGTTCCGGAAAGGTCGACCAGCATCCGCACCAGCGCGTCCATCCGGTGGGGCTGCCCGCTGGCCACGTTGTAGACCCGCCCCGGCGCCCCGCGCTCCATCAGCAGCAGGTAGGCGCGGACCACGTCGCGCACGTCCAGGTAGTCGCGCCGCGCCTCGAGGTTGCCCACCCGCAGCACCGGCTCGTCCACCCCGGCGGCGATCCGCGCCAGCTGGTGGGCGAAGGCGGCCAGGGCGAAGCGGGCGTCCTGCCCGGGGCCGGTGTGGCTGAACGAGCGGGCGACCACCGCGTGCGCCCGGGTGCGGCCCAGCGCCGACTCGAGCACGGCCATCTCGGCCGCGGCCTTGGAGGCGGCGTAGGGGTTCACCGGCCGGGGCGTTGTGCGCTCGGCGATCGGCTGCTCGGCCTCGGGGACCACGCCGTACACGTCGGCGCTGCTCACGAACAGCATCCGCGCGCCGGGCGGCAGCGCCGCGACCAGGCGCAGCGTGCCGGTGGCGTTCACCTCCCAGGTGGCCGCCGGGTCACCGAACGACTCGGCGACCGAGGCCTGCGCGGCCAGGTGGAAGACGCGCTCGGGGCGCGCCTCGTCCATCGCGCGGGCGATGGACGCGGGCGAGGTGAGCTCCATGGCCGTCCAGCGCACGTCGCCCAGGCCGGGGGGCGCCGCGTGCCCGCCCTGCAGCGTGCCCCACACCTCGTGCCCCTCGCCCAGGAGCGCGCGGGAAAGGTGGCACCCCACGAAGCCGGCCGCGCCGGTCACCAGGACGCGCACGCGCCTAGCCCACGCCCGCCAGCGAGCGCGCGGCGCCGGGGCGCAGGCGCTCCAGGTCGGCGTCCACCATCATCTCCACGAGTTGCTGGAAGGTGACCTCGGGCTCCCACCCCAGCTCGTCCTTCGCCTTCTTCGGATCACCCACCAGCAGGTCGACCTCGGCGGGCCGCATGAAGCGCTCGTCCTGCACCACGTGCTCGCGCCAGTCCAGCCCCACGTGGCCGAAGGCCGCCTCCACCAGCTCGCGCACGCTGTGCGTCTGGTGCGTGGCGATCACGTAGTCGCGCGGCTCGTCCTGCTGCATCATCAGCCACATGGCGCGCACGTAGTCGCCCGCGAACCCCCAGTCGCGCTTTGCGTCCAGGTTGCCCAGGCGCAGCTTGTCGTGCAGCCCCAGCTTGATGCGCGCCACTCCGTCGGTCACCTTGCGGGTCACGAACTCGAGGCCGCGGCGCGGGCTTTCGTGGTTGAACAGGATCCCGCTCACCGCGTACATCCCGTAGCTCTCGCGGTAGTTCACGGTGATCCAGTGGCCGTACACCTTGGCCACGCCGTACGGGGAGCGCGGGTAGAAGGGGGTGCTCTCCACCTGCGGCACCTCCTGCACCTTCCCGAACATCTCCGAGCTGGACGCCTGGTAGAAACGGACCCTGGGGTTGTGCACGCGGATCGCCTCGAGCATCCGCGTGACCCCCAGCGCGGTGACGTCGCCGGTGAGGGTGGGCTGGTTCCAGCTGGTCTGCACGAAGCTCTGCGCGGCCAGGTTGTACACCTCGTCCGGGTCGCACTGCTGCAGCGCGTAGAGGAGCGAGTTCTGGTCGGTCAGGTCGCCGGGCACCAGCTCGATGCGGTCCTGGATGTGCTGGATGCGCTCGAAGGTCACCGTGGAGCTGCGCCGCACCAGGCCGAACACGCGGTACCCCTTGTCCAGGAGAAGCTCGGCCAGGTAGCTGCCGTCCTGCCCGGTGATGCCGGTGATGAGAGCGGTCTTCATCCGTTGCGGGGTAAGGGGGGCGTTTTGCGTGGCCCCAATGCCAAAAACCACCGGGCGCGGGGGCGCCGGTGAGGGTTCGCGGAACAGCCCCTCAAGCTATCCCGGGGCAGAAGCGCTGTCAATCAAAGGAGATAGCCCGAGCGGGGTTGACCAGTCCACCTCGTGGGCTTAGATTTCACGGCTTGTTTACAGCCCTACAGCGTATACAACTGAGGAGACTCCGATGGCTTTCTGCGAGGTCTGCGGAAAGGGGCCGCGCAGCGGGAACAACGTCAGCCACGCGAACAACAAGACCAAGCGTGTGTGGCGTCCGAACCTGCAGCCCGCGCGGATCGTGACCGACAACGGCACGCACAAGCGCGTGCGCGTGTGCACGAGCTGCCTGTCGGCCGGCAAGGTCCGCAAGGCGGGCTGAAGCCGTCCGGCGCTTCCGCATTACAAGACGAGCGGCCGCATCCCTCACGGGGGGTGCGGCCGTTTCGCCGTGAATGCAATAACGAGACGGACGCACGAGTGCGTCGGCTCCTCGACAGACTTGAGCAAAGCAATTTGGCGTGCACTACACGCACCGCCACGATTTCCTCGCACTCGGCACGCGCACTGATCACACATATATCTAGTCAGAGTGCTCTTCAAGACTTATGTTTTCGGTGCCTGCGTCCACATTCGGTATCAAAGCAATTTCCCCAAGGTCTCTAACTCCTACCCATGTTTTCAATGTTTGACCTCCCACCCAACCATGTTTTGCCCGGACCAATTTTGGTTCTGGCGCTCGACCCTGCACAGGCGAATGCCCGCAAACTCTGGTACGCGCTGAATTCCGAAGAGCGCCAAGCGGCCATAACTTCGGCTCTAGGCCCTGAGGCTCCACCGGAGGTCCGCACCTTCCTGCTGCAGCGCGCTTCGGTCGCGCTCAGCACACGCCCGCAGACGATCGCGGACGACCCCGGTTCCTACGCCGCACGGCTGGAGCGGGCATTCCAGGATTACCGCCCGTTCATATTCGCGTTGCTGTTCCATGTGTACGGCGAACTATTCCACCAGTTCTGCAATCACCTCGACTCTGTGAATGGGACCGCTGCCCAGCAGGGCTCGGCGGTGACCGCGGCGCTCGTGTCGCAGCACGCCCCCCGCGAAATCGCGGCAATGCTCCTGGCCGTGCGGATCGTGCGCGAAGAGTCGCGCGAGGCCGCGGACGCCTGTCTCTTCGAACTGTGCAACACACCCTTGGAAACGCTGCTCGCCCGCGCCGGGATGAACGCCCCCGGCCCCACGGAGGCGGAGGATACCGGCCTCGGTGCCGAGATTGACGCGCTGGAAGCGCGGTTCGCCGCGCTCGCAGACCAGCTACAAGACGTGGTGGGCGAGCTCCGTGGCGGCGTGCCGCCCGACGAGGCAGTCGCGCGCGCGATTGTCGACGTCGTAGGCGCATATCGTTCCGTGGTCGAAGCGCTCCAGGCTGAGGCCTACCTAATGGACAACGACGCGTTGCCTGACATCTCGGGACTACGACGTGCGTGGAAAGACCGGGAGGCGCGCAGGATCGCCGCGGCTGGTCGTGAGGCACTGCGCGGCCAAGCACGCGTCATTCTGCAGGCTGCGTCTACCCTGACGTCCGACCACGAAGCCACAGCCGAGGCGATCGCCCCCTTCACCGGCGCCGTGCGCGAGATGCAGGAACGCTTGTACGAGGACGCGCCCGATCCTGAGTGGCTGGAGCGTCTAGTCCAGGGAACGCACCCGGTAGCGCTCGTCGTGAGCTACTTGGATGGCGAGTTGGACCCTGATAGCGAGGCGGCGCTTGATGACTGGCTGCGCGCCGAGCACGGGGCGGTGCTGGCCCGTGCCGTTCTGGCGCGTCGGATCCGCATTGGAACGCCGCTCGCCGAGCCCCGGATTGACGGGGCGCGGGTCGAAGCGGATGCGGGTAGCTCGCCGGAAACTGGGCCCGAGCAGGACGACGCCGCGGACGGGATTGAATCTGCAGTGGAGGCTACAACTACGAACCCCGGCACGCACGCCGAGGAAGAAATCGCAAACGAGGTGACCAATATCCTGCCCGATGGTGACGAGGTGACCGCCACAGGTGCAGGCTTCTCGCTTGGGGAAGAATTCGACACCACCACATCCGATACCTCCGCAGAAGCGCCGGCGGAAGGAAACGGCATGGAGCCAAGTCACGCGATTGCGGAGGGAGTGTCCAGCACCGAAGCCGCGGAGACGCAGATGGCGACCGACGCGCCTGCGGGGCCGTTGGCCGAGGCCTCTGCTCCGGTGACCATCGAAGCGCCACCGGAATTCACTCCGGGAGAGATGCCGCAGGCTGGTCCGGCAGAGCCGGCGCCCGACCCTGCCGCCCTCGCCGAACCAACCCTATTCACGCCGGACACCGATGCGCTGGGCGTGAACCGCGCAATCTGGTGCGCGCTGGCGGGCGACCAGCCGTCTCTGGCCTACCAACTCGCGGTGTACTCCGGTACACGCGAGCCCGCGCCGACAGTCCTGGCCAGCCTCGTGCTGGGCCGCGAGATCCGCTCGCCGGTAGGCGAGATCGCGCAGGTACTCCGCACCCGCTTCGAGGCGGCGGCGGGGACAGCCTATACCGACGACCGCCCCACGGTCTTCCTCCTGACCGCCGCGGCGTTGCGCCCAGGGCTGCTCGCACCGATGACTGGGGCTTCGGCGCTGCTGCGCGACTTGGGGCTAGGGCTGGCACCACTTCACGACTTGGCCGAGACCGTCGCGCGCTACGGCGAGCGGCTGAACGGGTTGGATCCGGCCGCCCTGAGCGGAGCGCTGTCGCTTACCCACTGGCGCGCCCAGATGGAAGAACTGCAGCGCGAAGCCCGCGACTTCCTGGAACGCGCCGCCTCGCGCAGCGTGAAGTACGCCCGCGCCACCGACGTGTGGCGTCACTGGGTGCGCGAAGGCGGGATGGTTCATCAGTTGCTGGCCCCGGTGATCGCCGACGATGAAGCGCGCGCCACTTGGCTCGCCGCCCGCCAGGCAGCGATTGACGTGGCCGCCGAAGCCCAGGCCACTATGCGCGAAATCCACCCCGCTCATCGCGAGAAGATCATTGCGCGGGCGCTGGAGCAGCTTGAGAAGTTCACCGCGGAAGCGCTGGATATCAGCGGGCGGTGGCTGCGCCTGCGGGCAGTGCGGCCCAATTCCGACGACTTCCTGCACCGAACCATCGCCGAGGCACGTACCGAGCTGCTGCAGAAGTTCCCCGAAGCGCGCGCCGCCCTCAACCCGCTGGTGCAGAGCCCCGACGCGCGCGTCAGCACGGCCGCGGGCGTGCTGGCGCGCTCGATCGAGGACTTGGAGGCAATGTTCGTGGTCGAGCGCGCGTTGTCGGTGGAGCCGCGTCCGGCTGCGTTGCTTAGCGCCGCGCTTCTGCGCACCGAGTTGGTCTTGGATGACGACCGCGTTCCTGAGGCCGACAGCACGGTGGTGTGCCGCGCACTCCTTCAAGCGGTGGACGCGCCGGCCGACTGGGGGGACGCGTTCGCCCGCCGTGTGATCCGGAGCGAGTTGGGTGACGCGCGCCGGATCGTGGACCTCGTGCGCGACCAGGGCGGCGACGGCGCAGAGGGACTGACCGAGCGCTGGCGAGACGAGGTGCGGAGTGGGCTCGACTCGCTGGAGCACGACTTGGAGGTCACGCGTCGCGCGCTTGACGAGCACGTCGTGCAGGGGCTGCTGACCGAGTCAGACCGCGCGCGGCTCGACGCGGGGCTTGTGGCGGCCAGCCGCCATGTGGACGTGCTGCGCCGCTCCGATGAGGGCGACTGGGCGCGCCTCCCCGCCGAGGACTTCCAGTTCGCGCGGCTTCACGCCCACTTGCACGCGACCCGCACAGAGTTGGCGGAGCGGCGCGAGACCCGGCACGCCGAGATCCGTGCCCGGATGGACAGCGCGCGGCTGAGCCCTGAGGCCGTCGCCCGCGTCGAAGAGTTGCTCCGGCGCGGTGACGCGCTTACAGCTGAGGAGTACATCAACTTAGGCGCCCAAGGCGACTTCCCCGACGAGGAAGACGCCGCCGCCGAAATGCCGGCCTTCTTCCCCGAGGCCGCACGCGCCATTGAGGAAGTCCTCCAGCATGGGCTGGACCCACTACCGCGGCAGTTGCGCGCGCAGCGCAACGTGGCGGGGCTCCCCATGTACCGCGTGCCCGGCGCGCAAGCCGAGCAGGCGGCTGTGACGGTGGAGGCGTGGGCCGAACTCAAGAGCCGCACCCGCTTGGGTGCCACGCCGCTGGAGCGCGTTCTCTCGTTCCTCGGCTTCCGCGGCGTGCAGATCGACGCCGGCGCCAGCGGGTGGGAGGTGGTGTTCCGCACCGCGCCGGTTTGCGACCGCAGGGAGATCCCCACTGAGTTCTATGGCTCGCGCGCGGGCGGCAAGTACCGCGTGATCGGGGTTTGGAACCGCCCGTCGGAAGAGGAGTTGCTGAGCCGCGTGGGCGACACGCACCAGAAGCCGCCCACCCTGGTGCTCTACTTCGGGCGGATGACCGAGCAGCGGCGACGCGGGTTGGCGCGGCTGGCGCGCGAGCGGCGGCGTACTTTCGTGCTCCTCGATGAGACACTGCTGGTGTACCTGTGCGCCCAGCGCGGGGCCCGGCTCCCAGTGTTCTTCGGCGCGGCGATGCCGTTCGCGCACTCCGAGCCCTATATCACTACCGGGAGCTTGGTACCGCCCGAGATGTTCTTCGGGCGCGAGCACGAGCGTGACGAAATCCTAAGCCAGCGCGGATCGTCGTTCCTGTACGGCGGCCGGCAGTTGGGGAAGACGGCGCTGCTCAAGCACGTGGAGCGAATGTACCACGACCCCGGCCGCGGCTGGGTGGTACGCTGGATCGACCTGCGCAACCAGGGGATCGGACTTACGCAGGGCACTGAAGAGATTTGGCCGCTGGTGGTGCGCGAACTAGCCGCCGCCGGCGTGGTACCCTCTCGCTCGGCCGCCAGTACGCGCACCCCCGAGCGCGTTTTCGAGCACGTCACCGCGTGGCTTAACGTGGCACCCGACCGCCGCATCGTACTGCTGCTGGATGAGGCCGATCGTTTCCTGCACCTCGATGCGCGGGAGCACTTCCCGCACACATCCAAGCTCAAGAACCTGATGGAGACCACCGACCGCCGGTTCAAGGTGGTGTTCGCCGGTCTCCACAACGTGGTGCGCACCACACACCAAGCGAATCACCCACTAGGCCACTTTGGTGACCCGATCGCAATCGGCCCGCTCTTCAACAACGGCCAAGTGCGGGCGGCGCGTGCACTGGTGGAGGAGCCGTACCGGCTGCTTGGCTATCGCTTCGAATCGCCCGAGCTGGTGTTTCGCATCTTGGCGCAGACTAACTACTATCCGAGCTTGATCCAGCTCTACGGGCATCACTTGCTGCGCCACCTGCAGCGCCGCTTCGACGAGCGAACTCGGGGAGCCGACGCGGGGCCGCCTTTCGTTATCACCCGTGAACAGGTGGACGAGGTATATCGCGGACGCGACCTGCGCACCGCTATTGAACAACGCTTCGCGCTCACACTGGAACTGGACCCGCGTTACGAGGTGGTGGCCTACGCGCTCGCCAACGCGGTGCTGGAGGAGCGCGTGGCGCTGGAAGACGGCGCCCCGCCCGAGCGGCTGCGGCACGAGGCGCTGTACTGGTGGCCAGCGGGATTCAAGCAGATGTCGGGCGAGGACTTCCGCGTGCTGCTGGACGAGATGGTGGCGCTGGGCGTGCTGCGCCACACCGGGCGTGGAGGGTACAGCCTACGCAGTGCCAACGTGTCGCTCCTGATGGGCAACGAGGAGCGCGTGCTCGACGTGCTGCTGAACAAGCGGCGCGAACTGCCGGTAGCTTATGACGCCGCCGCCTTCCGAGAGCGAATCGGCGAGGCACCGCCGCGAATGAGCCCGCTCACGCACCAGCAGATTTCCCACCTGCGCACCAACCGCAGTGGTGTGACGGTGATCGCGGGCTCCGATGCGAACGGGCTTTCCGCAGTACCAGGATATCTGCAGTCGGTGTTCGGGTTTCACCTGCACCTGTACGGCGCGGGGCCGCTAGACTTCGATTTCGCCCGTTGGCTCGATTTGCTGGAACTGGACGACGATGCACCCAGCGTGGTGTACGTGGGCGCCGAACACCCTTGGGACCCCGCTTGGGTCGACCATGCGCTGCTGAAGATCGGGCGTCTGCGCACGCGGCGGCTACGCGTGGTGTTCGCCTTGGACCCGGGAGGGACGTGGGCGCATATGGACGACCTTGAGGCGCTGGCTGGACGTGGCGTGGTGCTGCTGGAGTTGATGCCTTGGCACGATAGCGCGCTAGGCGACTGGCTTGAGGCGCAGTCAATCTCGGTGGGCGGCGGCGTGCGAGAGCACTTCCGGCAGGTCACCGGCGGGCGCCCGTACCTGGTCGACCGCTACCTAGCCAGGCACGAGCGGGGGGTACGTTGGGAGCAGGCGTTGGCCGAAGTCGAGTCCGAGTTGGGCGAACCCGAGGCCCAGGAACAGTTCTGCAACGCGTTGGGCATCGCTGCGGCCGGCAATGCGGGACGGCTTGTGCTGCGGGCACTGGCGCAGTGGGGCGAACCTGTGGGCGTCGCGGATCTGGCTTCGCTCGTGGAAGCTGAAGGCGGCGATCCCGGCGAGGTGGAGCGGGTGCTGCGGTGGGCCGAGGTGCTGCACTTGGCGCAGCAGGTCGAGGCCGATGTTTGGGCGATCGACCCGCTCGTGGTGCGCATGGCTGCGGGCGACCGCTAATGCGCGGTGTGTGGCGGCTCCCCGGGCCGCGCCACTTTCTGCGACGCGCGGCCGACGATCTGCTGGACGGTCGTTCGCTGGTGATGCTCCTGCCTGGGCAGGGTGAGGCGGCCGGCGGGCTCCGCGAAGGGCTTACCGAGTTGTGGCACCTTGAGGAGACCGGCGCCGTGGAGGTGCTGTGGGCCGAGACGGACCGCACACCAGAGCGTATCTTGGCCGAGTGCTTAGGCGCGCCTCCCGGCGAGCGTCTCACGCCGGTCATCTTTGCCGCAGCAGCGGGGGAGACACCGGGGCGCGTGCTCTGGATCGAGGGGGTGGAGGCGAGCGTCTGGCCAGCGTGGAGAACCTTTCTGCTCGAATTCCAGCGGGCGGCGCTCACCGTGCCTGCCTACGCGCGCAACCGGCTGGTAGTGACGCTGGAGGGCGCCGCCGCAGCCACCGCCGAAACGCCTCCAGCAGAGGTGGGACTGGCCACACACAGGTGGGACGACGTTCTCGATACGCAGGACGCATTGCTCTTGGCTGCGCAACTGCTGCGTGAACGAAACACGCTACGTCCGGCGCTGCGGCCTTTGCTTGCCGCAGCCATCGCGCAAGTTGCGCTCTTCGATCTGGATTTGGTTGACAGGCTGGCCGGCGAGCCCGTGGAACGTATCCTGGACCCCGCCCCCGTGCTGGCATCGCTGATGCACGAGCGGGGGTGGCAGGCCGGGCAGCAGCCGACATGGGCCGACGGGAGCGGCGCGCACGTTGAAGGCCGCTTCCGCCCGCACGCAGCGCTGGATGTGCGCGGCGATGGCGTAACCGAGCGTCTCTGGCGCGCGCAGGTGAGCGTAGTCTTTCCAGCCATTGAGGAGCACCGTCAAGACATGGTGCGGCGACTCGCGCCCCACCTCCGTCTCCCATTCCACACCGAGTTCGGGCGGGTGGATAACGCGCATGACTTAGAGATCGGCCACCTTTACCGACAGGTGTGCATCCACGACCTGCCGCTTCCCGCTGCCGAGCGTAACCGATTAGGCGACTTCCGCAAGGCCCGTAACGCCCTGGCGCACGGCGAGACGCTAGATAGCACGTTGATCCTTACCTTGATCCAGTGATATGAGTTGTGATAGTCCACACAGCATTCCGAACGAATGTAAAGCGGACCTGGCGGCAAAGCGGCAAATACTTCCGGCGATCCAAGCCACCCCTCGCCGGTAGGTCGGAGTCGCGAGAGTCGCCGTCGCTCGGTACCTGCGAACCGCCCGATTACAGCCTCTCGTTGACCTCGCGCCCCAGGTACACCGGCGTGATCGTCTCCTGGCGCACGTCGCCGTCCACCACCTCGTAGCGGAACGCCTTCGCGTCTGGCCGTGACGTCACCGCGCGGACGATCTTTCCGTCGACGTAGTGCAGCGCCACGCCGTCCTGCGCGGCGACGGCGGGGCCGCCGTGACGGACCACGAAGTCCGGCCACAGGAAGGGGCGGCGCCGGTCGCTGTCGTAGTGGGGGCAGAAGGCGCCGGGAAGGAGGCCCAGGCCGTTGGTGAGCGGCTTCAGGTCGGGGCTGTAGCTGTCGGTGATGCCGCGCTGGAACCAGCAGAGCGCGCCCGCGCTCACCCCGCAGAAGATCGTTCCGCTCGCCAGCACCTCGGGCAGCACGCGGTCCAGCCCCTGCGCGCGCCACACGGCCAGCAGGTTCACCGTGTTGCCGCCGCCCACGTACACCAGGTCCTGCGCGGACAGGAACGCCGCCAGGTCGTCCACCTTGCGGCTGAACAGCGACAGGTACGTCGGTTCGCAGAGGTCGTCGGGGAACGCCGCGTAGAAACGCTCGATGTACCCCGCCGCGTCGCCCGCGGCGGTGGGGACGAAGCACACGCGCGGCCGGTGGAGCCCGGTGGCGGCCAGCGCGTAGTCGTCCAGCAGCGGGTTGTCGGGCTCCATGGTGAACCCGCCGCCACCCATCACGATGATCTGCCCGGCCTGCACGGTCATGCGCTCCGCCCCGCGGGTGGTGAGAAGATGCGTTTCCGCATTATGCGGCCGAAAGCGTGGGCACGAAACCCCACGCCGCCAGACAGTGACGCGCGCACGGCGTTTTCTGGTGATGCCGAACGATCGCCCCCGCCGCCGTACCTGGCCGCGGGGGCGATTGGCATCCGGCCCGTCGCGCCTGCGCTACGCCGCGGGCGAGTCGTCGCGGTGCTGCAGGAGCTCGCGGGTGGCGGGGTGCCGGGGGTTGGCCAGCACCTCGCGCGCGGGGCCCTCCTCCACCAGCACGCCCTGCGACAGGATCACCACGCGGTCGCAGGCCGACCGCGCGAAATCCACGTCGTGGGTGGAGATCAGCATCCCGCGGCCGCCGCCGCGGGTCAGCTCGCCCAGGGTGTCGCCCAGCGCGCCGCGGCGGGCGGGGTCCAGCGCGCTGGTGGGCTCGTCCATCAGCAGCAGCATGGGGTCGGGCGCCAGCGCCCGCGCGATCGCCACCCGCTGCGCCTCGCCGCCGCTCAGCTCCCGGGGGTACGCGGTGGCGCGATGGGCCACGCCCAGCTCCTCCAGCAGCTTCATCGCGACGTCCTTCGCCTTCGCGCGCGTCCACCCCAGCGCGTGCACGGGCGCGAGGGTGACGTTGTCCAGCGCGGTCAGGTGCTCGAAGAGCGAGTGCGCCTGGAAGACCATCCCCACGCGGCTGCGCAGCTCCTTCAGCCGGCTCTGCCGCGGCACGGGGCCGGGGTGCAGCGTGAAGCCTCCCACGTCGATCGTCCCTCCGTCGAACGCCTGCAGCGCGGCCACGGAGCGCAGCACCGTCGACTTCCCCGCCCCCGAGGCGCCCATCAGCGCGCAGATCTCGCCCGGCTGCACGGCCAAGTCGATGTCGCGCAAAATCTCGCGCGTGCCGCGCACCACGCGCAGGTCGGTCACGTTCAGCCCGCTCATGCCGCGCTCCACTTCTGCTCCAGCCGCCGCGCGAAGCGGCTGAGCGGCAGCGAGAACGCCAGGTACAGCGCCGAGCACAGGATCCCCGGCACCACCCAGCTTCCCACGTTGGTCGCGTAGATCGCCGTCTGCTTGGTCAGTTCGACCACGGTGATGACCGAGACGAGCGACGAATCCTTCAGCAGCGCCACGAAGTCGTTGGTCATGGGCGCCAGCGCCAGCCGCAGCGCCTGCGGGCCGCGCACCAGCCGCAGGATCTGCCACTCCGAAAGCCCCAGCGTGCGCCCCGCCTCGAGCTGCGAGCGGGGGATGGCCTGCAGCGCGGCGCGGTAGATCTCGCTCTCGTACGCCCCGTAGTTCAGCCCCAGCCCGATCACCGCGGCCGCGAACGCCGGCAGCCGGATCACCCCCGACAGGCCGTAGTAGATCACGAAGAGCTGCAGCAGCACCGGCGTGCCGCGCATCACCTCCACGTACACCGTCAGCACCGCGCGGACGACCGGCGGCCCGTACACGCGCCCCGCGGCGACCGCGATCCCGACGCTGACGGCCAGCGCCATCGCCAGGCACGACAGCACCAGCGTGATCACCGCCGCCCGCAGCAGCGCGGGAAGGTAGGTGCGCAGCGAACGCTCGCCGGCACCGGGGACGGCGGCGGTCTGCGCCTCGTGCTCCGGCGACTGCGCGGCGGCGGAGAGGACGCGCTGGAAGTACGCGCCCTGCGCCGGGCTCCACACCCCCCAGCGGCGGAAGGTCTGCTCCAGCGAGCCGTCGCGCATCCGCGCGCGCAGGATCTCGTTGGCCGAGTCGCGCAGAGCTGCGTTCGCTCTGGAAAAGACGGCGACGTAGTGCCCCGTCGCTGCGGCCTCGGGCTGGATGATGAAGCCGCTTCCGCCCATCCGCCGCAGGCTGCGCTCGGCGATGATGTTGTCCAGCAGCACCGCGTCCACGCGCCCGGCGACCAGGTCGCTGTAGGGGTGCACGTCGTCGTCGTAGCTGATGGGGACCAGGCCGGATCTGCCCTGCTCGTCCAGCAACATCTGGTACGCCATGGTCGCGCCCAGCGTCGCCACGCGCCTCCCCGCCAGGTCCGACAGCTTGCGGTAGCGGCCACGGTCCGCCGGGCGGACGGCCAGCACCTCGTGGAACTCGTAGTAGGGAATAGACACGGAGTGGCGCGCGCGCAGCTCGGGGCGGTCCTCCAGCCCGCTCATCCCCACGTCGAAGTCGCCGCGCTCCACCGACTGTTCGATCGACGCCCACGCCACCTGGATGAAGCGCGGCTCGCGCCCCAGCCCGCGCGCGATCATCTCCGCGATCTCCACGTCGAACCCGCGCACCTTGCTCGGGTCCGCGGGGTCCGCCTCCACGAACGGCGCGCCGCCCTCCGCGTCCCCGCCCCAGCGCAGCTCGGGCTTCGCAGCGGATTGGGCGGACGCGCGGACGCAGAGCGTGAGCAGCGCGATCGCCGTCGCCGCGAGGATGGCAGGGCCGCGCGGCAGGAAGGTGCGCCGCATCATCGCCCGTACCGGCACGCGGCCTCCGCACGGTGGGGGTGCGATTGAACCGGGCTGGGATTCACGGTGCGGATAAGGGCGAGGGAGGATCTCGGTCCCCGCGGGTGAAAGGCGGGGAGATTGTGACCGGGCGCGATCTTGCCCACGATCGCGGCGATGAACCTACGCTCCGCACACCCCGCGCTCAAGATGATCCGCATCCGCCATTCCACGCGCTCGCCGAATGCGGCTTTGTCCGCCGCCGCGCTGGGCCCGGCGTGATGCGCGCTGGTTATTGCCTTGTTTCACGCAGATTCTGCAGTTACACCGAGTTACACCAACAATCCATCGGATCTGGTATCAGCATCAGCACCCCACTCTCTCCACCGCGTCCTAGAGGACAGAATGACCCGTGGAGCGCGGATTCTGTCCGTCCGCGCCGCGCCCGTGCGTTAGCTGGGGGTGAACCCTCCACCGGAGACGAGCCGATGAAAAGACACCACGTTCGATCGCTGGTCTGTGCGCTGTTCCTCTCTCCTTCCCTCGCCCTGGCGCAGAGGAACGCGTCTCCATCCGCCACGCTCCACCCGTTCGGTTCGGCCCGCGAGCTGTCCGCGTACCTGCGCGACGTGCGCGACGAGCAGGAGCGGGTCGTCCGCGAGCAGCAGGTCGCGTGGCAGGCGGCACAGGCGCAAGCGCAGGCCCAGGCACAGGCACAGGCGGGCGGATCCACCTGCACACCCACGGCAGGCGCCGCCGCCGACTCGGCCGCCGGCGCAGCCACCGTCCACGGGCGCGTGACGTCCGACGCCGGGCAGCCGCTGCCGGGTGCCACCGTATTTGCCTACGCGCGAGGCGCCCAGTTCCGGGTCCAAACCGGGGCGGACGGCTCCTTCCGGCTGGTCATTCCCGGCGCGTGCGTTCCCGCCTTGCACCGGGTACCCGTGACCGTCACCATGCTCGGCCGCACCGGCCAGTCGCGAGAAATCGTGGTGGCGCCGGGCGATTCGGCCGAGGCGAGCTTCGCACTGGCCACGTCCGCCGTGAACCTCCAGTCGGTCGTCGTCACAGCGGCGGGCATCGCCACCAACTCGCGCGAATCCGTCACCAACACCCAGACGGCGGGGGTGGACGAGGGCGGGATCGTGAAGGTGCACGGCGACCATTTGGTGATGCTGCGCCGTGGCCGGCTCTTCACCGTGGCGATCGGCGACGGCAGGCTGGCGCCGGTGTCGATGGTGGACGCGTACGGGCCCGGGATCGACCCCGACGACGCGTGGTACGACGAGATGCTGGTCTCCGGCGACCGGGTGGTGGTGATCGGCTACAGCTACGGCGGCGGCGGCACCGAGGTGGGGCTGTTCGACATCGACCGCGCCGGGCGGCTGCGGCACAACTCCACCTGGCACCTGCGCTCCAACGACTACTACTCGTCGCGCAACTACGCCAGCCGGCTGGTGGGGAGCAAGCTGATCTTCTACACGCCGCTCACCGTCGACCCCGCGGACACCCTCGGCGAGTGGATCCCGTCGCTGCGTCGCTGGCACGCGGGCGCCAAGGACGACGAGTTCCGGCCGATCATCTCCCCCACCCGGATCTACCGCCCGGCGCGCCCGTTCCACGGCTCGTGGCTCACGCTGCACACCGTGACCACCTGCGACCTGGCGCAGCCGCGGATGCAGTGTCGCGCCACCGGCGTGCTGGGCCCGAGCGGCGAGGTGTTCTACGTCTCCGAGACGTCGGTCTACGTCTGGGTGACGGACGGCGCGCCACGGAACAGTGAGACGCGGCAACCCTCGGCCGTCTACCGCCTCCCGCTGGACGGGTCGGCGCCGACTGCGCTGGCGGTGGAAGGGAGCCCCGTGGACCAGTTCTCGTTCCTGGAAGCCGACGGGCACCTGAACGTGCTGGTGCGCTCGGGCGCGCGGGGCGACCGGATGTGGAGCGCCGAGCGCGCCGGCGGGAGCGTGGCGCTGCTGCGCGTGCCGCTCGCCCGCTTCGGCGACGGCCGCACCGCCGCGCCACGCTCCGCCTACCGCGGGCTCCCGGGCGACATCCAGGGCTACGCCTTCGCCAACCGCTTCGTGGGCCGGCACCTGCTGTACGGCGGCGGCAGCGGCTGGGGACGGCCGGACCGCTCGGGGCGATGGACGCTCTACGCCGTGCCGGTCACCGGCGGGCCGGTGGCGGAGATGACGCTGCCCCACGGCGTGGACCGCATCGAGGTGATGGGCCCCGCCGCGGTGGTGGTGGGCACCGACGGCCATGACCTGCACTTCACCGGCGTGGCGCTCGACGGGCGGCCGCGCGTCCGGCAGCGGTACGTGAGCCGCGGCGCCAGCCAGGGCGAGCTGCGCAGCCACGGCTTCTTCTACAAGCCCGAGGGCGAGGACGGCCGCACCGGAACGATCGGCCTACCGATCCGCGGCCCCGCGCGCCCCGGTTACGAGCACCTCTTCGACGAATCGGCTTCGGTGCTCTACCTGCGCAACTCGGGCCAGCGCTTCACCGCCCTGGGCGAGCTGGAGTCGCGCCCGGACAACGCGGGAGACTCGGAAGACGCCGACGCCTGCGTGGCCTCGTGCGTGGACTGGTACGGGAACTCGCGCCCGCTCTTCCTACGCGGCCGCACCTTCGCGCTGCTGGGCTACGAGATCGTGGAAGGCCGGATCGCCGCCGGCCGCATCCGCGAGCTGCGCCGCGTGAGCTTCGCGCCTCGCCGGACCTCGGCGTCCAGGTAGATCGCTCCACCCTGTCATCGCATCGCCCCTGCCGGCCAGCCGGCAGGGGCGATGTCAAAGACGGGCCGCGTGACTCGTTCCGTATGCGCAGACGGTCAGATCGACTACCCGTGGGCGGATGGATGGGATGAAGACGCGAACGATCCTCCTGCTCGCCGCCGCGGCGGTGATCACCGGTCCCGTGCTGACGGTGGCGCTCCCCGCGCCGGCGCCCGTGCGGGGGCCCACGCCGCCACGCGCGGCGTCGCTCACCGCCTTCGCGTCGCAGCAGGAGCTGCGGGCCTACCTCCGCGGCCTCGCGCGCGAGCAGGCGGAGCGCGTGGCGCGGCAGCAGGCCGCGCGCGCCGGATGCGGCACGCCGGCACCCGGGCGGGGGCGCGCCGGCCCGGTGGCGGTGATCGGCGGGCGGGTGACCGACCCGCACGGCAAGCCGCTGCCGGGGGCCACCGTCTGCGTCCGCGGCACCACGGCGCGCGCGATCACCGGGCCCGGCGGCGTCTACCGACTCACCGTTCCCGCGGGGCAGCTCGCCGGGGCGGCGGCCACCGTGGTCGCCAGCGCCGCCCAGGCCGGGCCCGACCAGCGGACGGTGCGCCTGGCGGCGACCAACACGGCGACGGTGAACTTCGCGCTCGACCCGGTGACGCCCGAGTACGAGGTGGTGGCTGACATGGCGGCGCCGCTCGAGGTGACCGCGGCCCCGGCGGGGATCGGGAAGGCGGGCGGCGCGGCCGAGTCGGTCACCAACACGCAGACGACGGGGGTGGACGAGGGCGGGATCGTGAAGGTGCACGGCGACCACCTGGTGATGCTGCGCCGCGGCCGTCTCTTCACCGTGGCGATCGGGGATGGGCGGCTGGCGCCGGTCTCGTCGGTGAACGCCTACGGTCCGGGGATGGACCCGTCGGGAACCTGGTACGACGAGATGCTGGTGTCGGGCGACCGCGTGGTGGTGATCGGCTACAGCTACCAGCGCGGCGGCACCGAGGTGGGGGTGTTCGACATCGACGCCGCCGGGCGGCTGGGCTACCGCGGCACCTGGCACCTGCGCTCCAACGACTACTACTCGTCGCGCAACTACGCCAGCCGGCTGGTGGGGAACACGCTGCTCTTCTACACGCCGCTCTCGGCGCGGGTGGCCGAGGACGGCGGGCTGGACTGGCTCCCCGCGCTGCGCCGCTGGCACGAAGGCGTGGGCGAGAACGAGTGGCAGCCGATCGCCGCCGCGCCGCGCATCTACCGTCCGGGCCGCCCGCTCGACGCGATGGACGGCGTCACCCTGCACACTGTCACCGCGTGCGACCTTTCGCGGCCGGAGCTGGCCTGCCGCGCTACGGGCGTGCTGGGCCCGTCCGGCCGCGTCTTCTACGTGTCGGAGAGCTCCGTCTACGTGTGGACCAGCGACTGGCGCCGTGCCCGCGGCGAGCGCTCGCCCGCGATGGTCTACCGCCTGCCGCTGGACGGCGCCGCCCCCACTGCGCTGGCCGTCGCGTGGAGCCCGGTGGACCAGTTCTCGTTCGTGGAGAGCGACGGCCAGCTGAACGTCGTCGTCCGCGAGGACGCCGCGGGAGACGGGATGTGGCGCGCCGAGCGCTCCGCCGGGCCGGTGCGCCTGCTGCGCGTCCCCCTCGCCCGTTTCGGCGACGGCACCGGCGAGGCGCCCCAGTCCGCCTATCGCCCTCTCCCGGGCCGATTCGATGCGTCCACCTTCCAGAACCGCTTCGTGGGGCGCCACCTGCTGTACGGAGGCGGCAGCGGCTGGGGCGCGCCACAGGCCGGCGAGCGCTGGCCGGTGTACGTCGCGCCGGTCGCCGGCGGTGCCGTGTCCGAGCTCACCCTGCCGCACGGGGTGGACCGCATCGAGGTGATGGGGAACGACGCGGTGGTGGTGGGCACGGACGGGCGCGACCTGCACTTCACCGGGATCGCCCTGGGCGCGCGGCCGTCGCTCCGGCAGCACTACGTGAGCCCCGGCGCCAGCCAGGGCGAGCTGCGCAGCCACGGCTTCTTCTACAAGCCCGACGCGGGTGACGGCGACAGCGGCGTGCTGGGCCTTCCCGTCCGCGGCCCCGGGCGCCCCGGCTACGAGCACCTGTACAACGGGTCGGCGTCCATCGTCTTCCTGCGCAACCAGGGCGGCGCCTTCCGCCCGCTGGGCGAGCTCGAGGCACGCCCCGAGGGATCGCCGGACGACGGGTGCGTGGCCTCGTGCATGGACTGGTACGGCAACGCGCGCCCGCTCTTCCTGCGCGGCCGCACCTTCGCGCTGCTCGGCTACGAGATCGTGGAGGGCCAGGTGGTGGACGGCCGCCTGCGCGAGCTCCGCCGCGTGAGCTACGCCCCGCGCCGCGCCGAGGCGTCGCGGTAAGACTTCACGCAGAGAAGCAGAGTAGCAGAGGAGCAGAGGAGCCCGGTTGTTCTCTGCTGCCTCTGCTTCTCTGCTTTCTCTGCGTGATCGCGCGGCTGTTCTTCCTCGCGCGCGACCCGCAATGAAAAACCCCGGTGCCGCGACGAAGCGGCCCGGGGTTCTCTCGTACTCGGCCTGAAGCCGAGGCTCAGCGATCGACCAGCTCGATCAGCGCGGTCTCGGCGCCGTCGCCCTGGCGGAAGCCGGTCTTCAGGATGCGGGTGTAGCCGCCCGGCCGCTCGGCGACCGAAGGCCCGATCTTGTCGAACAGCTGCACCAGCACGTCGCGGTCGTGGATCTCGCGCGCGGCCAGCCGCTTGGCGTGAAGGTCGCCCTTCTTGGCCAGCGTGATCAGCTTCTCGGCGTACGGGCGCAGCTCCTTGGCCTTGGCCTCGGTGGTCTCGATGCGGCCGTGGCGGAACAGGCTGGTGGCCATGTTCCGCAGCAGCGCGCTCTTGTGCTCCGAGGTGCGGCCCAGCGCACGCCCCTTGTTGTTGTGACGCATCGCAGGTTTCTCCTACTCGTTGCCGGACAGGCCGGCAGTCGAATCAAGGCCGCCGTCGCTCTCGGGGAGCACCCAGTACAGCGTGCCGTCGTCGGTCTGCTCCAGCTCCTGACCGAAGCGCAGGCCGTGGCCGGCAAGGAACTCGCTGATCTCCTGCAGCGACTTCTTGCCGAAGTTGTCGATCGAGAGCATCTGCTGCTCGGTGCGCTGCACCAGGTCGCGCACCGTGTGGATGTTCTCCTTCTGCAGCGAGTTGCGGCTGCGCACCGAGAGCTCGGTCAGGTCCTCGATGGGCCGGTTCAGCAGCTCCTGCAGGCGCGGCGGCACCGGCGCGCGGCCGGCGGGGATCGCCGAGCCCGGCCCGGAGCCCTCGCCCCAGCCGCGGTCGGCGCGCCACTCGGGCGTGCCCCCGGCCAGGAAGGCCAGGTGCTCGATCGCCAGCCGCGCCGCGTACTGCACGGCGCTGCGCACGTCGATCGCGCCGTTCGTCTCCACCTCGAGCACCAGCCGGTCGAAGTCGGTGCGCTGGCCCACGCGGGTGTCTTCCACCACGAAGTTGGCGCGCGTCACCGGGTTGTACACCGCGTCCACGCGCACCAGGTCGGCCGGCATCCCGCGCGGGATCGGGTGCGCCTCGGCGAGGACGAAGCCGCGGCCCTTGTTCACGTACAGCTCGATGCGCAGGTCACGGTCCTCGGTGAGCGTCAGGATGTGGTGGTCGGGGTTCACCACCTCCACCGCCGGGTGCGCCGTGATGTTGCGCGCCGTCACCGCGCCCGACGCGCGGGCGCGCAGCTCCAGCACCGCCTCGTCGGCGTCCTCGGTCATGCGCAGCACCAGGCTCTTCAGGTTGCGGATCACCTGGTGCACGTCCTCCACCACGCCGGCGATGGTCTGGTGCTCGTGCAGCACGCCGTCGGCGCGGAACGCCCACACCGCCGCGCCGCGCAGGCTGCTGAGCAGGATGCGGCGCATGGTGTTGCCCAGCGTGTGCCCGAAGCCGCGCTCCAGCGGGCGCAGCACGATCTGCCCGGTGCGCGGCTGCTCGGGCAGGTTCGGCATCTGCAGGCCGATGATATCGAGATCCACTCTATCCCTCCGTTCGTGAGGAACGAATGCGGGAAAGGACCCGAGCGGCGGCCGCCCCGGAAAGGGGCGCCCGCCACCGGGCCCGGTCCAGCCTCATGAATTACTTGCTGTAGAGCTCGACGATGAGCTGCTCCTGCACCGCCAGCGGGATGTCGGCGCGGCTGGGCCGCGACACCATCCGGCCGGTGCGGCTCCCCTCGTCCACCGCCAGCCAGGCCACGTTCACCGGCCGGCTCTTGGCCGCCAGCGCCGCCGCCACCGGCAGGATGTCCTTGCTCTTGGGAGCGATGCGCACCTCGTCACCCGGGCCCACCTGGGCGCTCGGGATGTCGAGCTTGCGGCCGTTCACCTGCACGTGGCCGTGCTTGATGAGCTGGCGCGCCTCCTTGCGGCTGGCGCCGAAGCCCATGCGGTACACCACGTTGTCCAGCCGGCTCTCGAGCGCGACCAGCAGGTTCTCGCCGGTCACGCCGGTCTGGTGCGCGGCCTTCTCGAACAGGTTGCGGAACGGCTTCTCGGCCACGCCGTAGATGCGCTTCACCTTCTGCTTCTCACGCAGCTGGTGCGCGTACTCGCTCGCCTTCTTGCGGCGGCCGCCGCCGCTCTGGCCGTGCTGGCCGGGGGCGTACGGGCGGCGCTCCACCGGGCACTTCTCGGTGAAGCACTTGATCCCCTTCAGGAACAGCTTCTGCCCCTCGCGGCGGCAGAGCTTGCAGACGGGTCCGGTATAACGGGCCATGGGTAGACCGTGCTCTCCAGTTGAGTGTCGTTTTCGGCTTCGTCCCCCCGACGGTCGCGAGGGTTTACACCTTGAACCGCAGGGGACAGGGGAGAGGGGACAGGGTACAGCCTGCGACTGCCACGGCAGTCGAGCTCGCTGTTCCCTGTCCCCCGTTCCCTGTTCCCTACCTCACACGCGCCGCTTCTTGGGCGGGCGGCAGCCGTTGTGCGGGATCGGCGTGACGTCGCGGATCGAACGGATGTTCAGCCCCGCGGCGGCCAGCGCCTGGATCGCGCTCTCGCGCCCGCTGCCGGGGCCCTGCACGCGCACGTGCACGCGCTTCATCCCCAGGCTGAGCGCCTCCTTGGCGGCCTGCTCGGCCGCCACGGTGGCGGCGAACGGCGTGCCCTTCTTGCTCCCCTTGAACCCCGCCTTGCCGGCGCTCCCCCACACCACGCCGTTGCCGGCCATGTCGGAGATGGTCACCAGGGTGTTGTTGAAGGTCGCCTTGATGTGGGCGATCCCCTCGCTGTCCACGTGGCGCTTGGTCTTGGGGCGCCCCGCGGCCTTGGGCTTGGCCATTGCTGCTGCTCCGGTGGTGGTGCGCGGCCTACCGCGCATCCGGTTCTGCTTCCCGGCACCAGCGTGGTCCGGGTGTGATCATCGCGGCGGGAGCGCCGCCGCGACCAGAGAAGAAGACACGCATCCGCGGCGGCCCGCCCGGTGGACGGAGGCCGCCGCGGACGCGGCAGGTTACTTCTTGCCCGGCTTCTTCTTGCCGGCGATGGCGCGGCGCGGGCCCTTCTTGGTGCGGGCGTTGGTGTGCGTCCGCTGGCCGCGCACCGGCAGGCCACGGCGGTGCCGCAGGCCGCGGTACGAGCCGATGTCCATCAGCCGCTTGATGTTGCGCGCGATCTCGCCGCGCAGCACGCCCTCGACGCGGTACGAAGCGTCGATGATGCGGCGCAGCTTGTTCACGTCCTCGTCGGAAAGACGATTCACGCGCTCGTCGGGGTTCACCCCCGCCTCTTCGAGGATCTTGCGCGCCGTGGGGCGGCCGATCCCGAAGATGTAGGTGAGGCCGATCTCGATGCGCTTCTCGCGCGGCAGATCGACGCCGGCAATACGGGCCATCCGTGTGCTCCTTAAAGCCTGATTGACTGGACGCCGATCAACCCTGGCGCTGCTTGTGGCGCGGGTTCTTCTTGCAGATGATCCGGATCACCCCTCGGCGCCGGACCACCTTGCAATGCTCGCAGATCGGCTTAACGCTCGCGCGGACCTTCATCGTAGCCTCTTGAAATCGTCCGTGGAAAACGAAGCCTGAAAACTTAACAACAACGACGGTTTTTGGCAACCCCGGGCAGGCTTCTAGTCCCCGTGGTTCCGTCGCGTCCGCCAACGGTCCTGGAGGTCACACGCTGTTCGAGATTCCCGGGTTACGCCGAAGCCCCGGATCAGCCGCCGGAGACCGGGATCAGCTCCCGTCGGTCAGGATGCGGGGGCCGTTCTCGGTGATGCCCACGGTGTGCTCGAAGTGGGCGGAGACCTTGCGGTCCGCCGTCACCACGGTCCACCGGTCGGGGAGCGTCCGCACGCCGGCGACGCCCAGGTTGAACATCGGCTCGATGGCGAGGACCATCCCCACGGCCAGCGGCATTCCCTTCCCCCGCCGCCCGTAGTTGGGCACCTGCGGCTCCTCGTGCGGCTTGCGGCCCACGCCGTGGCCCACCAGCTCGCGCACCACGCCGTACCCCTTCGCGTCGGCCACCTCCTGGATGGCGCCGCCGATGTCGCCCAGGCGCTTCCCCGGGCTCGCCTCGGCGATGCCGCGGTGGAGCGCCGTCTCGGTGCGTTCCAGCAGCTCGGCCACCTCGGGGGCGACCGGGCCGACGGGATACGTGTTCGCGGCGTCGGCGTAGAAGCCGCCCAGCTTGACCCCGCAGTCCACGCTCACGACGTCGCCCTCGCCCAGCTTGCGCCGGACCGAGGGGATCCCGTGCACCACCTCGTGGTTCACGCTGATGCACAGCGTGGCCGGGAAGCCGTACAGCCCCTTGAAGGCCGGCTCGGCCCCCTCGTGGCCGCGGATGAAGTCCTCGGCGAAGCGGTCGAGCTGCGCGGTGGTCACCCCGGGCTGCACCTGTTCGGGGATCACGCGGTAGAGCGCGGCCAGGATGCGGCCGGCGCGCGCGATGGCCTCCATCTCCTCGGCGCCGTACAGCGTGATGCTCACCGGGGGAGCCGCTCCACGATGTCGGCCTGCACCGCCTCGATCGGGCGGGCGCCGTCGAGCCTGTGGACCGGGACCCCCGCCGCGCGGTAGTGCTCCACCAGCGGCGCGGTGCTCTTGCGGTACACGTCGAGGCGGTTGCGCACCGTGCCCTCCACGTCGTCGGGGCGGATCACGCAGCGCGGCGCGACCTCGGCCGGCGGCGGGTTGTGCTCCACGTGGTAGACCAGCCCCGTCTCCGGGTCGGTCCGCCGCCCGCCCATCCGCCGCACGATGGCGTCGTCGTCCACCTCCAGGTAGACCACGGCGTCGATGCGCCGGCCGATCCCGGCCAGCATCTCGTCGAGCGAGGCGGCCTGGGCGGCGTTGCGCGGGTAGCCGTCGAAGATGGCGCCCCCGGCGGCGTCGGGCTGCTGCAGCCGCTCGCGCACCATCCCCAGGATCACCTGGTCGGGGACCAGCTCCCCCGCGTCCATGTAGCCCTTCGCCTGCCTGCCGAGATCGGTCCCGGCGCGCACCGCGTCGCGCAGCATGTCGCCGGTGGCGATCTTGGGGATGCCCAGCCGCTCGGAGAGGAGGGCGCCCTGGGTGCCCTTGCCGGCCCCCGGCGCGCCGAGGAGGATCAGGTCCATTCCGTCCATCCGCAAAGGGTAGGGAGGACAGGGGACAGGGGCCGGGGGACGGGGGACAGCCAGCAACCGCGTGACCGTCGCCGGCCGTACCCCGTACCCCGTTCCCCGTCCCCTGGATGCTCCATTCTGTCAAATCCACGAAGGGCAAGAGGGGACAGGGTACAGCCAGCCACTGCAGCGCAGTTGCCGGCTGTCCCCTGTCCCCTGTTCCCCGTTCCCTAGATGTACCGCTGCTGCCGGCCGCGGAACTTCACGCGGCCCTTCTTCATGAAGCCGTCGTAGCGGCGCAGCAGCAGGTGCTGCTGCATCTGCTGCACCGTGTCGAGCGCCACGCCCACGCAGATCAGCAGCCCCGTGCCGCCCAGCACCCGGTTCAGGCTGGTGACGCCGAAGGCACGCTCCAGCGCCGTGGGCACGATGGCGATCGCCGCCAGGAACACCGCGCCGGGAAGCGAGATCCGCCCCATCACCCGGTCGATGTAGTCGGCCGTGCGCGCGCCGGGCTTCACCCCGGGGACGAACGCGCCCTGCTTCTTCAGGTTCTCCGCGATGTCGACCGGGTTGTAGATGATCGCGGTGTAGAAGTAGGTGAAGAAGATGATCAGCAGGGTGAACACCACGTAGTACGGCAGCGAGTACACCTCGAACCAGCGGGCGAACGACTTCACCCCCTCGTTCGGCGCGAACGTCGCCAGCGTGGCCGGCAGGATCATGATCGACTGCGCGAAGATGATCGGCATCACCCCCGCCATGTTGATCCGGAGCGGGATGAAGCTCTTCTGCCCCTGCCGGATGCGCCCCCGCCCCATCACCTTCTGCGGGATCTGCACCGGGATCTTCCGCATGGCCATGGTGATCGCCACCGTCCCCGCGATCACCGCGGTCATGCTCACCAGCAGCACCACCACCCCGAAGGGCGAGATGTCGCCGGTGGACACCTGCTTGCCGGTCTGGTACAGCCCCGGCACCAGCCCCTCCAGGATCGAGAAGAAGATGAGCAGGCTCATCCCGTTCCCGATCCCGCGCTCGGTGATCTGCTCGCCCAGCCACATGATGAACACCGCGCCCGTGGTGAGCGTCAGGATCATCATCACCTGGAAGCCGAACCCGGGGTTGGCCACCGCGCCCGGCACCTGGGTCTCCAGGAACTTGGCGTAGCCGTACCCCTGGAAGATCGAGAGCAGCACCGTGGCGTAGCGCGTGTACTGCGTCAGCTTCTTGCGCCCCTCCTCGCCCTCCTTCTGCATCTTCTCGATGCTGGGGACGACGGTGGCCAGCAGCTGGAACATGATGCTGGCGGAGATGTAGGGCATGATGCCGAGGGCGAAGACCGTCGCCTTCGACAGCCCGCCCCCGACGAACATGTCATAGATCCCGAACGCGGTGTTGGCGACGCGCCCGGCGTACTCCGCGAGCGCCACCCGGTCGATCCACGGCGCCGTGACGTGCGCGCCGATGCGGTAGACGAACAGGCACAGGAGCGTGAAGAGGATCTTCTCCTTCAGCTCCGGGATGCGGAACAGGTTCGCGACGGGATTCGACATCTCAGCCGATCTCCTGCACGGAGCCGCCCACCCCCTCGATCTTCTCGCGCGCCGTCTTGCTGAAGCGGTGCGCCGAAACGTTCACCTTGCGGGTGAGGTCGCCCGTGCCCAGCACCTTCACCGGGCGGCCGGCGTGGCCGATCAGCCCGTGCGCCTTGAGGGTCTCGGGCGTGACCTCGCCCTCGGCCAGCGCCTCGAGCTGCCACAGGTTCACCACCTGGTACTCGGTGCGGTCCAGCGGGGTGAAGCCCCGCTTGGGGAGCCGCCGGTGCAGCGGCATCTGGCCGCCCTCGAAGTGGGGCTTGCCGCCGCCGGGTCCGCTGTGGCCGGCGCGGGCCATCGAGCCCTTGTGGCCCTTCCCCGCCGTCTTCCCCTGCCCCGAACCGGGGCCGCGGCCCAGGCGCTTGGTGTCGCGGTGCGACCCCTCGGGGCTGCGCAGGTTGCTCAGGTCAGCCATTCTCCACCTGCCCTTCGATCGGTTCCACCTTCACGAGGTGGCGAACCTGGAAAACCATCCCGCGGATCGCGTCGTTGTCGTCCTGCACGACCGACCGCTGGTGCTTGAGGCCGAGCGCCTGCAGCGTCTTGCGATGCTTCTCGGGGGCGCCCACGCCGCTCTTGGTCTGCGTGATCTTGAGCTTAGCCACGGCCACCTCCCAGCGCCTCCACCGGCACGCCACGCTCGGCGGCCAGCTGCTCGCGCGTGGTGAGCCGGGTGAGCGCGTCCATGGTGGCCAGCACCATGTTGAACGGGTTGTTGCTCCCCAGGCTCTTGGTCAGGATGTCGTGCACGCCCACGCACTCCAGCACGGCGCGCACCGCGCCGCCGGCGATCACGCCGGTACCGGGCGCCGCCGGGCGCAGCAGCACGCGCCCCGCGCCGCTCTCGCCGATGATGTCGTGCGGGAGGGTGCCCTGGCGCAGCGGCACGCGGACCATGGCCCGGCGGGCCTGCTCCAGCGCCTTGCGCACGGCCTCGGAGACCTCGTTGGCCTTGCCGGTGCCGATCCCCACCTTGCCCGCCTGGTCGCCCACGGCCACCAGCGCGGTGAAGCTGAACCGCCGGCCGCCCTTCACCACCTTGGCCACGCGGTTGATGTGCACCACGTTCTCCTTCAGGTCGCTCCCCTGGCGCTCGTCGCCGCGCCCGCGGCCGCCGCGCTCGCCGCCGCGGCCCCGGCCGCGCCCCTCGCGCTCGCCGCCGCCGCCCTCGGCGCCACCCGGGCCGCCGCGGCCACGGCCGCGCCCGGCCCCGCCAGGACCTCCGAAGCCACCGCCGCGGCCGCCGCGCCCGCCGGCGCCGCCCCTGTTCTCAGCCATTGTCGCTCTCCTCAGAAGTCGAGGCCGCCCTCGCGGGCACCCTCGGCAAAGGCCTTCACGCGGCCGTGGTAGAGGTACCCGCCGCGGTCGAAGACGACCTTCTCCACGCCGGCGGCCCTGGCCTTCTCGGCCAGGGCCTTGCCCAGCTCGCGGCTCGCGTCGGTCTTGTTCTGCTCGGCCCGCTTCGCGCGCTGCTCGGGGGCGTTGGTGCTCAGCCCCACGATGGTGCGCCCCGCCACGTCGTCGACCACCTGG
>DASSME010000031.1:0-30867 GCA_035689035.1 Longimicrobium sp. | reverse complement strand
CGGTCGCGGAACATCCGTAGCGGCGCTGTTGCCATCGTGCCGCGGGAGACGCATCATCCGGATCTGCCTCGGCACCCGTCGCACCCCGCACCTCCGCATCCGCATGCTCCGACCTCGTTCGCTGTTCGCCCTGGCGCTGCTCGCCGCCGCGCCGGCGCAGGCGCAAACCGCCGACACCGCGCTGCGGCCGCCGGTGGCGCGGATGATCGCGCACGCCGACACCACGCTGGGCGACGTGCGCGTCGACCCGTACTCCTGGCTGCGCGACGACCGGCGCCAGGACACGGCGGTGATCCACTACCTGGAGGCCGAGAACCGCTACACCGAGGCGATGCTGCGGCACACCGAGCCGCTGCAGGAGCGGCTCTTCCAGGAGATGCGGGGCCGGATCAAGGAGACCGACCTCTCCGTCCCCGAGCGGGTGGGCGAGTACTGGTACTACACGCGCACCGAGGCGGGGAAGCAGTACCCGATCTACGCGCGCAAGCACCATACGCTCGACGCGCCCGAAGAGGTGATGCTGGACGTGAACCAGCTGGCCGAGGGGCGGCGCTACTTCTCGATGGGCGGGCAGCAGCTGAGCCCCGACGCGCGGCTGCTGGCGTTCAGCACCGACACCAGCGGCGCCGAGCGCTACACGCTGATGGTGAAGGACCTGTCGACCGGCCAGATCCTTCCCGACCGCATCACCGGCGTGAACGGGAACGTGCAGTGGGCGGCCGACAACCGCACCCTGTTCTACGGGACCAGCGACTCGGCCAACCGCGCGTACCGCATCCTGCGCCACGGGCTGGGCTCGTCCATGCCCGACGTGCTGGTGGCCCAGGAGGCCGACCCGCTCTTCGGCATCGGCGTGGGCGGGACCAAGGACCGGAAGTTCATCACCATCACCAGCAGCTCGTTCGACGCCACCGAGGTGCGCTACGTGGCCGCCGACCGGCCGCTGGACCCGTTCCGGCTGGTGCGCCCGCGCACCCCCAGGGTGAGCTACGGGCTGGAGCACGTGGGCGATCGGTTCATCATCGGCACCGACGAGAACGCGCCGAACACCAAGGTGATGTGGGCGCCCGACAGCGACCCGCGGGTGGAGAACTGGCGCCCGCTGGTGCCGCACCGCGACTCGGTGATGATCCAGCGCCTCGACGTGTTCCACGACTTCATGGTGCTGTTCGAGCGGCAGAACGCGCTGCTGAAGATCCACGTGATCCCGCTCCGCGGCGGCGAGCCGTACTACGTGGACTTTCCCGACCCCGTCTACACCGTGGGCGGGGCGCTGGGGCGCGAGTTCGACACCCGCGTGGTGCGCTTCACCTACGCGTCGATGATCAACCCGCCGGCCGTGTACGACTTCGACATGGCCACGCGGACGCGCGAGCTGAAGAAGGCCACCGAGGTCCCCGGCTACGATCCCTCGCGCTACGCCACCGAGCGCACCTGGGCGCGCGCGGCCGACGGGGCGATGATCCCCATCTCCATCGTCTACCGCAAGCCGCTGGCGCGCGACGGCTCGCGGCCGCTGCTGCTGTACGCGTACGGCAGCTACGGGATCAGCACCGACCCCAACTTCAGCGGCAACATCGTGAGCCTCCTGGACCGCGGCGTGGTCTACGCCATCGCGCACATCCGCGGCGGGCAGGAGATGGGGCGCGGCTGGTACGAGCAGGGGCGGCTGCTGAACAAGAAGAACACCTTCACCGACTTCATCGCGAGCGCCGAGCACCTGATCGGCCAGGGGTACACGCGCAGCGACCGGCTGGCGATCCGCGGGGGGAGCGCGGGCGGGCTCCTGATGGGCGCGGTGGTCAACCTGCGGCCCGACCTGTTCAGGGCGGTGGTGGCCGACGTGCCGTTCGTGGACGTGATCAACACCATGCTCGACGCGTCGATCCCGCTCACCACGGGCGAGTGGCTGCAATGGGGCGACCCGCACAAGGCCGAGTTCTACGGCTACATGAAGAGCTACTCGCCGTACGACAACGTCCGCGCCACGGCCTACCCGGCGATGCTGGTGACGGCGGGGCTGAACGATCCGCGGGTGGGCTACTGGGAGCCGGCCAAGTGGGTGGCGCGGCTGCGCGCGACGAAGACGGACCACAACCCGCTGCTGCTGCGCACCAACATGGGCGCCGGCCACGGCGGCGCCAGCGGCCGCTACGACGCGCTGCGCGAGAACGCCATCCGCTACGCGTTCATCCTGGACCAGCTGGGGATTCACCAGTGAACCCGGCGGTCGGGGGCGATCGAAATCGCTGCAACCACGCGAAGTCCGCCTCGCGCCGCAGCCCATCGTGGCGTCGCCGGCGCCCCTTCAGCGGCAGCTTCCGGCGCACCCTGTGCCAGACGTGGACGCCGGAGGGTCCCATCCTCCAGATTGGCTGAGGAGGATCCGATCGCCCGATCGCGATCCCGCCGCCGCAGATACGTTCACCCCCTCCCCCAAGGTAGTTTTTGGGGGAGGGGCGCCGGGGGGAGAGGGCCTTCCCGCCGCGGCGACACGAGAATCATCACCCACAACCCCGCACCTACAGGCACAGCATGGGATCGTCCTACTCGAACATCACGCTGCACGGGCCCGATCGCGACCGTGTCATCCAGGCGCTGGAGGCGCGCGGGCGGCAGGCGTACGTGGGCCCGGTGACGAACGGCTGCGTGGTGGTGTTCGACGAGCTGAGCGAGGACGATCCCGACCTGGGCGCCGAGCTCGCCGCCGAGCTGAGCCGCGAGCTGGGCGGCGCCGCCCTCTCCGCCATGATCCACGACGAGGACATCTTCATCTTCTCGCTGGCGCGCGCCGGCCAGGTGGTGGACGAGTACAACTCGTGCCCCGGCTACTTCGAGGGTGACGACACGCCGCCCACCGGCGGCAACGCCCAGCTGCTGGCCGACGTGTTCGGGAGCGGCGACGCCGGCACGGTGGAGCGCATCCTCCGCGCGCCGGCCAAGCAGGGCGCCTACTTCCTCGAGACCGCGCGCCACCGCGACTTCGCCGAGGCGCTGGGGCTCCCCGACCACGCGGTGGGGCTGGGCTTCGGGTACATCTACCAGGGCGAGGCCGACGAGCTGGAGCCCGAGCTGGCCCGAGTCGGGTTCGACGACGACGAGGAGACCGGCGCGCCGGGGAACCAGACGGAGCTGATGCGCACCCGCTTGGCGCGCAGCGGGATGGGGCAGGAGGCGCTGGCCGCCATCGACGCCATGCACGCCGCGGCGCAGAGCCCCGCGCACGGCTACTTCCGGGCGCTGGCGGCGGGCGACGCGGCCGCCATCCGCGCGCTGTTCGCGGGCGAGCCGGTGCTGGACGACCCGCTCAGCGGCCGGGTGGACGCCGCCGGGCTCGAGGCGCACGTCGCCGCCGCGCAAAAGCTGTTCACGGGCGCCACGGTGCACTACGGCCCGGCGGGGCTGGTCGAGACGCCGGAGCGCGTGGTGTCGCACGGCCAGCTGGTGGGGCGGGGGCAGGGGGGAGCGCTGGTGCTCCCCTGCGCGTGCGTGTGGGAGCGCGCGGCGGACGGCGGCCTGCGCGAGCTGCGCGCGTACTGGTCGCCCGCGGCGGTGAAGGAGCAGCGCGGCGAGCGCGCGCCGATCCTGCCGCCGCGCGACGACCTCGCCCTTCCCGACGCGGTGGCGCGCCACCTGAGGGCGCTGGCGGCCGACGACGTGGAGGGCGTGACGGCCACCTACGACGCGACCTGCCTGTCGCCGATCCCGCTCCCCTGGCTCGACCCCGCCGACACCGTCCGCCGGCACTACGGGGCGCAGGTGGGGAACGAGGGCGCGGTGGTGCTGCAGCCCTGCACGGTCACGCAGACCGACGCCGCGTGCGTCATCGAGTTCGTCACCCCGAAGTGGGACGGCGCCGACATCCCCCCGCAGGCCGGGCTGGCGGTCTACGACCTGCGCGGCGGCGGCATCTGCCAGGCCCACCTCTTCGGCGACCTGGCGCCCTCGCCGATGGCCGGGCTGGGCGCGCTCGGCGGGATGATGGGCGGGATGCCCGGCGCCGGCGATCCGGGGGCGGCGGGGTTCGGCGACCTGGGCGCGATGGGGGCGATGGCCGGGCTGGGCGACCTGGGCGCGCTCGGCGCCGGGGGCCCGGGCGGGATGGAGATGTCGCCCGAGGCGATGCAGGAGGCGATGGAAGAGGTGATGAAGATGATGAGCGGGCCCGGCGGCCTGGCCGGGATGATGGAGAACCTGCAGAAGATGATGGGCGGCCTGGGGGGCCTGGGCGGCATGCCCCCGATCGGCGGCGCGGCGGGGCTGGACGGGATGGATTTCGGCGCGTTCGCCGGGTTCCCCGGCATGGGCGCCGCCGGATGGGATGACGACGCGGCGGACGACGCCGACGCGGATGGTCCCGATGCGGAGGTGGACGAGACCGATGCCGATGGCGCCGGTCCTGGCGACGCCCAGGCAGGCGGAGCCGATGCGGACGGGGCCGATGCGGGCGGCGCCGATGCGTCTGGGAAGGACGAAGGCTCCGCCCCGGGAAACCCGTCGGAGGGCGGTGGGGCGGACCCGTCCGGCGCCGCGCCGAAGTGACCGTGCGGCGATGAGCATCCGCGCCGCCACGGTGGACGACGTCCCGCTGATCCTCCGCTTCATCCGTGGGCTGGCCGAGTACGAGCGGCTGGCGGACCAGGTGGTGGCGACGGAGGACGGGCTGCGCGAGACGCTCTTCGGCCCGCGCCCGTACGCCGAGGTGGTGATCGCCGAGGAGGTTGGCGAGCCCGCGGGGTTTGCGCTCTTCTTCCACAACTACTCCACCTTCCTGGGCCGCCCGGGCATCTACCTCGAAGACCTCTTCGTGCTCCCCGAGCTGCGCGGACGTGGGATCGGCCGGGCGCTGCTCGCGCACCTGGCACGGCTGGCGGTGGAGCGCGGGTGCGGGCGGCTGGAGTGGTGGGTGCTGGACTGGAACGAAGACGCCATCCGCTTCTACCGCGGGCTGGGCGCGGAGCCGATGGACGACTGGACCGTGTTCCGCGTGGCCGGAGAGGCGCTGGAGCGGCTGGCGGGGCAGGGTGCTTCGTGAGCCACGGCACGCCGCCGGGCACCATCGCCACCCGTCCGCCCGCGCTGGGCGTCGCCCGGCTGAGGCCCGTCCCCGCATTCGCGGTGCTGCTGGGCTTCCTGCTCCTGATCGGGATGATCCAGAGCCTGCACGTTGGATTTTCGGGGCCGTTTCGCGACCTGGGCGGCGCCGCGCCGCGAGCGGACATGCGGCCCGCCTGCCTGGCGCTCGCGGACCACGATCCGAGCCACGTCCGCTGGCTTCCGGACTCGCTGCGCCTCACCCCGGCCGTGGAGGTCCGGTCCGCCCGCTTCGGCACTTGGTACGTTGCGTTCGAACCGGACGGGAGGCGGCGGATCTGGCGCCCGGCCGGCGCCGATTCGATCGACCTCTCGGGCCACCACATCCCCGTGTCGCGGCTGCCGGCGCGCGGGGCGCACCGCGTGGGCCGCGGCGGCTGGCCGGGGTACGCCCACCTCTGGGATGCGCTCACTTCGCGCCAGTGGCGCGTGGACGCACGCGAAATCGCGTGCTGGCCGGTGGGCGCCGATTCCCTGGACCCACGCTGGGAGGGGCGATAACGCGCGACGAGTGGAGGCGGCTGCTGGAGCCCTGGGCGGCGGCGGTGCTGGAGCGGCTCGGGGAAGAGGGCTACGAGCCCGACGAGATCGAGGTCGGCGACGGCCCGCTCTCCGGCCTCGGCGCCCCAGGTGCCACCGAGGCGGAACTCGCCGCGGCCGAGGCGCGGCTGGGGTGCCGTCTGCCGCCGAGCTACCGCGAGTTCCTGGCGTGCACCAGCGGGCTGCGGCAGGCCGATCCGGTCATGGGCGCCCTGGGCGGGCACTTCTGGGGCACGGACGGCATCGAGTGGCTCCGGGTGCGCAACGCCGAGGTGATCGAGATCTGGAACGAGGAGACGCAGGAGGTCCCGGACGAGAAGTACTTCGTCTACGGAGAAGACCAGGATTGCGCCTGGCTTCGCCCAGAGTACCTGCGCAACGCGCTGGAGATCAGCTACGAAGGCGACGCCGGCTGGTACCTGCTGATCCCCGACGTGGTGGGCGCGGACGGCGAATGGGAAGCCTGGTTCTTCACCAGCTGGCACCCCGGCGCGGACCGCTACCGCTCTTTCTCGGAGATGATGATCGCCCGCCACGAGAAGTTTCAGGCGGGCGGAGCCAGCGGGTTCTGACACCGGCCTGTACGATTGGAACTGGGTCCCCCCGGGCTTGTCATCCTGAGCGCGGCCACGCCTGCGCCGCCGCCGCCACGATGGCCGCAGCGCGAAGGATCTGTGATCGACGGTGCGCCACCGCTGCTTTGTCGCGCCGACCAGCCACAGATCCTTCGGCTTGCGACCGCTCGCTCATGCTTTATGGAAGGTCGGGTCGGAGTGTCGCATTGTTCGTGTCTGCGGAACGACGACGCCGAAACAGCTGGCTCTCACAGAGTGCACAGAGTCCACAGATAAACTGCGGTTGTTTTTGTGAACTCTGTGAGAGCCCGTCTGTGACTTTCATCCTTCGTCGTCGTGCGCAGCGCGGTGGGAGAATCAGGATGACGAGCGGGCAGGTTGGATGCAGAAGCACAGTTCGGCCCCAAACGGTATGACCTGCAACCGCGGATGAACGAGACGACGACGGCGGCGTTCCTCGCGCTGGTTTCCGGGCGGCGCGGGCATTTCCGGCTGGAATCCGGCCATCACGGCGGGCTGTGGCTCGACCTCGATCCGCTGTTCACCGAGCCTGGGCGGATCGAGCCGTTCGTGGCCGCGCTGGCGGAGGCGCTGAGGCCGCACGGCGCGGACGCGGTGTGCGGCCCGCTGCTGGGCGGCGCCTTCCTGGCCCAACTGGTGGCGCACCGGCTCGGGGCGGACTTCCTCTTCACCGAGCGGGTGATGCCGCCGCAGCCGTCGGGGCTGTACGCGGCGCGCTACCGGCTCTCAGTCGCGCTCGCCACCCGCGTCCGTGGCAAGCGAGTCGCCATCGTGGACGACGTGATGAGTGCGGGATCGGCGTTGCGCGGCACGTACGCGGAGTTGGAGTCGCACGGCGCCACGGTGGTAGCCGCGGGCGCGTTGCTGGTGCTGGGTTCGGCGGGCGAGACGTACTTCGCGGAACGCGGCATCCCCGTCGCCGCCGTGGCCCGCGACGAGTATCCGCTATGGACGCCGGATGCCTGCCCGCTCTGCGCCCGGGGCGAGCCGCTGGAGCCGGTGGCTTGAGCAAGGCGTCCGTCGGGCTGGATCCGTCATTCGACCCGATCCGTCAGCGGTACCTCGCCTTTGCCGAGAACGAGGCGAAGGGCGTGTCTCCGCTGTACGAGGAACTCGCCCGCGCCGTCGCGGAATCCGCACCACTTCTCAACTTCATCGCCTCGCTCCCCGCGCCGAAGCAGCAGCCGAACCTCGTCTTCGCCGCGGTGCGCCACCTGTATGGCACGCCGGAGGACGCGCGGCACTTCGAAGACCTCGTCGCCCGCCATCCCGAGCCGATCCGGCGGCTGGTCCTGGCGCGCAGCACGCAGACGAACGAGCCGGGGCGCTGCGCCGTGCTGCTGCCGGTGCTCGCACGCCTGCCGCAGCCGCTCGCGCTGCTGGAGGTGGGTGCCTCCGCCGGCCTGTGCCTGCTGCCGGACCTCTACGGCTACGACTACGGCCGCAAGCAAATCCCGCCGCGCCGCGCCGCCCCGCAACCCGCGCCCGTCTTCCCCTGCCACGTGGACGATCGCACGCCGGTACCGGACCAGGCGCCGGAGATCGCCTGGCGCGCGGGGCTGGACCTGAACCCGGTGGATCTCTCCGCTCCTGACGAAGCGTCGTGGCTGGAGACGCTGGTGTGGCCCGGCAATCCGTCCCGCGCCGAACGCCTCCGCGCCGCCATCGCCATCGCCCGCGAAGATCCGCCGCGCGTCGTTCGGGGTGACCTGCTCGCCGACCTTCCCCCGCTCGCCGCCACCGCGCCGGCCGACGCGACGCTCGTCATCTTCCACTCCGCCGTGCTCGCCTACGTCACGCCAGAGGTTCGGAAGCGCTTCGCCGAGCAGGTGAAGGATCTCGGCGCGGTGTGGATCGCCAACGAGTTCCCGCGCGTGCTGCCAGACGTCGCCGCCAAGCTGCCCAAACCGACGCGCGACGATCGCTTCCTGCTCGCAGTCGACGCCGATCCCGTGGCGGTGACGGGGCCGCACGGGCAGGTGGTCGAGTGGTTCGGCTGATCGCGGGGCATTTGCTGCTCACAGATTGCCGCTGATATCGTTCTCATGTTCACCCGGTTTCCACAACGATACGCGAAGGAGCATGTGAGATGAACGAAGTCCCATCGGTGATTAAGAAACAACAGAATGGGAGGAAAGGTGAGGTCCGGACCGAAGCGAGAGCAGGTGCAGCGTGAGCGGCACCCGCCCGCCCGCGATCCGCGGCGTTTCGGTCCAGCCGAACATCTCCTGCAGCCGCACCGCCAGAACCGGCGCCGCCGCATCTTCCGGTTAGCCTTGGAAATCGTTCTTACTTCGGGAGAAACGCAACACTTGCGTTTGCGACGAAGCTGCGGCATACCTTTCCAATTGTTCAGCCGCCTCAATGTGCGTTGGGTGCGAAAGGGCGCTTCTCCCAATCCGGTTAACAGCCTTACCCGACCCGGCAGTCGGGTGAGACTCGAATCCTGACCAGGCGACAATCTTTGAATTGAATGCATAGGCGGTACTGGGCATCCGAACCGTTGTGTGCGGACAGCGGCGCTCGCACGCTCCAGCACAGCAAGTGTCACCGGCTCGATACTGAAGACCCGGGAATTATCGGAAACAGGCGGTGAACCTAACCCCGCTCGCATCAGCAGCCGTAATCCACGCACATGGAGTTACCTCATGCTCGGTCCAGACAAAGACTCGTCGAAACTCGACGAGTATCTCGCAAAGGCGTGGGCGACTGTATTCCACGGACCTGTGCCTGTGTGGGCCTCTTTCCTCTTCATCGTAATTCTGTTCCTAGTGAAGTACCACGAACCGCTGTTCAAAATTTTCAAGGCCATACGACCGTACTTTCGTACGTCGCCGGAGCGCGCGCGTGAAGCGAGGCTACGGCGATTCGCGCTCGGCATCATTCACGAACTTAAGGTCTTGGACGAGCAGGACACGTGGGAAGACGAGCGTTACGCGGAACTGGAGGTAGAAGTTGATACGCCGAGTCAACCTCCGTCACTGAGACAGAGGATCTTTAGACGTAAACAGGGGTTACGTCGTGTCCGATCACTCACCCGAGCGCTTGCGGCGAGCAATGACAGGGTGGTTCTTCTGCAAGGCGAGCCGGGATCCGGGAAGAGCGTTGCCCTTCGCCACCTCGCGTTGCGCCTTGCCCGGAAAAGCGCCCGGCGGTGGCCGCGAAGCCCGGTTATTCCCCTCTACATCAACCTGCGTGCTCTCCAGACTCTGCCCGAAGCCGTTACGGCCGATTCGATCAGAGACTTTGTCTTGGCGAGTATAAATCATGGAAGATCGGCAGTCGTCGACAGGTTTCTCGAAGAAGAATTCGAGCGCGGGCTTGCAAACGGAGAGTGGCTGTTTCTTTTCGACTCCTTCGATGAAATCCCGGCGGTGCTCAGTTCCACGGAGCACGATCAGGTCGTCCGCAACTACCGTGATGCGATCTCCGATTTCCTTCACCCACTGAACAAGTGCCGCGGCGTGATTGCGTCTCGCCTCTTCCGCGGTCCAACAGGACGGGCGTGGTCGCGCTTTCGGATTATGGCGTTGGCGGAACGGCGACAGCGGGTGCTGGTTGCGAGATCGGGTCTCAATCCAACAAAGCAGGCAGAGCTGATCGGCTCGCTCGCGCTGGCGTCGGACGATCTGAAGAGCATGTCGAGCAATCCGCTTTTCCTCCGCATGCTCTGTGAATACATGGCGGGTGGAGAGACGTTTCCGGTCAGCAGCTTTGAGGTGTTCCGCACGTACGTATCGCGCCGCCTCTCCCGAGACAAGCCGCTCGTATTGCGGCGCTTCGGCACGCATATCACCGATCTGGAGAACACCGCTCAACTCGTTGCCTTTGTAATGTCGGCGGATGCCAGCCTCGGCTTGGCTCCCACGCGGGCGCAGCTCAGGATGGCGATTGAGGCCGCCGGATCTAAGATCGACGCTGACTTTGACCGCAAACTCGATGCACTCGAGTACATCAGAATTGCGCGTTCCGATACACGGAATTCCGGCGACGCGCAGACGTTTTCGTTCGCACATCGTCGGCTCCAGGAGTACTTCGCAACGGCAGTGCTCTTACGCGACGCCGGAACGATCAGCCCGGAGCGGCTGTTGTTGGATGCGCGGTGGCGCGAGCCCACCGTCGCTCTATGTCAGACTTCGCCACTCGGGGAACTACAGCCCTTACTTCAGGCAGCGATCTCGATCCTCACCGACGATCCAAGTTATGATCCTCTAGGCGCGCATGAGGCGGATACGGCCGACGTACCCTGGGCGGCTTCTCTTCCGTTGCCCACAACCGATGCGGTACCTCTCCCGAAGATCAGCAATCGGCAACTCCACGTGATTCGCCTGCTTCAGGATGGTCTGGGATCTCGGCGCGAGGAGCTTCCAGATCCGCTCCGCGACGTAATCCGAACGATCGTGCTCCGCTTAGCTAGCAGTTCGTTCGAGGAACAGAAGCTCGCTCTGGATCTCAGTGGGGTGATTCCTGTCCCTGACCTGGAGCAGCAGGTTCGCCGGGCTTTCCACGAGGGAGGTACGTGGATTCGGAACGCGGCTTATTGGCAGATCGGACGGCTGGTATCCCTCCCGCCAGATGTTGTGCGCGAAATCCGGGAAGATCTGATTACGCGGGTGCTAAACCAGACTTTAAACGAGGAGTGGTATGCCACCCTTGCTTTGCTGCAGCGTGTCCGTGACAACCGGCTGATGTTGCGCCTCGCTAGACGACTTCATCGTGTGAACGACGCAGAATTGCTGCTCCCCTCCGTGGTCGTGATCTACGTCCTTGCAGCCTGTGCGACCACCCTAGGGTTACTTCCCACACTAGGAATCATCTGCGCGTTGGCGCTCAATTATGCGCAGTTCCGAACAGGGGTGGTCGCGGCGGCGGGAATACGCGGGCAGGCCGCGCTCCGGAGCATGGCTGGCTACTTCATCATTGGCATTTTGTTGCTGGGAATGCTGGATTCGACATGGATCGTGTCGATCGCCTGCGGGCTCACGGCATATACGCTTTTGTGGACGCCGGGGACCCTCATTGCCGCAAGGCAAGGCCGGTTTCTACAACCGTGGGCTTGGCCGCTCCCCCCTCTGGTGTACGTCGTGCTTCCGTTGGTCCTTGCTGGGGCCTGTGCTTGGGGTGTCGAGGAAATGTTCGCAGCCTTCGACGACCATGGCTTGGCGAGAACAACCAGTACCATGCCTGAGTGGATAAGCGCCGTTTACCTGCTCGTCGTGGCCGTGTTCATGCTCATTCTCGTCGGGAGCGCGATCCACAAATGGGTCCTGCGCCGCCGAGATCGCCGGCTTGCAAGGCACGCACTGCTGCCCGGGCCCGTTCCACCGGACGTTTTCAGGAGCACCTTGTCGAAGATGCGTACTGCGGAAGGGAAGGCATATCTCCTTCGCCACGCCCGGGAAACTGAACGATATATGAAAACGCCGGAGATGTTGGGTACCCTCCGCATGCTCGCGCGAAGTCTGGATCGTGAGATCGTCGAGCGTGTCGCGCGTGCGGAGGAAATTCGGAAGGAAGTGATCGCTCATAAGCCGAGCCCCTTCAATTTGTTTAGAATCAAGTTGCTACTCAGGCAAATCCGGGCGGTTTCCTCCGAGAAACCTAAACCCGTGCAGATTGCGATAATGGCGTATGCGCTGGTGTTGTGGCCAATTGCCCTCACACTGCTTCCATTATCCCTTGTTTTATGGCCTTTGCGGAGGTGGCTGGTCGGTCTGCGTGGGGCCAAGGCCGGGGGCAGGTTGAACGAGCCACGTTCCGTGCGTAATCTTCAGGAAAAGGGGCTAATTCATTACCGTGACGAACTACATCGCCTAATCGAACTTGTGCGTGACGAAACGGCTTCCGTGCCTGAGGTAAGGCCGGAGGATAGCGGCGTTTACGCCTGAACGAGAAATTGTTGGTCCACTCACCGCCGTGGCTTCGCCCGCGCGGTCGCCTCGGCAACGAGCGGGTCGTCGGGCCAGTAGTGCTTGGGGTAGCGGCCTTTCAGGTCCTTCTTCACGTCGAAGTAGCCGGTGCGCCAGAAGCTGGCCAGGTCGCGCGTGACCTGCACCGGGCGGTGCGCGGGCGAGAGCAGGTGCAGCGTGAGCGGCACCCGCCCGCCCGCGATCCGCGGCGTCTCGGTCCACCCGAACACCTCCTGCAGCCGCACCGCCAGCACCGGCGCAGCCGCGTCCCCGTAGTCCACCGGGATACGCGAGCCGCTGGGGACGTCGACGTGCGTCGGCGCCCAGTCGTCCAGCAGACGGCGCTGCTCCCACCCCAGCATCCCCTCCAGCACCGGGACGAGGTCGATCCGCCGCACCTCGTCCAGCTTCCGCATCCCGTACAGGTGCGGGCCCAGCCACTCGTCCATCGTCTCCAGCAGCGCCGCGTCGGAGACGTCGGGGAACGACGGGTCGTGGTGGTGCAGGAAGCCGATCCGTTCCCGCAGCTGCGCGGCGGCCTTCGACCACGGGAGCGCGGCGACGCCCTCGCGGCGCACGGCGTCCACCAGCGCGGCGGCGATGCGCTCGGGGTCGGGGTCGGCCAGCGGCGCCTCGCGCAGCACCAGCGCGCCCAGGCGCTCCTGCCGCCGCGCGCGGACGGCGGCGGCCGCGTCGTCCCAGGCGACGGATTCGTCCGTGACGACCTGGTCGGCGAACCAGCGCTCGATCTCGGCCAGCTCCAGCGGCGCGGCGAGGAGGATGCGGCCCTCGCGCCCGGCGTCGTCCAGCTCGGCGGCGACGAGGTAGGGGTGCTCGGAGAGGGATTGCGGCTCGGGGAAGGCGGCGCCGCGGCCGTTGCGAAGGAGGTAGCGCGCGCCGCCGCCCGCCCGCCGCTGCGCGATGCGGTCCGGATACGCCAGCGCGAGCAGCACGCCCGCCGCGTCGTCGTCCGCCTCCGCGGGCGGTGCGCCCAGCTGGCGGCGCAGCTCCTTCGCCTCCGCGGTGACGCGGCGGAGCGCGGCGTGGTCGACGGAAAAGCCGCCGGGGCCGCGCTCGCGGCGGAGCGCCGCCAGCCGCAGCCGCACGTCCGCGTCCGGCGCGCGGCCCTCGCCGCGCAGCAGGTCGCGCTCGGCGAGGAGCGCGGCCAGGCCGCAGGCGGTGGCGGCCAGGCGCATCTCCTTCGCGCGCAGCAGCATGTGGGCGAGGCGGGGGTGCAGCGGGAGCGCGGCCATCCGCCGTCCGTGCGGGGTGGCGGCGCCGGAGGAGTCCAGCGCGCCCAGCTCGGCCAGCAGCTCGCGTGCCTGCCCGAAGGCGGCGGCGGGGGGCGGATCGAGCCAGTGCAGCTCGGCGGGATCGGCGACGCCCCACGCGGCCAGCTCCAGCGCCAGCGGGGCCAGGTCCGCTTCCAGGATCTCGGGCGGGCGATACGGCTGCAGCGCCGCGTCCTCGGCCTCGGTCCACAGGCGGACGCAGACGCCGGGGCCCAGCCGCCCGGCGCGTCCCCGCCGCTGGTCGGCCGAGGCGCGCGAGACCGTCACCGTCTCCAGCCGCGTCATCCCCGTGCGCGGCGAGAAGCGGGGAACGCGCATCAGCCCGCTGTCCACGACCACGCGCACCCCCTCGATGGTCAGGCTGGTCTCGGCGATCGACGTGGCCAGCACCACCTTGCGGCGGCCGGGCGGGCTGGGGCGGATCGCCTCGTCCTGCGCCTCCTGCGGCAGGTTGCCGAACAGCGGCATCACCCGCGTGTCCGCCGGAATCCCGTCTGCCGCCAGCATCTCTTCCACCCGCCGGATCTCGCCCGCGCCTGGGAGGAAGACGAGCACGTCGCCCGTCTCCGCCTCGAGCGCCTGGCGGACCGCGCGCGCGGCGACGGGCTCGATACGCCCCTCCGGTTTTCGCGGCAGCCACCGCGTTTCCACGGGGTGGGCCCGCCCCTCGCTGGTGATCACCTCCGCGCCGCCGAGCAGCGCCGCGACCGGCCCGCCGTCCAGCGTGGCGGACATGATGAGGACGCGCAGGTCGTCGCGGAGCACGGCGCGGGACTGGAGCGCCAGCGCGAGGCCAAGGTCCGCGTGCAGGCTGCGCTCGTGGAACTCGTCGAAGATGACGAGGCCGACCCCCTCCAGCGCCGGATCGTGCTGCAGCATCCGCGTCAGCACGCCTTCGGTGACCACTTCCACGCGCGTCGCCGGCCCCACGCGCGTTTCCATCCGCACGCGGAAGCCGACGGTGGCGCCCACGCGCTCGCCCAGCAGCTGCGCCATGCGGTGCGCGGCGGCGCGGGCGGCCAGGCGGCGCGGCTCCAGCATCACGATCTTGCGCCCGGCCAGCCATGGCTCGTCCAGCAGCGCCAGCGGCACGACGGTGGTCTTCCCCGCGCCGGGGGCGGCTTGCAGCACGGCGCCCGTCCCCCCGCGCAGCGCATGGGCGAGCGCGGGGAGCATGGCCTCGATCGGCAGTCCGGTGTGGGCGATGCGCGTCATGGGCGCCCAATATCGCACCGGCGGCGCGGACGTTCCACCGCGGGGCGCATCATCCCGCGTCTCGCGCGCACGGACGGCGCGGCGCATCTTGTCGGTCGATCCGGCCCCTCATCTCCCCGCCCTCCTTCTCCCGAACCGCGGGAGACGGGGGAGAACCGCCAGACGCTCGCCGACATGCTTCGTATCGCCCGCATCATCCCGCTGCTCGTCCTCGTCGCTTGCACGCGCCCGAGTCCCGCGCGAGACGGCGGTCCGCCGGGCGTGGATTCGACGGCCGCCCGGGCGCGCCCCACGCCGCTGACCAGGGTGCGGCAGATGGAACCGGGTGCGGAGGTGACGGTGGGCGGCGTGGTGACCGTCGCGTCCGGCGCGGTGGACGCGGGGTTCGCGATCCAGGACGGGCCGCAGGGGATCTACGTCGCCGCTGACAGCGGCACCCACGTCTCCGCCGGGCAGATGGTGCGCGTCGGCGGGCGCCTGGCGGACCAGCACGGGCTGCTGGTGGTGAAGCCCGAAAGCGTGCGCGTCACCGGCCGGACCCAGCCGTTCCCCGCGTACCACGTGAGGACGAAACGGGTCGGCGAGGTCACCGAAGCGCTGCTGGTCGCCGTGCAGGGCCGCATCACCGCGCCGGTTGTCGACGACCGCCCGTACGGCTGGAAGATCACGATCAACGACGGCGGCGGCCCGCTGCAGGTCTTCGTTCCCGCGCACCACGCGTTCGATCCCGCCGCGTACAGGGTGGGGCAGACGCTGGGCGTGGAGGGGATGAGCGCGCAGTACGATTCGACGTACGAGGTGATCGCCGTCGCGCCGGTCCGGATCATCCCATAGACCGCATCCGCGGCGAGCCGGGACGCCCTTCGCACGATCCCCCTACAGCGGAGCAGCCCCGGCGAACGGGTACGCGGAGGACCTGAGCGAGCAGAGCGGAGGGAGCGGAGAACGCCACCACGGTTCTCCGCTCCCTCCGCTCCGCTTTGCCCGCTGCCGGGGACGGCCGCGGGTGCCGACCGGCCCCGCGAACGTTCCCGATCCCGGTCACGGGCCCCGTCAACCGGCTCGCGGGCGCTCGCCGGCGACGGGCCCTTCGGCCGTCGCTCAGGCCGGCTGCGGCACCTCCAGGTCGTGCGTCCCGATCTCGCGGAAGTGGATGCTGGAGTTCTGCTTCCGCAGGTCGATGCGCACCTTGAGGAAGCGGTCGCCGCCGATCACCTCCGCCGGGATGCGGGCGGCGATGTAGCGCTCGTAGATCTTGCCGCTCCAGTGCCGCGCGAACGGGTTGTCCCAGGTGGCCAGGAAGCGCTCCACCGGCCTGCCGTTCACGGTGATCCCCGAGTGACCCGTGCCGTTCCAGGAGCTGTTGTGCTCCACCAGGTAGAGCAGCTTGTCGCGCCCGGACGGCACCACGGGAACCATCAGCTCGTGCTCGGCCTTGGCGGTGAGCTCCGCGAGAACGTCCTGGTTCCAGTTGTGGTTGTTCCACTTCTGGCCCTCGCCGCCGTTCACCGCCCAGGTGTACCCCACCGCCTGCTGTACGGCGTGCGCCCAGGGGTTCCGGCTGAAGGCGAGCCCCGAAAGCCAGAAATCCCAGTTGGTGTTGGGCTTGGCCACCAGCGCCAGCACCCCCGCCCTGCGCACGGGGACCGGCACCCACTGGTGGATCTCGATCTGCAGCGAGCTCCCGCCCTCGATCCCGTGGTTCGGGTCGTTGAAGCCGTCGCTGAGCGAACCGTCGGGGCAGTACCCGTTCATCGAGCGGTAGCCCCCGGTGTACACGCCGACGTTCTCGCGCGCCCCGTCGCGGAAGTACGCCTTGAACGCGGCCCACCGGTCGCCCAGCACCCGCACCCACAGCGTATCATAGCCGGCGGGGATGGTGACCTCGGCACCGTTGTCGTCCGCCTCGTTGTTCCCGCCGAACCGGATCAGGTGGCGTTCGTACCACAGGTTCGTGGCGTACGAGGTGTCGTCGTAGCCCGGGTTGCCGAGCTTGCGGATGGCGCCCGCGTTCTTCGCGTCGAAGATCTCCTGGTAGACGATCGGGTCCGCCGGGTACATGCGGTGCGCGAGCGGGTTGCTCCGCGCGGCGGTCAGCCGCCCGGCCACCTCCAGGTCCGCGTTCACCACCACCCGGCCGAGGGCGCCCCAGCCCATGTCACGCCCGATGGTGAGCCGGTTGGCCGCGCCGCCCTGGTAGTACATCAGCGAGGCAAGGCGCTGGCCGGCGTCGTGGACGGCGATCTCGGTATTGTCGAGCGTCTCCAGCAGGAGGCCGGCCGTGTTCGCGGTCCACCCGCTCCCGCCGCCGTAGTTGACGTCGGTCCCGCCGACGGTGAGCGAGCCCGGGGCCATGTACTTCGACTTGTTCGCGTAGTTGCTGCCGTTGCCGACCAGGGCGGCCCCGTTCACCTCGAGCTTTGCCTGCGGCCCCGTGGTGCCCACGCCCACGTTGCCGGTGGCGCGCTGGAAGACCAGCCCCTTGCTCCAATCCCACGCCCCGTCCCCCGCGTCGGCGGCGATCTGCAGAAAGTCGCCCGCCTGGGCGCCGCGCGTGTGGAAGATGAAGCGCGTTCCCGGCGCGCCGCCCGCGACCAGGTCGCCCGCCACCTCGAGCGGCGCGTTCACCACCACCCGGCCGATGGCGCCCGACCCCATGTCGCGCCCGATGGTGAGCCGGTTGTTCTTGCCGCCTTGGTAGTACATCAGCGAGGCGATCCGATCGGCGGAGTCGTGGACGGCGATCTCCGTGTTGTCGAGCGTTTCCAGCAGGAGGCCGGCCGTGCTGGCGTTCCACCCGGTCCCGCCGCCGTAATTGACGTCGATCCCGCCGATGGTGAGCGAGCCCGGGGCCATGTACTTGAACTTGTTCGCGTAGTTGTTGCCGTTGCCGATCAGGGCGGCCCCGTTCACCTCCAGCTTCTCCCGCGGCGTGGTGGTGCCGACGCCCACGTTGCCGGTGGCGCGCTGGAGCACCAGCCCCTTGCTCCACTCCCACGTCCCGTTCCCCCCGTCCGGGAGGATCTGCAGGAAGTCGCCCGAGGTGGCCGCGCGCGTGTGGAAGCGGAAGCGCGTACCCGGCGCCCCGCCCGCCACCAGGTCGCCCGCCACCTCCAGCCTCTCCGCCGGCGCGGCGACCCCGATCCCCGCGTTCGCCTCCACGATCAGCGAGCTGGCGGGCGCGGCCGTTCCCGCCGCCCAGCCGGCGCCCACGGAAAGCCCGCCCGCGACCGCGAGGCGGCTCTTCGGCGCGTCGGTGCCCACGCCCACGTCGCCGCCGCGCGGATTGACGGCCAGCGTCGGGCGCCCCTGCCCCTGGATCCACGAGTAGCCTCCGCCGTAGCCCAGGCGGAGCGAGGCGCTGCTGTCGCTGTCGCTCCCCACCACCAGCGCCCCGTGGCTCGCTTCGCTGGCGTCCTCCTGCCGCCGGAGCACGCGCAGCTGTGCGCCGGCGTTGACCGTGCCCACCCCCAGGTCGCCCTTGACCGTCAGCGGGCCGCCCAGCGTGTCGCCCCCGGCACGGTCGACCTTGTCGCTGTCCAGGCGCATGATCTCCCGGCCCATGCCGTTCCAGTCGATCGAACGGATCAGGTCCCCGGGTCCCTTCTCGGCGTGCGTGTAGCTCATACGAATGCTCCTCCCATGTTTTCAGGTGGCCCGAAGCGAGCGTAACCACCTGCGAGTGATGATGGACGCCGGACCCACGCCCGCTGGGGTCCGGAGTTCACGCATGAATGGATGTTTCTAGGCTTTTATGGTGAAAGCGGGAGCGTGCGGGAGGGGAGAGCTAAGAAACGTGCGTTTTCAAATAACGTCTCATTCCAGCAGTATAGGCGAGATCGACGGCAACGCAAAGGGCCGCCGTTTCCGGCGGCCCCGCACCCCGTGTCCGGCTCTCCCGGAACTCGCGGGGCACCGTCCCCGACGCCCCGCCCAGCCGCGGCGACCCCGGCCGCGGATGGCCTCGGCGCCGCGGATGCGGCGGCGTGGGAGAGCCCCGCGCTAGCGCCGCCGCATGCGCGCGCCGACGTACACGCCCAGCGCCAGGGCCGCCACGCCACCCAGCAGGAGCGCCGTGTTGTGCACCGGCGGGGGCACCGACACGGTGCCGCGCTCGTCGGCGATCACGGGGGCGCGCACGTAGCGGCCGTCGCGCGGCACGGCGAGCGTCTCGAAGTCGCGCGCCAGCAGGTTCAGCGCCTCGCGCATAACGGGGCCGCGCAGCGGCGGGCCGTGGCCGGTGGCGGCCACCTCGGGCTGCAGCTCGGCCAGCGCCTGCACCGACCGTCGCGCGGCGTCCCAGTCCTGCGTGTAGTACATCGGCGGGCCGTGCATCTCGGGGCGCTGCTCCAGGACGGCGAGCAGCGACTCCTGCTTGGTCGTCACGAACGCGTCGCCCACGATCAGCACGCCGTCTTCCGCGCGCCAGAACGAGACGTGGCCGGGGGAGTGGCCGGGCGTGGGAATCCATTCCCACCCCGGCATCCCGGGCACGCCGCCGCCCTCGGGGAGCGGGCGCACCCGGTCGCCCAAGTCGATGGGCCCGCGCGGGTACAGCGGGCTGCTGAGCGCCATGAAGCCACCGCCCACCGTGGGATCGGGCGGGGGATACGCCGAGCGCCCGGTGAGGTACGGCAGCTCGAGCGTGTGCGCGTAGATCGGCACGCCCCAGGCAACCGACAGCTCCTCGAGGCACCCCACGTGGTCGAAGTGCCCGTGCGTCATCACGATGCACGCCGGCCGCGAATCGCCGAAGCGCTCGCGTGCCAGCTCCAGGATGCGGTCCGTGAAGCCGAAGATCCCCGCGTCCACCAGCACCCACTCGCGGTCGGCCGCGCCGGGCCGGCCCACGAAGTAGACGTTCACGATCCCGGTGCGCAGGCACTCCACGTCATGTGCGACCACCGTTTCGGGGTCGCCCCGCAGCACCTCGGGCAATAGCTCCGTCGCCATGCTTCCACTCCCTGGCCAGTGTCCCCGTTCCGTCACACCAGACGGCAAGGCGGGGGGAGCGGTTCAAGGCGTGTGCCGCGGAGCCCTCACCCTCCGGCTTGCCACCCCCTTCGCCCAATACTGTCCGATCGGACGGGCGGATGAATCCGCGGCAACCACGGACTCCCGTGCGAACATCGCTCGGGGGCGCCGCCGTTCCGGGGACACGACGGGTGTCATCACGACGAAAACGAGCGGGACGGGCGATTCGCTTCGCCCGCCCCGCCGGAGGGATGTAAGCCTTCGCCTGCATCCGTGTTCATGTGGCCTGTGGGTTACATCGCGGCGGCTGGCGACTCCGCGTGCTTCTCGACCACCGCGTCGATGCGCGCCTTCGGCACGGCGCCGATGATCTGGTCCACCACCTGGCCGTCCTTGAAGAAGAGGAGGGTGGGGATGGAGCGCACGTTGAAGCGGGCCGACAGGCGCGGGTTGGCGTCGGAATCGACCTTGGCGACCCTGACGGTGCCGGTGCGCTCGGCGGCGATCTGCTCCACGAAGGGTGCGATGATGCGGCAGGGGCCGCACCATTCGGCCCAGAAGTCCACCACGGTGAGGCCCGGCTGCTGCTCCACCTCGGCGGCGAAGGTCTGGTCCGTGACGGTGATGGGGTGCGACATGGTCTTGCTCCGGTCGTCAGGGTTCGGTTCGGCGGCGTCAGCACTCCAGCGCGGCGATGCGCTCGGATACGCGCTCGCGCAGCTGGGCCAGGGTGCGCATCTGCAGGTCGATCTTCGCCAGCTTTTCGCGGTAGAGCGCGGCGGTCTGCCCGCAGCAGTCGCAGTCGTCGGCCGTGGCGGTCAGGCAGGAGCTGAGCGACAGGATCTCCCCCACCGTGAAGCCGCTCTCCAGCAGGCCGCGGATGGCGCGCACCCGCTCGACGGCGTTCGGGCCGAACTCGCGGTAGCCGTTGGGCTTGCGCGCGGCCGCCAGCAGCCCCGCCTGCTCGTAGTAGCGGATCGAGCGGATGCTCGCCCCCGTCCGTTCCGCCAGCTCTCCCACCCGCATCGTGCATCCCTCGATGGCCTGTGGACGCCGCCCGCGAGGATCGCGGACGACCGGAAGGTAAACCCTCACACCAATGTGAGGGTCAAGGGGTGATGCGTCCACGGGGGAGAACACCGCGCGATCCTCGGCACCGCGCCCCCTCCGGCCGGCTCAGGCCGTCCACCTCCCCCGTTCCGGGAGAGGTTGGCGAGACGGCGCTTGCTCGTGGTCGCGGAGATCATCGCCGCGGCAACGGAAGTGGTCGGTTCGCGAGGATGTGTGCGTGGGAGTCCGCGAAGGCGACCTGGAGGTGAATCAGCGGCGGGTTTCAACCCGCCGTAACTGTCGCCGCGAACATACCTTGCGTGAGGGATGCGCGCCCGGAGGGCCGGGACGGCGGCGGCGCGCGTGCTCCGGGACGTCGGCCCACACGATGGCGGGCGCGCCGCCGATGGCCCGGCGCGGTTGGGCACGGTCGTATCGTGCCCTACCGCGCGCGCAGCCCGGCCCGGAGCGCAGCGGAGGGACACGCCCCCCAAGCGCCGTTGATCCAACCGATTCAAACGAGACGAGGCCCCGGATCGCTCCGGGGCCTCGTGTCTCGCCATCCGCCGTCCTGCCGGTACGCCCGGGCTCACTCCCCGGGGAGCGGCACCTGCATCCCGGGGATCAGCGGCGGCGAGGGCGGCAGCATCTGCATCCGCTGCAGGAACAGCGGGTAGCTGGCGTTGTTGTGCGCCAGCGGCCGGATGCCGGTCTGCCGCTGCGGCATCAGCTCCTGGATGGTCTGCTCGGTGAGCTGCAGGCGCCGCGCGGTGTTGGGGTGCGTGCTGAACCATTCGGCGCTCTGCGCCTGCGGGTTCGCGCGCTCCTCGCGCATCAGCTCCTGGAACAGCTCCACCATCCCGTTGGGGTCCACCCCCGTGGCGATCAGGTACTTCACCGCCTCGCGGTCGGCCGCCGTCTCGTCGGACCGCGAGTGGCTGGCGGCCCACAGCTGGTTGCCGACCTGCAGCGCCTGCTGGTCCAGCAGCGGCCCGCGGCCCAGGATCTTGCGGTAGAGCAGCGAGCTCATCCCGCTGGTGCGCATCTGCCGCTCGAGGTTCCGCGCGCCGTGCCGCAGCGCCACGTGCGCGATCTCGTGCGCCAGCACCCCGGCCAGCTCGCTCACGTTGCGGGTGCGCGCGATCAGCCCCCGGTCCACGTAGATGTAGCCGCCGGGGAGCGCGAAGGCGTTCACCGCGTCGGTATCGACGATGAAGAAGCGGTACTGCAGATCCGGACGGCCGCTGTGCTTCGCGACCAGGCGCCCCAGGTCGTTCACGTACAGGTTGAGCGGTGCGTCGCGCACCAGCGGGATGCGGGCGTTCAGGTTGGCCGCGATCTGCCCGCCCAGGTCCCTCTCCTGCGCCTCGTTGACGCACCCCGCCACAGCCGGCAGCAGCGCCAGCCCCAGGGCCGCCAGGCGGGCCCGCCCGTGGCGGGCCCGGTGCGCGCTGCCGCCGGCCGCGCGGCTCACCGGCGGTCCTGCGGGGCCGGCGTGAGCGAGCGGACGCGGGCCCGGAAGTTCTGGAACTCGCGGGTGTCGGTGACCAGGCGCGTGCTGTTGGCGCCCGGCGTCTGGTTGATCAACGCCTGCGTGTTCTGGATGCGCTCGCCCGTCATGGGGTGCGTGGCGAACCACTGCTCCACCTTGCTGGGGTTGCGCTGCTGCTCCTGCTGCAGCTTGTTGAAGAACTGCGGCAGCCCGTTGGGGCTGTAGCCGCTCTTCATCATGAAGGTCACCGCGTCGCGGTCGGCCTCGCGCTCGGCCTCGCGGCTGTAGCCCGCGAACACCGCGCTGCCGCCCACCTGCACCGCCCCGCGCTCCAGGGTGCCCGGGTTGCGCCGCAGCAGCACGCCGTAGAGCACCGAGAGCATGGTGTTGGCGTTCTGCGCGCGCTGCGCCTGCTGGATGCCGTGCCGCTCCACCACGTGGCCGATCTCGTGCGCCAGCACGCCGGCGAGCTGGCTCACGTTGTCGGCGCGCTCGATGACCCCGCGGTTCACGTACACGTAGCCGCCGGGGATCGAGAAGGCGTTGACAACGTCGGAGTTCACCACGTAAAACGTGTACGGGATCCCCCGCGGGTCGGCCTGCGCGGCGATCTGCCGCCCCAGCTGGCTGATGTACTGGTTGGTGTAGCTGTCGCGGACGATCGGGAGCTGCTGGTTGATCTGGCGCGCGTAGTCGGCGCCGGCCTGCACCTCCTGCTGCGTGGTGAGCGCGGGGGCGCACGCCCCCAGGCTGGCCGCGCTGCCCAGCGCCACCACGGCGGCGCCCGCACGGAAGCTCCTAAGTGCGGATCTCATAACACTCTCCATCGGCTCGGGTTGACCGGTTCGCCGCTGGGAAAAGGCAAGTTGCGGACCAGATGCCCGGGCCACTCTCACGGCGCGAGGAACGACTGCTACGCTCCCTCGCGCTTCGCAAGCACCGCGAGGCCGAAAGGCTGTTCCTGGCCGAGGGCGTGCGCGCCGTGGAAGACCTGGCCGCCTCGCCGCTCGCCATCCGCCTGGCCGCCGTTTCGTCCTCGCTGTGGGACACCCCGCGCGGCGCCGGACTGGCGCAAGCCCTTGAGGCGCGGGAAGTTCCGCTGCGCGAAGTGAACGAGCGCGAGCTGCGGGAGCTGGCCGGCACCGAGCACCCGCAGGGGATCCTGGCGGCGGCCGAGATGCCGAGCCACGCCCTCGATGCGCTGCCGGCCCACGCCGATCCGTGCGTGCTCCTGGTGCTGGACGCGGTGCAGGACCCCGGCAACTTCGGCACCCTGGTGCGGACGGCCGAGGCGCTCGGCGCGGTTGGAATCGTCACACTCCCCGGCACGGTCGACCCGTGGAACCCCAAGTCGGTCCGCGCCGCCATGGGCTCGTCGTTCCGCCTGCCGATCGTCCCCGCGGAGTGGGACGAGCTGGCGCCGTGGCTGGAGGAGCGGGGCATCGTCCCCGTCGCGGCCGTGGTGGGGGCGGACCCGCTGCCGCCCTCGATCCGGCGCGCGGCGCTGGTGCTGGGGAACGAAGGCGCGGGCGTGGGGGAACAGACGCTCGCCGCGGCGACGGTGCGCGCGGGGATCCCGATCCGCGGGCGCGCCGAGAGCCTGAACGTGGCCGCCGCGGGCGCCATCCTGCTGTACGAACTTCTGCGCCAGGACGCTTGAGATAGATGCCCGACATCCTGCTCTGGGTCTACGCCGCCATCGTGGGCGCCTGCGTGGGCTCGTTCCTGAACGTGTGCATCTACCGCTGGCCCGAGGGGCTGTCGGTGATCCGCCCGCGCTCGCGCTGCCCGGCGTGCGAGACTCCGATCCGCTGGCACGACAACGTGCCCGTCCTGGGCTGGCTCCTGCTGCGCGGGAAGTGCCGCGAGTGCGGGGCCCGCATCTCCATCCAGTACCCGCTGATCGAGCTGACCACGGCCAGCCTGTGGGTGGCGGCGGTGCTGCGGCACGGCTTCACCTGGCAGGCGCTGTCGTCCGCCCTGTTCTTCACGCTGCTGCTGGGGATCGCGCTGACGGACGCGCGCACCTACATCATCCCCGACCAGTTCACGATCGGCGGGCTGGTGATCGGGCTGGCGCTGTCGCTGGCGCCGGGGGGGATCAGCCCGCTGCAGTCGTTCCTGGGGGCGCTGCTGGGGTTCGTGCTGCTGTGGGTGATCGCGGTGCTGGGCGAGGCGCTCTTCCGCAAGCCGGCGATGGGCGGGGGCGACATCAAGATGATGGCGATGGTGGGCGCGTTCCTGGGCCCGCCGGGCGTGCTGCTCACCATCTTCCTGGGTGCCCTCTTCGGCAGCCTGATCTTCGGGCCGATCAGCCTGAAGACGGGGAAGCTGGTGCCGTTCGGGATCTTCCTGGCCCTGGGCGCCGGGATCACCGAGCCCTGGGGCCAGGCGCTGATCCAGGCGTACGTGCGCTGGGCGTTCGGGTGAGCCGGGGTGCTGGTGGTGCGCGGCACTGGCGCTGGTGGCGGGATACGATCGAGGCCTCACGCGGTGCGCGAGGCCTCTCGTCAGGTAGTCGTAGGTTGCGGGTTCGTACCTGATCCGCAAATCCAATCGGTGAGCAGACATCGCTGAAAGGTCTCACGGAGGAACGGAGGGACGGAAACTACATGGCAGTTCTCCGTCCGTCCGTTCCTCCGTGAGAGCCTGAAGCAGAGCTGGTATTGCCGCTGAATTTCCAGACCAGTGCGAGAGCCGGCTCAGTACCCCGTGACCGCGCGGTACGCGTTCATCAGGCCGTAGCCCTCTTCGCTGCTGCGGTTCGGGTAATACTGCGCGGTCTGCTGCAGGCGTGCGCGCAGCTGGTCGCGGGTCATCCACGGGTTGCGGCTCCACACCAGCGCGGCGATGCCGCCGGCCACGGCGGTGGCGTTGGAGCTGCCGCCCATGCTCACCACGTCGCCCGTGTAGCGGCCCGTGCTGGGCACGTCCAGGTAGCTGGTGAGCTCCACCTCGCTGCCGTGGTGGATGCCGCAGGGCACCCCGCCGTTGGGGTAGCTCACGCCGGTGACAGCCACGACTTCGGGCATGTCGGCGGGGAAGACGACGTTGCTGTCCAGGATGCCGTCCCAGCACCCGCTGGTCCCCGCGGCGCCGAAGAACAGCACCTGCCGGCCGTAGTGCCAGTACTCGATCTCGTCCGACACCTGCCACAGCCAGTTGAGCGACTCCCACGCCATCACGATCACCTGCGCGCCGTTCTGGTTGGCCATGCGCACGCTGGCCTTGGCGTCGCTGCTGTTGACGGTGGCCACCCCGCTGGCGTGCCGCACGCTCACCAGGCTGGCGCGGTACGCGATCCCGCCCACGCTCTGCCCATCCCACGGCGCGGCGATGATCCCGGCCATGCGCGTGCCGTGGCCGCACTCGTCATACACGCTGGACTGAGACGAGATGCGCAGCAGGCTGAGGGTGCGGCCGTAGCTCTCTCCGTTGGTGAACGAGCTGACGAGCTGCCCCTGTCCCGACGAGATCCCGGTGTCGATCAGCCCGATCTTGATCCCGCTGCCGTTGCTGTAGCTCCACGCGCTGGGGATGCCCATCGCGGTGAACTTCTGCGAGTAGATGTCGCCGGTGAAGGTGTACTGCCGGTCGCCGGTCCACGCGTCGCCCCAGCCGCACCCGCCCACGCCTGCGAACTGGGGAACCTCCTGGTGGATGACCACCGGCTCCACGTAGTCCACGAACGGGAGCTTGCGGACGGCGCCGAGCGCCGCCTGGTCGGCCAGCCGCACCTCGAGCACCGGCAGCAGCTCGTCGGCCGAGACCAGCCGCACGCCGCGCTGGGCCAGCACCGCCGCCCGCCCCTGCGCCTGCTGGCCGCGGTCGACCAGGATGCGGCCGTGGTACGTGCCGCGCACGCCGCCGGGCGCCTTCAGCCCCACGGCGACGAGGCCGCCGGACGCCTGCACGAACGCCCACAGCTCGGCGTCGCTCTTCTCGATGAACGTCCCCGGGTGCTGCTGCTGGCGCGTGGGGATCGGGCCTTCGGAGAGCGCGGCCGCCGCGGGCTGTTCGGGCGTGCGGGCGGCGGGCCCGGTGAGCGGGCCGTCGGAGCAGGCGGCCAGCGCCGCCACGGCAAGCACCGCGGCGATGGAGCGACGGAAGTGCATGGGTGTTCCTCGGGATGGTGGGGGCGAGAAACGGCGCTCGGGCCGGGATGGCCTGGGCGCCCGGGTCGATCGCCATCTGTTTGGGGAAGCCCCAACCCTAACACACCACCCCTTCCCGCCGCAACCTGTGCGGGCCTCGAACCCCGGGTTGAAACCCGAGGCAACGACGGCCCGAAGTCCGCCTTCGCGGACTCCCCCGCCGGCATCTACGTGGACCTCATGCAGATCTGTGAAAGGATTGTGCATTCTACGCAGAAGCCATCCTCGTCACCCTGAGTGGCCGCACGAAGCCCAGGCTGTTGAAGCCTCGCGCAGTTTGCGAGGCTTTTCGTCGTTGTTGCTGCGGCTTCAGCCGCCGGTGAGCGATGCACGCTTCGGGTGCAGCGTGGCGCTCAGTGATGACGGGACGGCGGTGTCGCTCGGATGCACAGTGAATTACCGGGTATGGCATCAAACATCCGCGGCGGTCGGGATCTTGGCGAACGAAAGCGGGCGGGCTCTGCACTGGAGCCCGCCCGCCGTGATCATCCGCCGACGAGCGTCAGCGCAGGACGCGCAGCTCGCGGATCTTCCAGCCGTCGTTCTCCCACACCGCGCCGATGTAGACGGTGCTGGTCTCGCTGTCGGTCACGCCGCGGGGGCGGCTGGTCCAGCTCAGCTCGCCGAACCCGCGCAGCGGCTGTCCACCGGCGATGTTCACCTGCGTGGGGCGCACGTTCAGCGTGGTGCGCTCGCGGAACAGCTCGCGCAGCGCGGCGGCCACGTGGCGCGCCTCGGCGGCCTCGGCGCGGCCGTCGCCCAGGTCCAGCGACATGCGGTCGTCGGCGGGGGCCAGCGCGGTGAGCGCCCCGGCGTCGCCCGCCGCCCACATCCGCGCGATGGAGGCCACGAAGCCCTCGAGCGGCGCGGGCCGGCCCTGCGCCGCGGCCAGCCGCGGCGCCAGCAGCGCCAGGGTACAGAGCAGCGCCAGAACGGCGCGTCGAGGGTTCATCTTCTCGGTGGTCAGCACCGCGAACGGGTGCGTGAGTGCGTGAGTGCGCCAGTGCGTACGGCGCGCGGCGAACGTGTCCGCGCTCCCGTGTACTCCCGGCGGGCGCCAAGCGTTCCCTGCCCCGCGGGGGCGGTCACTGAATCGTCACCCCCACGCCCGGGGCGGCCACGCAGCTGCCGTTCTCGATCCGGGTGGACGGCGGCTCGCGGAACTCGCAGGTGGAGGCCATCTGGTTGCGCTGGTTGTACGCGTCCTCGGCGCGGGCGAGCTCGGCCAGCTTGGCGAAGAGTGCCGCGGAATCGGTCTTCGCCGCGCAGTAAACGACGTAGGTGCGCGGTCCGCCACACGGGCGATGGCCCACGGGCGCGGTGCGGCACTGGTCCGCCGTGCAGCCGCCGGCGTGCGCCAGCGCGCGGGCCTCGCGCTCCAGCCGCGCGATGCGGCTGGTGTCGGTTTCGGCGGGCGCGGCGGCGGAGCCGCCCGAGCCGGCCTGCACGGTGCTCTCGGCGGGGACGGGGGCGCGCGGGTTCTGCGGCTCGCCGCCGCCCGCGTTCGGCGCGGAGCGCGCGCATCCGGCCAGCGCGGCCACGGCGGCGATGAGAAGGATGGGCTTCATCGGCAACCTTTCCCCGGTGCGGTTCACGACGGTGGGACGGTGCGGATGCACGGTGCATACTCGCTCGGCGCGTGGCAAGGTCCATGATGCCGACGGAGACTTGCGTTATCCGCCACACTTCGCGAGTATCCATCCGCGCGTAAGCGGCCTTCGCGGCCGCTTCAAGGCCGCCGGTGGAGACGCTTCGGGGCGGATCGGCCGGCTTTCCCCTCTCGACGGAGGAACACGGATGCGCAAGCTGACGCTGAACCTGGACCGCCTGGAAGTGGATTCGTTCGACACCGAGAGCGCGAACGGCAGGCGTGGCACGGTGCGCGGCAACGACACCATCGTCACCGAGTGGTGCACCGGCTACCCCGACTGCATCTCCAAGCCGCAGTGCCACACGCCGAACGACACCTGTTACGGCTCGTGCGGGTGCACCAACACGTGCAACCCCGACACGTACAACTGCGCCTGACCGCGCGGTCCGCGGCGCGCCGGTGAGCCGCGGACGAGAGCGCCCCCGCCCGAACCGTCTCGGGCGGGGGCGCTCTCGTTGCGTCACGGCGGGGTCGCCGGGGGCGGAAACCTCGGCGCTCCACCGGTGCCTCGGCCACGACTTCGCGGCGGCTTGCGAGGCTTCCCGGGGTCGCGGCTCATGGCTTCAGCCCCGTGGAAGCCGGCTCATCCCCCGATCTGCTCCTTCCCGATCACCTCGTACGCGTCCGCCTCCGCGGCCACGGGCTCGTGCGAAAGGACGTACGCGGAGCGCACGGCGTGCACGGCGGCCTCGGCGGCGGCCTCGGTGCGGGCGTGGATCTCGGCCAGGGGCTGGCCGCGCTCCACCCGGTCGCCGATGCGGGCGCGCACCACGATCCCCACGGCGGCGTCGATCGGGTCGCCCTTCCTGCGCCGCCCGGCACCCAGCGCCAGCGCCGCGTCGCCGATGGCGCGCGCGTCGGCCTGGGCCACCCAGCGCGCCTGGTCGCCCAGCGCGCCCACCGTGGCCACTACCGGGGCGGCGGGGAGGATCGACGGGTCGTCCACCACGCGGGGGTCGCCGTGCTGTGCCTCGACCAGCTCGGCCAGCTTGCGCGCGCCGGCGCCGGTGTCGCGCAGCTCGGCCAGCCGCGCGCGGGCGGCGTCACGGTCGGGCTCGATCCCGCTCATCTGCAGCAGGTGCGCGCCCAGCTCCAGGGTGAGCGCCCACAGGTCGGCGGGGCCGCGGCCGTGCAGGGTCTCGATCGCCTCGCGCACCTCGAGCGCGTTCCCCACCGCGCGGCCCAGCGGCTCGCGCATCGAGCTCAGCACCGCCCGGGTCGCGCGCCCCGCGCCCTCGCCGATGCGGACGAGCTCGGCGGCCAGGATCCGGGCATCTTCCAGCGAGGTCATGAACGCGCCCGACCCCCACTTCACGTCCAGGACCACGGAGCGTGCGCCGCCGGCCAGCTTCTTGGACATGATGCTGCTGGCGATCAAGGGCACGCTGTCCACGGTGGCCGTCACGTCGCGCAGCGCGTACAGCTTCCCGTCCGCCGGCACCAGCTCGGGCGACTGGCCCACCAGCGCGGCGCCCACGCGCTCCACCTGGCCGCGCATCTCGTCCAGCGGGACGTCCACGCGAAAGCCGGGGATGCTCTCCAGCTTGTCGAGGGTGCCGCCGGTGTGGCCCAGCCCGCGCCCGCTCATCTTGACGAACGCCGCGCCGGCCGCGGCCATCAGCGGCACCAGCACGATGGACGTCTTGTCGCCCACGCCGCCGGTGCTGTGCTTGTCCACCGTGGGGCGGCCGATCCCGCTCCACTCCAGCTCGCGCCCGCTGGCGACCATGGCGCGCGTCATGGCCAGCGTCTCGGCCTGGGTCATCCCTTTCAGACGGACGGCCATCAGCCAGGCGCTCAGCTGGTAGTCGGGCACCTCGCCGGCCACGTAGCCGCGCAGGAGCCACGCGATCTCGTCGGCCGAAAGCTCGCCGCCGTCGCGCTTGCGCTCGATCAGCGGCACCACGCCGTGCGCGCTCACACCGGCACCTCGCGGAAGGGGAGCCGCCTGGCGTCGAAGGCGCCGGGAAGGAGCTCGCGCATCGTCTGCTGCTTCAGCCCGCCGCCGTCGGGCATCACCACGACCATGTCGGGGCCCCATTCGAACAGCACCTGGCGGCAGGCGCCGCAAGGCGAGCACTCCACGTCGTCCTCGGGGCCCGCCACGGCCACGGCCACGAAGTCGCGCGCGCCCTCGCTCACGGCCTTGAAGATGGCGGTGCGCTCGGCGCAGTTGCCCAGCCCGTAGCTGGCGTTCTCCACGTTCACGCCCGTGAACACGCGCCCGTCGCGGGCCAGCAGCGCGGCGCCCACGGGAAAGCGGCTGTACGGGGCGTAGGCATGGACGCGGGCGGCCTTCGCCTGCTCCAGCAGGTTGCGCGCGGTGTCGGGGTCCAGCAGGGCCGTTGGCGTGTGCTCGCTCAAACCGTTCCGGCGGTTCAGGTTGATGTTTTTGGGGCCGGAAGAATACTGCGGCGGCGGGGGGATGTCACGCCTCGGGCGATGCATCGGTGCTCCCGGGGAAGTGGATTTCTTCGATCGGGCCGCGGCACGTCGTCTCTCCGGCCGCACCGCGCCCCCTCCGGCCGGCCCCGGCCGTCCACCTCCCCCGTACCGGGAGAGGTAGCTGCGCCGGCTCCCTGCAGTTCCGCAGGTTCGGTGTGGGCGGAGGCCGCGGGGCGGCGCACCGGCTCGTGAGCCACCCTCTCCCGGTACGGGGGAGGGTCGCGCTCTCAGGCGCGGGGAGGGAGCGCCGCGGAGGCGCGCCGGCGCTTCGGCGTGCTCCGGCCGTACCGCGCCCTCTCCGGCCGGCTTAGGCCGTCCACCTCTCCCGTACCGGGAGAGGTAGCTGCGCCGGCTCCCTGCAGTTCCGCGGGTTCGGCGTGGGCGGAGGCCGAGGGGTGCGCACCGGCTCGTGTGCCACCCTCTCCCGGTACGGGGGAGGGTCGCGCTCTCAGGCG
>DASSME010000030.1:0-7273 GCA_035689035.1 Longimicrobium sp. | reverse complement strand
GATCACGATCACCTCGCGCTTGCCGCGCTTGATGTCGCCGAAGCGCACGGTGCCGTCGACCTCGGTGATCACCGCCGGGTCCTTGGGCCGGCGCGCCTCGAACAGCTCGGCGATGCGCGGCAGGCCGCCGGTGATGTCGCGCGTCTTGTAGGCCTCGCGCGCGATCTTCGCCAGCGTGGCGCCCGGCTCGATCACCTCGCCGTCGCGCACGGTGAGCTGCGCGCCCACCGGCACGATGAACTCGCGCAGCTTGACCCCGCCCTCGCCGTGGATCTCGATCATCGGGTGCAGCTTCTTGCTGCGGTCCTCGATGATCACCATCTGCCGGCGGCCGGTGCTCTCGTCCAGCTCCTCGCGCACCGTGGCCTCGTCCACGATGTCGATGAACTTCACGGTGCCGCCGAAGTCGGCCACGATCGGCTCGCTGTACGGGTCCCACGAGAAGAGCGTGTCGCCCACCGCCACCTTGTCGCCGTCGGCGATGGAGATGGTGGCGCCGTACGGCACCGCCAGGCGGCTGCGCACCCCGCCCTCGGCGGTGCGCATGATGATCTCGCCCTCGCGGCTGGTCACGATCCGCGTGCTGTCGGGCGTGGTCACCGTGGTCACGCGCTCGAACTGCGCGACGCCTTCCACCTTGCTCTTGCGGCCCGTGGTGGCCGCGATGCGCGCCGCCGTGCCGCCGATGTGGAAGGTGCGCAGGGTGAGCTGCGTCCCCGGCTCGCCGATCGACTGCGCGGCCAGGATCCCCACCGCCTCGCCCGGGTCCACGATCCCCATGGTGGCCAGGTTGCGCCCGTAGCACTTCACGCACAGCCCGCGGCGGCTCTCGCAGGTGAGCACCGAGCGGATCTTGATCGTCTGGATGCCGGCGTCCTCGATCTCGTCGGCGGTCTCCTCGTCGATCAGCTCGCCCGCCTCGATGATCAGCTCGCCGTCGATCGGGTCGAACACGTCGTCGGCCGCCACCGAACCGACGATGCGGTCCTTGAGCGGCTCCACCACGTCCTCGCCCTCCTTCAGCGCGCTGACCTCCAGCCCCAGGATCGTCCCGCAGTCGTCCTCGGTGATGGTCACGTCCTGCGCCACGTCCACCAGGCGGCGGGTCAGGTACCCGGCGTCGGCCGTCTTCAGCGCGGTGTCGGCCAGGCCCTTGCGGGCGCCGTGCGTGGAGATGAAGTACTCCAGCACGGTGAGCCCCTCGCGGAAGTTCGACTTGATCGGGCTCTCGATGATCTCGCCGATGCCGCCGGTCAGCTTCTTCTGCGGCTTGGCCATCAGGCCGCGCATCCCGGCCAGCTGCCGCATCTGGTCACGGCTGCCGCGGGCCCCCGAGTTCATCATCATGTACACGGGGTTGAACCCGCCGCGGCTGCGCCGGAGGCGGTCCACCATGGCGTCGGCCACGTCGTTGTTGGCGTGCGTCCAGGTGTCGATCACCTTGTTGTAGCGCTCGCCGTTCGAGATCACGCCGTTGTTGTACGCGCGGGTGAAGCGCGCCACGTCGTCCTCGGCCTCGCGCAGGATGCTGTCCTTCTCGGCGGGGATCTCCATGTCCTCGATCCCCACGCTGATCCCGCCCATGGTGCTGTAGCGGAAGCCGAACGCCTTCAGGTCGTCCAGGAACACCACCGTGCGGGCCAGCCCCACGGTGCGGTACGAGCCGAAGATGACGTCGCCCAGCTCCTTCTTCCCCATGGTCTTGTTCCAGAAGCCCATCTCGGCCGGAACCACGGAGTTGAAGATCACCCGCCCCGGCGTGGTCTTGATCCACCCCGGCTTGCGCGCCTCGCCCTCTTCCAGCTCGGCGGCCGGGCGCGGGTCGGTCCAGTAGTAGATCGGGCTCTGCAGCCGCACCACGCGGTGCTGCAGCGCCATCTCCACCTCGGCCACCTCTGCGAAGCGGCGCACGATCTTCGCCGCGTCGCGCTCGCCGAACGGCTTCTTCTGCTCCTCCAGGTCGGCCGCGAAGGCCGCGTCGTGCGTGGCCGTCTGGTGCGTGAGCCAGTACGACCCGATCACGATGTCCTGGCTCGGCGCCGCGATCGGCCGGCCGTTGGACGGGAGGAGGATGTTGTTGCTCGACAGCATCAGCACCCGCGCCTCGAGCTGCGCCTCGAACGAGAGCGGCACGTGCACGGCCATCTGGTCGCCGTCGAAGTCGGCGTTGAAGGCGGCGCACACCAGCGGGTGGATGCGGATCGCCTTCCCCTCCACCAGCACCGGCTCGAACGCCTGGATCCCCAGGCGGTGCAGCGTGGGCGCGCGGTTCAGCAGCACCGGGTGGTCGCGGATGATGTCCTCGAGCACCTCGTACACGCGCGGGTCGTCGCGCTCCACGATCTTCTTGGCGCGCTTCACCGTCTCGGCCTCGCCGCGCTTCTCCAGCTCGTGGATGATGAACGGCTTGAACAGCTCCACCGCCATCGCCTTGGGGAGGCCGCACTGGTGCAGCTTGAGCTCGGGGCCCACCACGATCACCGAGCGGCCCGAGTAGTCCACGCGCTTGCCCAGCAGGTTCTGCCGGAAGCGGCCCTGCTTCCCCTTCAGCATGTCGCTGAGCGACTTGAGCGGGCGCTTGCCGCGGCCGCGGATCGCCTTGCTGCGGCGGCCGTTGTCGAAGAGCGCGTCCACCGCCTCCTGCAGCATGCGCTTCTCGTTGCGCAGGATCACCTCGGGCGCGCGCATCTCCATCAGCTTCTTCAACCGGTTGTTGCGGTTGATCACGCGCCGGTAGAGGTCGTTCAGGTCGCTGGTGGCGAAGCGGCCGCCGTCGAGCGGCACCAGCGGGCGCAGGTCGGGCGGGATCACGGGGATCACGTCCATCACCATCCACTCGGGACGGTTGCGCTCGCCCGGGGTCTCGCCCGAGTTGCGGATGGCGTCGATCACCTTGAGCCGCTTCAGCACCATCTTCTTGCGGTGCTGGCTGGTCTCGCCGGCCACCTGCTCGCGCAGGCTCTCGGCCAGGCCGTCCACGTCGATCTGGCGCAGCAGCGAGCGCACCGCGTCGGCGCCGATGTCGGCCTTGAACTCGGTGTCGCCCTCTTCACGCGCCTTGTCGCGCAGCGCCAGGTAGTCGTCCTCGTCCAGCACCTGGCTGTGCTTCACGTCCTGGTTGCCCACCGACGTGACCACGTACGACGCGTAGTAGATGACCTTCTCCAGGTCGCGCAGCGTCATCCCCAGCAGGTAGCCCATCTGGCTGGGGAGCGTCTTGAACATCCAGATGTGGGCGACCGGCACGGCCAGCTCGATGTGGCCCATGCGCTCGCGCCGCACCTTGCTGAGCGTGACCTCCACGCCGCACTTGTCGCACACGTGCCCGCGGAAGCGGATGCGCTTGAACTTGCCGCAGTGGCACTCCCAGTCCTTGACCGGGCCGAAGATGCGCTCGCAGAAGAGCCCGTCGCGTTCGGGCTTGAACGAGCGGTAGTTGATGGTCTCCGGCTTGGTGACCTCGCCGAAGCTCCAGGCGCGGATCTCCTCGGGGGAGGCCAGCTTCACCTGGATGTAGTTGAAGTCCTGCGAGCGGGTCTCGCGGGCGCGGGGAAAATCGATCATCGGTCCCCTTGCTGGATCGGGTGTTCCGCCGGCGGTCGTACGCTTGGGCGGTTCTATCGTAGCAAAGCGGTCAAGAGCCGAACTGCGGGGGACAGGGGTCAGGGTACAGGGGACAGCCTGCCGAGGCTGGTGCCGTTGCCGGCTGTCCCCTGTTCCCTATTCCCTGTACCCTAGTTGCCGAGCGTGACGCTGATGCCCAGCGCCTGCAGCTCCTTCACGAGCACGTTGAAGCTCTCGGGGAGCCCCGGCTCGGGAAGGTTCTCGCCCTTCACGATCGCCTCGTACACGCGCGAGCGGCCGTTCACGTCGTCGCTCTTCACCGTCAGGATCTCCTGCAGGGTGTGGGCGGCGCCGTACGCCTCCAGCGCCCACACCTCCATCTCGCCGAAGCGCTGGCCGCCGAACTGCGCCTTGCCGGCCAGCGGCTGCTGGGTGACCAGCGAGTACGGGCCGATGGAGCGCGCGTGGATCTTGTCGTCCACCAGGTGGGAGAGCTTCAGCATGTAGATCGCCCCGATGGTGACCGGGCTCTCGAACGTGTTGCCGCTGCGCCCGTCGCGCATCCACACCTTGCCGCCGGGGGTGAGCCCGGCCGCCGCCATGTGCTCCTCGAGCGCGGCGTTCACCGGGTTCTCGCCCCCCGTGCCCGCGGCCAGCGCCGCGGCCGCCGGGAACATCGCGGCGAAGTCGCCCTCCTTGCGCTCGGCCAGCTCGCGGCCGGCCGCCACCAGGTAGTCGGCCAGCGGGCGCAGCTTCTCGCTGATCTCCGCGGGCACCTTGTCGGTGAGCAGGCGGTCCACCGGGCGGCCGATCCCCATCTCCGGCCGCGCCTCTTCCACCGCGTGCTCCAGCGCGTGCGCCGCGTGCGCGATGGTGCGCGCGTCGTCCACGTCGAAGCGCGGCGGGGCCGCGCTGGTGACTCCCAGCGCCTGCGCGGCCCAGGTCACCCCGGCCAGGCGGATCAGCACGCCGATCTCGTCCTCGCTGGCGCCCTGGAACACCGGCGTCTTGCTCTCGAAGCCCAGCACCCGGCTGGCCCACCCCAGGTGGGTCTCCAGGATCTGCCCCACGTTCATGCGGCTGGGCACGCCCAGCGGGTTCAGGCACACGTCCACCGGCGTGCCGTCGGGCATGAAGGGCATGTCCTCCTCGGGAACGATGCGGGCGATGATCCCCTTGTTCCCGTGGCGCCCGGCCATCTTGTCACCCACCGAGATCTTCCGCTTCTCGGCCAGGTACACCTTCACCAGCTGGACGACGCCCGGGGGGAGCTCGTCGGGCTGGAAGACCTTGTCGATCTGGTTCTCGGTCTTCTGGCGCACCCGCTCGATGCGGCGCTTGCTCTCGTCCACCAGGCGGCGCAGCTGCTCGTTGGTGGAGCGGTCGGTCACCTTGAGCGTGGTCAGGTCCACCTCGCCCAGGTCCAGCGCCTCCACCACCTCGTCGGTCAGCTGCGTCCCCTCGTTGAAGAACGGCTCCACCGTCCCCTTCTTCAGGAACAGCGCGACCTCCTTGCCGCGGATCAGCTCCTTGATCTCCTCGTCGCGCGCCTCGCCGATGCGCTGGATCTCGTTGCGCTCGAAGGTGCGCAGCTCGCCGATCTTCTGCCCGCGCTCCTTCTCCAGGATCGGGTCGTCGATGCGGCGGCTGAAGATCTTCACGTCGATCACCGTTCCCTCGACGCCCGGCGGCACCTTCAGCGAGCTGTCCTTCACGTCCTTGGCCTTCTCGCCGAAGATCGCTGTGAGCAGCTTTTCTTCGGGCGAAAGCTCGGTCTCGCCCTTGGGGGTGATCTTCCCCACCAGGATGTCGCCCGCCTTCACCCGCGCCCCGATGCGCACCACGCCCCGCTCGTCGAGGTCGACCAGGCTCTCCTCGGCCACGTTCGGGATCTCGCGCGTGATCTCCTCCATCCCGCGCTTGGTGTCGCGCACCTGCAGCTCCAGCTCCTGGATGTGGATCGACGTGTACACGTCGTCCTTCACCAGCTTCTCGGAGAGCACGATGGCGTCCTCGAAGTTGTTGCCGTACCAGGGCATGAACGCCACCAGCAGGTTGCGGCCCAGGGCCAGCTCGCCGCCGTCGGTGCTGGCGCCGTCGGCCAGCACGTCACCCTTGGCCACCCGCTGGCCCAGGTGCACCAGCGGGCGCTGGTTGAGCGCCGTGTCCTGGTTGGTGCGCCAGTACTTCTTCATCCGGTAGCGGTCGAACTGCGCCAGCCGGCGCAGCGGCTCGTCGCCGGGAACGCCGCCGCCCTCGGTGCCGGCGTCCACCACGATGTAGTCGGCCGTCACCTCCTTGATCACCCCCGCCCGGCGCGCCACCACCACGGCGCCCGAGTCCACCGCGATCACCTGCTCCAGCCCGGTGCCCACCAGCGGCGCCTCGGGGAAGAGGAGCGGCACCGCCTGGCGCTGCATGTTGGAGCCCATCAGCGCGCGGTTGGCGTCGTCGTGCTCCAGGAAGGGGATCAGCGCCGCCGCCACCGACACCAGCTGGTCGGGCGCCACGTCCATGAAGTCGATCTCGTCCGGGCGCAGCAGCGGGAAGTCGCCCCGCTCGCGGCACAGGATGAACTCGTTGGTGAACGTCCCGTCGGCCGCCAGCGGCGCGTTGGCCTGCGCGATCCGGGCGTTCTCCTCCTCGTTCGCGCTCAGCCACGCGGTGATCCGCGTGACCACCGGCGTCACGTGCGTCATGGTCGGGCGCGTCCCCACGGCCACGCGGCCCACGTCGCCCTCGGGCGAGAGCGCGGCCACGCCGCTCACGAAGTCGAGCCCCACCTCGTCGGGGGTGTCGCCGAACTCGCTCTCGGCCAGCCCCTCCATCTGCCGGGCGTAGATCGCCTCGACCACGTCCGCTTCCAGCACCGTGCCGGGGACCGCCAGGATCGCCGCGGTCTTGGGCGTGAACACGCGCACCGGGAGCGACACCGGGTTGCGGATCGCCTCGGGCGCCACGCCGCGCGCGGCCGCGCCGGCGCGCCGGCTGACCACGCGCACCAGGTTCACCGGCTGGGCCGCGATGCGGTCGGCCAGGTCCTCGGTCACGCGCTCGCCGCGGCGCGCCAGCAGCGGCATGGCGGCGAAGGCGGCCTCCCACTCGGTCTGCGGCAGCTCGCCGGCGACCATGCGCGGGAAGAGCGCGCTCCAGTCCGGCACGTCCTCGGCCAGCTCGGCGCCCACGATCATCCCGCGGAACACCTCGCGGCCGCGGGCGGCGTCCAGCTCCTCGCCGCGCTTGGCGAACACCTTGCCGCGCTCGCCCAGCACCAGGCGCACGGCCTCGTCCAGCTTCACCGTGCTCGGGTACCGCAGCACGGCACGCACCACCTTGCGGTAGGGCGTCTCGATGAAGCCCAGGTCGTTGATCCGCGAATACGTGGTCAGCGAGTTGATCAGGCCGATGTTGGGCCCTTCCGGCGTCTCGATCGGGCACATGCGCCCGTAGTGCGAGTAGTGCACGTCACGCACCTCGAAGCCGGCGCGCTCGCGGGTCAGGCCGCCCGGCCCCAGCGCGGAGAGACGCCGCTTGTGCGTCATCTCGGCCAGGGGGTTGGTCTGGTCCATGAACTGGGAGAGCTGGCTCGATCCGAAGAACTGCTGGATCACCGCGCTCACCGTGCGCGCGTTCACCAGGTCGTCGATGTTGATCTTGTCGGGGTCCGACACGATCGACATGCGCTCGCGCACCAGCCGCGCCATGCGGC
>DASSME010000029.1:0-3601 GCA_035689035.1 Longimicrobium sp. | reverse complement strand
GGCGCGCCGCCGATCCCGATGGTGAGCGCGCGCTTCGTCTCGGACCTGTCGTTCGACACGGGGAGCGGGACGGTGACGCTGCCGCTGGCCGCCGCCTTCAGCTCGCCGCGGCCGGGGACGATCGCGCTCACCGCGCGGCCGGCCGAGGCCTCGGCGGTGCTCCTGGACGCGCTCCCGGCGCTGCTGGGCGAGATCCCGCTGGACGCGCTGATCCCCGACGACGGGCCGGCGTTCGACGCGCTGGTGCTGGACCGGGTGGAGCTCCGGATGGCCACCCACGCGCCGCGCCTCCTCGCCTCGTCCACGCGGGTGGCGCTGGCCCAGCCGTGGAGCATGGACGTGGGCGGGCTGCGGCTGACGGTGGACAAGCTGGCCGCCGAGCTCACCGCCGTCACCCCGCCGGGGACGCGCCCGTCGTTCAGCGCCGCGCTGATGGGGACGGTGGCGCTGGGCGGGACCGACGCGGCGCTGGACGGGTGGTTCGGGCTCCCCGGCTTCGACTTCCACTGCGGGCTGGCCCAGGGCTCCAGCGTGGACCTGACGGCGCTGCTCGCCTCGCTCTTTCCCGACCTGTCCGGCCTGCCGCGGCTGGTGTGCACGGCGCTGGAGCTGAGCGGCAGCCCGCGCGCCGGCCGCTACGAGATCTCCACGCGGCTGGCGCCCCAGGCCGACCCGTGGACGCTGGACGTGGGCGTAACCCGGCTCACCGTGAGCGACGTCTACCTGGCCGTGTCGCGCGAGCCGGGAGGCTCGCCCGCCATCACCGGGCAGGCGGGGGGCCGCGTGGAGATCGCCGGGGCCGAGATGAGCGTGGACTGGGCGCTCCCCGGCGGCGTGGAGCTGCGCGGCGTGCTGCCGCCGGTCTCGATGCGCGAGGTCGCCGAGTTCCTCTGCGGCTCGTGGGTGGACCTGCCCTCCGGCTTCCCCGACCTGGTGCTGGAGGATTCGCTGGTCACCCTCAGCGCCGGCGACGGGACGTACGACTTCGCGCTCTCCACCGACGTGCGCGTGGACGGGAAGGAGTTGGGCACCGTCCTCTTCGAGGTCCGCAAGACGCAGGCGGGAACCGGGTTCATGGCCGGCTTCCTGGTCCCCGCGCAGTGGAGCCCCGCGGAGCTGTGGAGCGAGCTGGAGGAGGTGTTCGGCTGGCTCACGCTGAAGAACCCGGGGCTGATCGTGAGCTCCATCGACACCACGCTCCCCACCGCCAACCTGGGCGGGATGGCCGCGGTGCCCTCCACCATCGTCCGCGGCGTCACCTTCTTCGCCACCGTGGAGCTGGAGGGGGTGCTGGCGCCGGTGAAGACGGTGCTGGGCGCGGTGGGCGGGCTGAACCTGGCCGTGGTGGTCGCCAGGGAGGTCGCGCAGTCGAAGCTGATCGCCAGCACCGGGGCCCCGGCGAACGCGGGGAGCGTGGCGTTCAAGGGCTTCTCGCTGATCCTGACGCCCGCCTCGCTCAGCATCGAGCTGCGCAGCGGGACCACGATCACGGTCGATGGCGACGTGCTGGACTTCTCCCTGGCCGGCATCCTCTCCGCCACCACCGGCTCGATCACCGCCGCGCTCTCGCTGCGGGCGATCGCCAAACCCGGCGCGGCGCCGGGGAGCCCCCAGGCGGGGTGGAGCGATCCGTTCGGGCTGAAGGGGCTGACCATCTACGGGCTGGGCGGGGCGATGTCGGTGGAGGCGGAAGGGTGGTCGGTTGCGGTGGAAGGGAGCTTCAGCGTGGGCGCGGGCGGCGCGGGCGACCGGCTGGCCTTCGGCTTCGCCATGCAGGTCACCAACGGCGAGCTCCCCTCGGCGGCGGTCGCCTCGCTCCGCTCCACCGTCGCCGGCGGGGTGACGCTCACGCGGATGGTGCGCGGCTTCACCACGCTGGAGCTGCGCGACTACTCGGTGCAGGTCCCCTCCGTCCCCGCCGGCACCCCCTGCGAGGTGGCGAAGCTGATCCCCGCCCGCGTGAGCCCGGCCGACGTGCTGGACCAGCTCAAGCTGCAGAACCTGAGCGGCTTCCTGGTGCTGGACCCCACCGGCTTCCGCAGCCCGGTGGACCCCACCTTCGTTTACCGCGGGATCGGCTTCCACGCCGCGGGGTCGCTGTTCGGGCTGGGGATCGTGGCCGACTACGACTTCCAGTACACCACCGGCGTCTACGCCCGCGGCGCGCTGGAGAAGCCGATCGACCTGTTCGGCGTGGTCAGGCTGAGCGACGCCGAGGGAACGGGCGGCGCGCGCTTCGTGGTGGACACCCGGCAGATCGTGCAGGGCGGCGACCTGCTGGTGATGAGCGGCGCGCTGGTGGTGTTCGGCGCGAAGGCCAGGCTGGACGCGCGGATGCGGCGCGACCGGCTGGAGTTCGACTTCGAGGTCACCGGCGTGCCGGGGATCCGCGCCTGCGCGCTGCGCTGCTCGCTCCTGGTGCCCAGGTCGTTCGACCTTTCCGGCAAGGCCGAGGTGGTGCTGGACGGCGAGGTGCGGCTGAAGGCCGAGGGGGTGGACCTGGGCACGCTCAAGCTCACCGGCACCGCCGCGCGGGTGGAGATCGCCGCCGGGGCCGACGCCAGGCGCGTGCGCTTCGAGGCGAAGGTGCGCGTCAAGGTGGCCAGCGACGTACCCGAGATCGGCTTCTCGGTCAGGCTCGACGAATCGTTCACCGACCTGGCGAAGCTCGCCGAGGCCGTGCTGAACGAGCTGCGGAAGCAGGGGTGGCAGCTGGTGAAGACGGCGCTGGGCGGGGTGGAGAGCCTGTACCGGCTCGCCGAGGCCGGCGTGGCCGACCTGGCGGCCGACACGGCCACCGTGCTGCGCCAGGGCTACGGGATGGCGGCCGACCAGGCGGCGCAGGCGATGAACACCCTGGGCCGCGGCGCCGAGCAGGCCGCCCGCGAGCTGGCCCGCGTCTACGCGCTGGCCCCCGAGCAGGTGGGCTCGGTGCTGAACCAGGGAAAGTACGCCATCGGCCAGGTGGAAGGCGCGCTCAAGGCCGTGTACCACCTGGACGGCACGCGCATGCTGCCGGCGCTGCGGACCGCCGGCTACGCCGCGGGCGAGGTGGCCAAGTACTACAAGTGGAGCGAGAACACGGCCGCCAACCTGTTCAAGACCGCCGGCTACACGGGGAACGAGGCGGCTGCGGGGCTGCGGGCGGCGTACGGCACGGGCGCCACCAACGCGGCCAAGCTGATGGAACGCGCCGGGTACGCGTCGACCGCGACGGCCGAGGCGCTGACCGGGATCTACGGCAAGACGGCCGACCAGGCCGGCAAGGTGCTGAAGGACGCGGGCTACACCAGCGGCGAGATCGCCACCGCGATGAAGAACGCCTACGGCTGGAGCGCCAAGAAGACCTCCAAGTACCTGAAGGACACCCTGGACTACGGCGAGAAGACGGTGGAGAAGGCGCTCAAGTCGGCGGAGTACAAGGCCAAGGACATCGAGGACGCCCTGGGCGACCTGTGGGGCGACATCACCTCGGGGATCTCGGGGCTGCTGTAGCTCCCGGCTTCGGCTGCGAAGGCGTCATACCAAATCCGGCAAAGACTTGTTTCACGCAGAGGTAGCAGAGGAGCAGAGGAAGCAGAGGACAATTCCCCTGCTTCCT
>DASSME010000028.1:0-7610 GCA_035689035.1 Longimicrobium sp. | reverse complement strand
GCCGTCTTCCGCTTCTTCCCCCCGCTCGACACGCTGGACCGCATCGGCCGCGGCGGGCTGATCGCGGGGATCAGCTTCCTGACGCTGGCACTCCTCGTCGGCTGGGCGTGGACCGAACGTTTCGGCCACCCGATGAGCCCCGGGAACCCGAAGGTGGTGTGGGGTATCCTGAGCTGGCTCGTCTTCGCGGCCGCGCTGGCGGCGCGGGCGGGCGGCGGGCGCCCCGCGCGGCGCGCGGCGCTGGCGAGCGTGGTCGGCTTCGCGGTGGTGGTCGCCGGCTACCTGGTGCTGCGCGTGGGCGAGCGGGCGGCGGGGGCGTTCCTGTGAGCGGGCGCTACCCCGTGCTGCTGGACGTGTCGCGCCTGCGCGTCCTGGTGGTGGGCGGCGGCGAGGTGGGGCTGCGCAAGGTGAGCGGCGTCCTCGAAGCCGGCGGCAAGCCCGACGTCGTGGCCTTCGAGGTGCGGCCCGAGCTGGAGCGGCTGATCGCGCAGCGCGGGCTCACCTGGGCGCAGCGGCCGTACGCCGCGGGCGACGTCCGGGGCTATCACCTGGTCTTCGCCGCGACGGACGCGGCCGAGGTGAACGCGCGGGTCACCGCCGAGGCCGAGGCCGCGGGCGCGCTGGTGAACGTGGCGGACGACGGCGAGGAGTCCACCTTCCACGTGCCGTCGGCCATCCGGCGTGACGAGGTGGTGGTGGCGTTCAGCACCGGCGGCGCCAGCCCGCTCCTCTCGCGCCGCCTGCGCGAGCGGCTGGAGTCGGTCGTCACCCCCGGGCTGGGGCGCACGGCCGGCCGTCTTTCGACCGTACGCAAGCAGATCCGCGACCGCTGGCCCGCCGACGAGGCACGCCGGCGCGACGTGTGGTTCAGCCTGGTCACCCCCGAATTCCTGGACGCGGCCATCGCCGGCCGCGACGCGGAAGTGGAGCAACGCATCGCCCGATGCCTGTCGCAGTCGTAGGCGCCAGCCACCGCACGGCTCCCATCGAGCTACGGGAGCGGCTCGCCTATGGGCGCGCCGAGGTGCCGCCCGCGCTCGCCGGCCTCGCGGCGGGCACGGGGGCCGAGGCCGTGCTGCTCACCACCTGCAACCGCACCGAGTTCTACCTCTCGGGCGCGGACGACGCGGGGGTGGAGCACGCGCTGCGCGCGCTGTCCGAGCGCAGCGGCATCGACCCCGCGGACGCGGCGCGCTGGCTGTACGTGCGGCGCGACCGCGAGGCGGCGCACCACCTCTTCCGCGTGGCCGCCGGTCTCGACAGCATGATCGTGGGCGAGCCGCAGATCCAGGGGCAGGTGAAGGAAGCCTACGCGGCGGCCCGGCAGGTGGCCGGCCACACCGGCCCCGTGGTCGGCCCCGCGCTCAACCGCCTCTTCCAGAGCGCGCTCAACGTCGGCGGACGCGTGCGCAGCGAGACGGGGCTGGGGATCGGCGCGGCCTCGGTCTCGTCCGCGGCGGTGGAGCTGAGCAAGAAGATCTTCGGCTCGCTCAAGGGCCGCCGCGCGCTGGTGCTGGGCGCCGGCGAGATGAGCGAGGTGACGCTCGAGTGCCTGCGCGGCGAGGGCGTGCGCACGGCGGTGGTGGCGAACCGGACGTATGAGCGGGCGAAGGAGCTGGCCGAGAAGTGGGGCGGCGCGGCGATCCACTGGGAAGAGTTCGCCATGGCGCTTCCCCAGGTCGACATCGTGATCTGCAGCACCGCGGCGCCGCACCCGGTGCTGACGCTGGAGCGCTTCCGCGCCGCGCTCCCCAGGGGCCCGCGCAAGCCGCTGTGCATCATCGACATCGCCATCCCGCGCGACGTGGAGACGGCGGTGGGGAACCAGGAGAACGTCTTCCTCTACAACGTGGACGACCTCCAGCAGATCGTGGACGATTCGCTGGACCGCCGCCGCTCGGAGCTCCCCGCGGCGGAACGGATCGTGGCCGAGGGGGTGGAAGACTTCTGGGGGTGGTACGCGTCGCTCGCCGTGGTCCCCACCATCCGCGCGCTGCGCGACCACGGCGAGCAGGTGCGCGCGCAGGAGACGGAGCGCGCGCTGGCCCGGATGTCCCATCTGTCCGACGACGACCGGGCGGCGGTGGACGCGCTGACCCGGCAGATCCTGAACAAGCTGCTGCACGCGCCCACCACCCGCCTGCGCGAGGCCGCGGGGAACGGCCGCGGCACCGGCGTGCTGGACACGGTGCGCTACCTGTTCGAGCTGGAAACCTCCGGAAAGGACGACGAATGACCCTTCGCCCCTCCCACCTCGCGGCATGATGCAGGCGGCACCCCACTCCGGAGAGTTCGGCAACGTCTGGCGGATGATCGCCAGCGGCACCCTGTCCACCCAGCTGATCATGGCGCTGCTCGCGCTGTTCAGCCTGGTCTCCTGGGCCATCATCGTGATCAAGTGGCTCCAGTTCCGCCGCCTCCGGCAGGAGAGCGACCGGTTCGTGGAGCGGCTGGAGAAGGCCGACCGGCTGGAAGAGGCCTTCCACAGCATCATGGCCCTTCCCGAAAGCCCCTTCACCCGCGTCTTCAAGCGGGGGATGACCTTCTACGGCGAGCTTCGCCCCGCCGCCCGCGCCGGCGAGGTGAAGGGCCTTCTCCCCGCGCAGCTCGAAGTCCTCCGCCTGGTGCTGGAGAAGGAGGAGGGCGACGAGCGCGACGGGCTGACCGGCGGCCTGATCTGGCTGGCGATCTTCGCCACCGCGAGCCCGCTGCTGGGCCTGCTCGGCACCGTGATCGGGGTAATGAATTCGTTCCTCGGCGTCGCGAGTGCCGGATCGAGCAGCATCAACGCGGTCGCCCCCGGCATCGCCGAGGCGCTGGTGGCGACGGCCGGCGGGCTCGTCGTCGCCATCCCCGCGGCGATCGGGTACAACTACCTGACCGGGCGGCTGAACCTGTTCATGGGCGAGCTGGAAGGGTTCAGCAGCGAGTTCATCGGGGCGCTGGCGCGCGAGGGGCGGATCTAGCGTGCCGCGGGGACGACGCCGCGGCCACGGCCGGCTGGAGCCGAGCGCCGAGATCAACGTCACCTCGCTGGTGGACGTCTGCCTCACCCTGCTGGTGATCTTCATGATCACCGCGCCGATGCTGCAGGGCGGCGTGGAGGTGAGCGTGCCGCGGGCGAGGACGCAGTCCGTTCCGTCCAACGAGGGGGTGATCGTGACGGTGGACCGGCAGGGCGGCGTCTTCATCGGCCAGCAGGCGGTGCGCTGGGAAGAGTTCGAGCGCCGCTTCCCCGACGCCGTCCGCGCCGCCGGGGCCCGCAACGTCTACCTGCGCGCCGACCAGGGCGTGCCGTACGGGCGGGTGGTGCGGGTGCTGGGCGCGATGAAGGCGGCGAACGTGGCCACCGTGGGCTTGATCGCCGAGGAAGAGAACCCGGGAGGGCGCTAGATGGACCTGGGCGGGCGCGGAGGGCGAACGCGGGACGCGCGGCGCGAGCGGATGTGGCTCGCCGCCGCCGGATCGGTGTCGCTGCACGCGCTGATCGTCCTCCTCCTGCTGAGCGCGGAGGGCCTGTTCGCGAAGAAGCCCGCGCGCGAGCCCCGGATGCGCTCGTACGCCGTCAACATCGTCTCGCCCCCGCCCACGCTGCGCGGCCCGCCGCCCGCCGAGGCGCCCGCGCCCAACGTGGGCGGCAGCACCCCGCCGGCCCCCGCCGCCGCCCCGGCGCCCGCACCTCCGGCGCCGCCTCCCCCCGCGGCGCCGGCCCCCACGCCCGAGGTCCCGAAGCCCACGGCCGCGCCGCCGAGGGAACCTGCGCGCACTCCCCAGCCTACAACCCCGCAGCCGCGCCCGGCCGCCACGGCCCCGCGCCCGACGCCGTCCACCACGCAGCGCCCGGCGACCCCACCCGCGCGTCCGACGAATCAGACGGCCGCCGGTGGGACAAACAGGACAGCTCCGCCGAAGACGAATCCGGCCGCGCCAACCGAACGGCGCCCCGGGTCGTCCAACGGTCCGGGGAGCGGCGCGGCGAGCGTGGGGACGGGCACCCGTGGCGCGCCGACGGGGCGGAACCCCGATCCGAACTCCGCGGGCGGCGAGGGGCTGAACGTGAGCCAGCGCGGCGTGGAGTGCCCCAGCGCGGGGTATTGCGAGAACATCATCCGCCAGGTGCGGCGCTGGTTCCGCAGGCCCGAGGGGAACAACGGCACCGCCGAGGCGTGCTTCACCATCCTGCGCGACGGCACGGTGGACGACATCGAGGTCAACCGCGTGCGCGGCGGCTTCGCGTTCAAGATGGCCGTCACCGAAGCGGTGGAGCAGGCCGGGCTGCACAAGGCGTTCGGCACGCTCCCCCGGGCCTTCGGCGCCGACGAGCTTCCCGTGTGCGTCGACATCACCCCCCAAACCTGAAGAAGCGAGCGAGTGCGTTCCACCCTTCGCGCCCTGCTGCCGTGCCTTGCGCTGGCGGGCCTGCTCCCCCGCGCCGCCGCCGCGCAGAACGACACCACTCCCGGCGTGCGCCTGCGGATGACGTACGAGGCGCAGACGTCGCCCGGCTTCCTGGTGCTCCCCTTCGGCGGCGGCGGCGACGACGTGCGGTCGATCATCCGGCGCGACCTGGAGTACAGCGACCGCTTCGAGATGAGGGACCCGCCCGCCGGCACCCCCGCGCCCGCGGCCGCCCCCGACGTGTCGGAGTGGCGCGACCGCGGCGCCGACTGGGTGCTGGTCGGCCTCTTCGCCGCCACGGGCGACGGGGGGACGCTCCGGCTCACGCTCTACGACGCGGTCTACGGCCAGGTGAAGGGGACGGGGACGTTCGGGATCCCGTCGCGCGGCGGGCGCGGCTACCGGATGGCGGTGCACTCGGCCAGCGACGCGGTGGTGCGCTGGGCCACGGGGCAGCCGGGGATGGCCGCCAGCCGCATCGCCTTCGTCACCGCAGGGCGGGGCTCGAAGGAGATCTACACCGTCGACAGCGACGGCGAAGCGGTGAGCCGGGTGACGTCGGACGGATCGATCGCGCTCTCTCCGGCGTGGTCGCCGGACGGGCGGCGGCTGGCGTACACCTCCTTCAAGCGCGGCGGCCCGCAGCTCTTCGAGCGCGACCTGGGGAACGGGAGCGAGCGGGTGGTGAGCGACCGCGACGGGATCAACATCACCCCCGCCTACGCCCCGGACGGGCGGACGATCGCGTTCGGCGCCACCATGGGCGGCAACACCGAGATCGTGCTCTCCGCCGGCGGCGGGTTGCGCGCGCTCACCCAGAGCCGCCGCTACGAGAACCTGTCGCCCACCTTCAGCCCCGACGGCGGGCGGATCGCCTTCGTGAGCGACCGGCTGGGCGAGCCCGCGGTGTACGTGATGGACGCGGGCGGCGGCGAGCCGCGCATCATCAGCGACTACGCGTACGGCCGGCGGGGCTACTCCACCTCGCCCGACTGGTCGCCGGCCGGGCCGTGGATCGCGTATTCTTCGCGCGTGAACGGCGTCCCCCAGATCGTGATGGTGGGCGCCGACGGCCGCGGCGGCCGCCTGCTGACGGACCGTGGCCGCAACGAGGACCCCAGCTGGGCCCCCGACGGCCGCCACCTGGTCTTCGCCAGCCCCGACCGCGACGGCGGCGGCCTGTTCGTGCTCGACACGGTGACGGGGAAGGTGCGCACGCTGGTCGGCGGGCGCGGCTTCGGGCTCCCCGCGTGGTCGCCGGCGCTGGGGCGGGGCGCGGGAGCGGCGCAGGCGGCGGGGCAGTAGGCCGGTGCTGGTGCCCCCAGGGCGAATGAATTCATTCGCTGCAACGACCACACGAAGTCCGCCTTCGCGGACTACCGGCGGCCGTTTGGGGGCGGTGATGGTGCGCGGCACGGGCTTCGGTGATCGCACACAGCCGCTTTCGCGTCACCCGGCCACGCGCGCGCCGCGGCTTGCCTGGCCGGCCGCAGGGCGCGCCGGCCGTCCCTCCCCTGCAGTTCGGGGGAGGGACAGGCGGCCGGGACGCGACGCAGTCGCGCCCGGCCGCCAGGGAGAGGGCCCCCGCGGCGGCGGCAACGCCGCGAGGCATCTCCTGCTTCACCCGGCCACGCGCGCGCCGCGGCTTGCACGGCCCGGCCGCAGGGCGCGCCGACCGTCCCTCCCCCCAAGGCAGTTTTTGGGGGGAGGGACAGGCGAAGACGGACCCGACGCAGTCGCGCCGTCTTCGCCAGGGAGAGGGCCCCCCGCGGGCTCCGCCGAACGCACCTGAAGTCGATCGGGTGATCGAACCTGCATCTACGCACTTGACGGATTTCGGACCCACACCGAGGAACCGGGGAGACACATGAAGCTTCGCCACGCCGCTCCGCTGCTGCTGATCCCGCTCGCCATCGTCGGCTGCAAGAAGAAGCCGAAGACCAATCCCGAGCCGTACAACAGCAGCGCCACCGGCACCATCGTGGACGACGGCCGCGCGCGCGCCGACAGCATGCGCGCCGACAGCATCGCCCGGGCCGAGCGCGAGCGCGCGGACCGCGAGCGGCGCGACCGCGAAGCCGCCGCCAGCGTGGCGCGCGAGGCGCTCACCGAGATCGTGTTCTTCGAATACGACAGCGACGAGATCACCCCCACGGCCGAGGACAAGCTGAACACCAAGGCCGCCGTCCTGCGCAGCAACCCCGGCGTGCGCCTGCGCATCGAGGGGCACTGCGACCAGCGCGGGAGCACCGAATACAACCTGGCGCTGGGCCAGCGCCGCGCCGAGGCGGTGCGCGCCTACCTGGTGAACCTGGGGATCGACGGGGGCCGCCTCTCCACCATCAGCTACGGCAAGGAGAAGCCCCTGATGGAGGGGGATTCGGACGAGTCGTACGCACGGAACCGCCGCGCCGAGTTCGCCGTGACCGGCGGGCAGATCCTCACCGTTCCCTCGGAGCTGCGCCGATGAAGGCCGTCCGACTCGCCGCCGTGGCGGCGCTCCTGCCGCTGGCCGGGTGCCTGGCCACCCGGCAGGACCTGGAGAAGCTGCAGACGCGGATGGACAACGACCGCGCCGAGCAGAACCGCCAGATCGAGGCGCTGATCACCCGCACCCAGGCCATGCTCGACAGCTTGAGCAGCCAGAACGCGCGGATGCGGGCCGACGTGGCCAACCGCCTGCTGCAGATCGACCGGCAGCTGGTGCAGATCCAGTCGCTCAGCGGCCAGAGCCAGCAGCAGATCCGCGACCTGCAGCGCCAGATCGAGCAGCGCGCCGCCGAGGCCCGCGAGGCCGCCGAAGCCGCCGACAGCGCCGAGGTCGTCCTCGACCGCCCCGCGCCCGCGCGCCCGGCGGACACCGGCACCTCCACGCGCACCTCGGCGGATCGCCCGGCCGCCGACCGGCCGTCGAACAGCGGCTCGGACCGCACGGCCGGCGCCTCCACCACCCCGCCGCGTACCACCACGCCCCCGCGCGCCACCACGCCCGCGCGCCCCCGCACCTCCGGCGGCGTCTCGGCCGACGAGGCGTACGAGGCGGCGATGGGGGCGTTCCGGCGCGGGTCGATGTCCACGGCGCGCAGCGGCTTCCAGGAGTTCCTCTCCATCGCGCCGGACGACGACCGCGCGCCCGACGCGCAGTTCTACGTGGGCGAGACGTACACGCGCGACCCCGACGCCGCCATCGCCGCGTACCAGCGGGTGGTGGA
>DASSME010000027.1:0-3991 GCA_035689035.1 Longimicrobium sp. | reverse complement strand
GCACCTGCGGGCGCGCCTCCCCGCGCACCTGCTGCCCGGCGCGTTCGTGGCGCTCGACGCGCTCCCGCTGAGCCCCAGCGGCAAGATCGACCGGCGCCTCCTTCCGGACCCCGCGCCCGCCACGGGCGGCACGGGAGAGGGCCACGCGCCGCCGCGCACCCCCACCGAGCGCGCCATCGCCGAAGCGTGGAGCGAGGTGCTGGGCGTGGACGCCGTGGGCGCGGCCGACAACTTCTTCGCGCTGGGCGGCCACTCGCTGCTGATGATCCGCGCGCACGGGCGGCTGCAGGAGCGGCTGGGCCGGCGCATCCCCATGCTGGAGCTGTTCCAGCACCGCACCGTGGCCGACCTGGCCCGCCACCTGGACGCCGGCGGCGCCACGCCGGGAGATGCGCCCGCGCCGGCGGCGGAGGCGGCACCATCCTCCGCAGAGGGAGCCGCGCCTCCGCCGGCGGGTGGTCACGAACCCGTCGCCGTGATCGGGCTGGCGGCGCGCTTCCCCGGCGCGTCGGGGGTCGACGCCTTCTGGCGCAACCTGCGCGAGGGGATCAGCGGGATCCGCCGTTTCACCGACCACGAGCTGCGCGCGGCGGGCGTGCCCCCCGGCCAGGTGGCCGACGCGTCGCTCGTCCGCGCCTACGGCGCGCTGGACGGCATCGACCAGTTCGACGCCGGGTTCTTCGGCTTTTCGCCGCGCGAGGCGGCGGTGCTCAACCCGCAGCACCGGCTCTTCCTGGAAACGGCGTGGGAGGCGCTCGAGGGCGCCGGGTACGACCCCGCGCGCGCCGGCGGCCGCGTGGGCGTGTTCACCGGCGCCGAGCTGAACGGATACTGGACGCACGCCGCCTCGCACCCGTCGCTCGCCCAGGGTGCCGGGGCCATGACCATCGAGGTGGGGAACGACAGCGACTTCGTGCCCACCCGGGTGTCGTTCGCGCTGGGGCTGGAGGGGCCCAGCCTGAACGTGCAGACGGCCTGCTCGTCGTCGCTGGTCGCGGTTCACCTGGCCTGCCAGAGCCTGCGCGCGGGGGAGTGCGAGATGGCGCTGGCCGGCGGCGCCAGCGTGCGCGTGCCGCACGCCGGGGTGGCCGCGTGCCCCGACGGCGGCCCCCTCTCGCCCGCGGGCGAGTGCCGCGCGTACGATGCCGGCGCGCGCGGCACCGTGGGCGGCAGCGGCGTGGGCGCGGTGCTGCTGAAACCCCTGCCGCGCGCGCTGGCCGACGGCGACACCGTGCACGCGGTGATCCTGGGCTCGGCCGTGAACAACGACGGCGCGCGCAAGGCGGGGTACACCGCCCCCGGCCGCGACGGGCAGGCGCGGGTGATCGCCGACGCGCTGCGGGCGGCGGCGGTCCCGGCGGCCACCATCGGCTACCTGGAGGGGCACGGCTCGGGGACCGCGCTGGGCGACCCGATCGAGGTGGCGGCGCTCACCCAGGCCTTCCGCGCGGAAGGGGCGGACCAGAACGGCTTCTGCGCGCTGGGCTCGGTGAAGACGGCGATCGGCCACCTGGACGCGGCGGCGGGGATCGCCGGGCTGATCAAGACGGTGCTGGCGCTTCGCCACTCCCAGATCCCGCCCTCGCTCAACTTCCAGCGGCCCAACCCGGCGATCGACTTCGCCGGCACGCCCTTCCGCGTGAACGCCGCGCGGGCGGACTGGCCGCGCGGCGCCACCCCCCGGCGCGCGGGGGTGAGCGCCTTCGGCATCGGCGGCACCAACGCGCACGTGGTGCTCGAAGAGGCGCCGCCGCACCCCTGCCCGCGGGCGGAGGCGCCGGAGGCGCCAGGCCGCGGCCACCTCCTCCTCCTCTCCGCCCGGAGCGCCGGCGCGCTCGACGTGGCGGCCGGCCGGCTGGCCCGGCACCTGCGCGGCACGCCGGAGCAGGATCTGGCCGACGTCGCCCACACGCTGCAGGTCGGCCGCCGCCGCTTCGCCCACCGCCGCGCCCTCGTCTGCGCCGGCCGCGACGAGGCGGCCGCCGCGCTGGAGACCTGTGATCCGCGCGTCACCGTCGAGAGCGTGGAGGAGCGCGAGGGGCGGCCCGTGGCCTTCCTCTTTCCCGGCCTGGGCGACCAGCACGCCGGGATGGCGCGCGGCCTGTACCAGGATTTCCCCCGCTTCCGCGCCGAGGTGGACCGCTGCGCCGGGATCCTGGGGCCGCGCCTGGGCCTGGACCTCCGCGAGGCGATCCTCCGCTCCTCGCCGATCGATGGCGGGCGGCCCGATGCCGCGCCGGGCACGATCGACCTGCGGGCGCTGCTGGGGCGAGGCGGCGGGGACGGAGACGACCCGCTGGCGGGCACCGTGCTCTCGCACGTGGCGCTGTTCGTGGTGGAGTACGCGCTGGCGCAGACCTGGATCGGGATGGGCGTGCGCCCCGCCGCGATGATCGGCCACTCGCTGGGCGAGTACGTGGCGGCGTGCGTGGCCGAAGTGTTCTCGCTGGAGGATGCGCTGGCGCTGGTGACCGAGCGCGCGCGGCTGGTCGAGGCGCTGCCCCCGGGGGCGATGCTCGCCGTCCCGCTGCCGCCCGCGGAGCTGGAGCCGATGCTGGGCGGCGGCGTGGCGCTGGCCGCGGTGAACGCGCCCGCGCTCTGCACCGTCTCGGGGGATCGAGACGCGATCGCGGTCTTTGCGCGCGAGCTGGCGGCGCGGGGGGTCGTCTCGCGGCCGCTGCGGGCGGCCCACGCGTTCCACTCGCCCGCCATGGAGCCCGTGGCGCGCGCGCTGGCCGATGCCGTGCGCCGGATGGCGCCGCGCGCGCCGGCGATCCCGTTCGTCTCGGGGGTCACCGGCACCTGGATCACCGCCGCACAGGCCGCCGACCCCGCCTACTGGGCCAGCCACCTCCTCCACCCGGTCCGCTTCGCCGAGGGCGTGGCCGAGCTGGCGCGCGGCGGCGAGCGCATCCTGCTGGAGACCGGCCCCGGCGCCGCGCTGGCCAGCTTCGCCCTGCAGTCCGGGGCCCACCCGGGGTCCGTCTTCGCCTCGCTCGCCCCCGGGCACGCGGGCGGCGGCGACGCCGGCGGCCTCCTCCGCGCGCTCGGCCGGCTGTGGACCGCGGGCGCCGGCGTGGACTGGGCGGCGTACCACCAGGGCGCGCGCCGCCGCGTGCCGCTTCCCACCTACCCGTTCGAGCGGCGGCGCCACTGGATCGATCCCGCGCCGCGCCCCCGCGCCGCCGCGGACGACGACGGCCGCCGCACCGGGCGGCGGCTGCGCGTGCGCCTGGGTCCGCGGCCGCGCGGCGCCCCGCCGGCGGCCGTGGACGTCCGCTCTCCCGTCCGGGACGACGTACCGCGCGCCGGGCCGCCCGGCCGGCCCGCCGGCGCCGCGCCGCGCGCGGCGCCGGCCACCGCGGCCGAGCGCCGCCTGGCCGACGCCTGGGAAGAGGTGCTGGGCGTGGCGGACGTGGGCGTGCACGACGACTTCTTCCTGCTGGGCGGCCACTCGCTGCTGGGGATGCAGCTGCTCACGCGCATCCGCGCCGGCTTCGGCGCCGCGCTCACCCTGGCCGACCTGTTCGCGCACCCCACCGTCGCCTCGCTCGCCGAGCGCCTGTCGGGCGCGGCGGAAGGAGACGCGCCCGACCGGCCGCCGCTGGTCGCCGTCCCGCGCGCCGAGGGCGAGGGCGCGCCGCTCTCCTTCGGCCAGGAGCGGTTCTGGGCGCTGGCGCGGATGGAGCCGGATTCGCCCTTCTACACGGTGCCGGCCGCGCAGCACCTGGACGGACCGCTGGACGCCGGCGCGCTGGAGCGCGCGCTGCGGTGGCTGATGCGGCGCCACCACGTGCTGCGCACCCACTACCGCGAGGAGGACGGCCGCCCGGTGCAGGTGCTGGGGCCCGTTCCCGCGCGGCCGCTGCTGTGCGTGGAGCTCTCGCACCTCGCCGCCGGGGCGCGCGACGCCGAGGCGCTGCGCCTGGCCCAGGTGGAGACGCGCACCCCGCTGGAGCTGGAGCGCGGGGTGCTGCGGGCGACGCTCTAC
>DASSME010000026.1:0-26653 GCA_035689035.1 Longimicrobium sp. | reverse complement strand
ACTCGGCATCGACAGCCTGGAGCGCGGGATCGAGCTGCTGCGGCAGGCGACCGGCGTCACCGCGGTGTTCGGCGGCGCGCACCCCGGCCGCGGGACGCACAACGCGCTGCTCAGCCTGGGCCCGGGGCGCTACCTCGAGCTGATGGCACCCGACCCGCACCAGGGGCGGACGCCCGAGAACGCGGGCCTCTTCGCGCTGCACACCCTCACGCCCGTCGGCTGGGCCGTGCACGCCGAGAACGCAGACCAGGTGCTCGAAACGGCCCGCGCCAACGGCCTTCCCGGCGGAATGGTGCGCCCCGGCTCGCGCCAGCGCCCGGACGGCACCACGCTCCGCTGGCGCACGCTGGACCCGTGGGGAACGGAGAGCGACGTGCTCCCCTTCTTCATCGAATGGGCGCCCGGCTCCCCGCATCCGTCCACCGACGCGCCGGGCGGATGCACCCTCGCCGCCCTGCAGTTGGCGTCGCCCGAGCCGGACTCGCTCCGCGCGACACTCGCCAGGGCCGGCGTGCAGGTGGACGTCGTCCGCGGGCCGCGCGAGGCGATCTCGCTCACCCTGGACTGCCCCGCCGGCCGCGTGCGCTTCCCCGCCGCGCGGTGAGGGGATGGTTTCGTGGGTGCTGTTGAAGCCTCGCGCCGTTTGCGAGGCTTTTCGTCGTTGTTGCTGCGGCGCTGCGGCTTCAGCCGCCGGTGGGGTCGAAGCTCGGGGTGAGGATCGGGCGGTCGAAACCGCTGCAACAACCACACGAAGTCCGCCTTCGCGCCGCCTTCGCGGACTACCGGCTCTCGCTCTGCGGAAGCCCTGACGCACGGAAGGCGGTCCGTGGGTGCCGTTGAAGCCTCGCGTAGTTTGCGAGGCTTTTCGTAGTTGTTGCTGCGGCTTCAGCCGCCGGGTGCCGGGCTTTGTCCGCGAACCGCGAAACCCGAAGCGGTCCGGGTCGTAGGGGGAGTGAAGAAGGCGCTTGACGGCGCGTCCACATGCTAATAATCTAGCATGCTAAGATTCTAGCAGGCGGACGAGGTGAGCGGGCGGAGGTGAACGGTTCAAACCTTCGGGACGGCCGTTCCGTCTAACCCGGCACCGCACGACCTGACGGCCGGCGCACCACCCCCGCGGCGCCGCCGCACGCGCAACCCTCCCCACCGGCACCCGATGCGCTTTTCTCGCCGCCGTACCCGTCTTGCCGCCGCGATCCTGACCGCGCTCGCCACGCCCGCCGCCGCGCAGAACGGCGCCCACGCGAACGGCGCCACCCCGCGCATCGCCGCGGTGGAGCGCACCACGCCGGTGGTGATCGACGGGCGGCTGGACGAGGCCATCTGGCAGACAGGCCAGCCGGCGACGGATTTCACCCAGCAAGACCCCAACGAGGGGAAGCCCGCCACCCAGCGCACCGAGATCCGCATCGCCTACGACGCCGACGCGCTGTACATCGGCGCGCGGATGTTCGACTCGCTGGGCGCCCGCGGCGTGCACCCGCAGCTCACCCGGCGCGACCAGAGCAGCAGCGGCGACTACGTGCAGTTCGTGCTCGACACCTACCACGACCACACCGGCCGCACGGTGTTCACCATCAACCCCTCCGGGGTGAAGAGCGACGCCGGCCAGGCCTCGCCCTACGCCGACCCGTCGTGGGACCCCGTGTACACCGCCGAGGCGCGGGTGGACTCGGCCGGGTGGACGGCGGAGCTGCGCATCCCCTTCAGCCAGCTGCGCTTCCCCCGCGACAGCGTGCAGACCTGGGGGATGCAGGTGTGGCGCTACGTGGAGCGGCTGAACGAGGTGAGCATGTGGAGCTTCTGGGGGAAGCAGGAGAACGGCGGCCCCACCCGCTTCGGCCACGTGGAGGGGCTGCGCGCGCCGAAGAACCGCGGCCGGCTGGAGCTCCTTCCCTACGTGCTGAGCCGCGCCAGCTACGAACGGCCCACGCAGCCCGGCAGCCCCTTCCAGAGCAACCACGACTACGACGTGCGCATGGGCGGCGACGTGAAGTACCAGCTGAGCTCCACCCTCACCCTCGACGCCACCATCAACCCCGACTTCGGGCAGGTGGAGGTGGACCCGGCGGTGGTGAACCTCAGCGCCTTCGAGACCTTCTACGACGAGAAGCGCCCCTTCTTCGTGGAGGGGAGCGGGCTGTTCGGCTTCGGCGACTTCTGGTGCATCAACTGCTCGAACGTGGAGGGGATGTCGCTGTTCTACTCGCGCCGCATCGGCCGCGTGCCGCAGGGGGGCGTGACGCGCAGCGCCGAGTTCGTGCAGACGCCGGGGAACAGCACCATCCTGGGCGCGGCCAAGATCACCGGCCGCACCCGCGGCGGGCTGCAGGTCGGGCTGCTGGACGCGGTCACGCGCTCGGAGCGGGCGCTGGCGCAGGACGCGTCGGGGGTGCGCTTCACCGAGCAGGTGGAGCCCGGCACCAACTACTTCGTGGGGCGGGTGCGCAAGAACTACCGCGGCGGCAACGCCACGGTGGGCGCCATGGCGACGTCGGTCTACCGCCGCTTCGACAACGACGCGCTGCGCGAGCTGATCCCCGGCCACGCCGAGGCGGCGGGGGTGGACTGGGAGATGTGGTGGAAGAACCGCACCTACCACCTGCTGGGCAACGTCGCCCTGTCGAACGTGGCGGGCGACTCGCTCTCGATCCTGCGGCTGCAGAACTCGTCGGCGCGCTACTTCCAGCGGCCGGACCGCGCCAGCGGCGGCAACGGGATCTTCAGCGACCTGCTGGACCCCGGCGCCACGGCGCTGCGCGGCTACGGCGGCTACCTGCGCCTGGCCAAGGACGCGGGGAAGTGGGAGTGGGAGACGGCGGTGAACTACCGCAGCCCGGGCTTCGAGGTGAACGACGCCGCGTTCCTGAACCGCGCCGACTACATCTGGACGCTGGCCAACGTGATGCGCGCCTGGCGCAAGCCCACCCGCCTGTACCGCGACTGGATCGCCATCCTGGGCGGGCAGCAGCAGTGGAACTTCGACGGCGACCGCACGGCGGGGCAGCTGCACGCCTTCTTCGGCGGGCAGCTGGCCAACTACTGGAACGCGGCGCTCTACACCGAGCTCTACCCCGAGGTGAGCGACGACCGCGCCACCCGCGGCGGCCCGGTGGTGCACCAGCCCGGCGGCCACCTCCTCCACTGGCGCTTCAACACCGACAACCGCCGCAAGGTGGTGTTCTCGAACCGCAACAACTACATCACCGACGCGCTGGGCGGATGGTACTTCAGCACCAGCGCCAGCGTGCAGGTGAAGCCCGCGTCCAACGTGCAGCTTTCGCTGGGCCCGGGGTACACGCACGAGCTGAACAAGCTGCAGTACGTCCTGCGGCGCGCCGACGCCACGGCCACGCAGTTCATGGGGCAGCGCGCGGTGTTCGCGGACCTGAGCCAGAACATCGTGTCGATGGACACCCGGCTGAACTGGACCTTCACCCCCACGCTCACCCTGGAGCTGTTCGCGCAGCCGTTCCTGTTCGCCGGCCACTACTCGCGCTTCAAGGAGTTCACCGGCACGCGCACCACCCGCACCCGCGAGTTCGGCCGCGACTTCGGAAGCCTGTGCACGAACGTGGTGGACAACACCTACACGGTGGACCCCAACGGCAACTGCGCGACCTCTCCCTCGGCGCAGGCGATCACCTTCGGCAACCCGGACCTGAACTACCGCTCGCTGCGCGGCAACGCGGTGCTGCGCTGGGAGTACCGCCCTGGATCGACCCTCTTCCTGGTCTGGCAGCAGCAGCGCGCGGGCGCCGAGCAGTTCGGCGACTTCGACTTCTCGCGCGACGCCGGGGCGATCTTCAACCAGCGCCCCGACAACGTCTTCGTGATCAAGGCCAGCTACTGGATCGGGCGCTGATCCAGGGGACAGGGAACAGGGGACAGGGGAGAGCGGGCGGGGCGCTGCCGGGACTGCGGTGGCGCCCGCTACGAGCGTACGTTCCGAGACACGGTGATTGGCTCACGCAGAGTCATCGGAGTCAGCAGGGGAAACCGTGCGGTTCCTCTGCTGACTCTGCTGACTCTGCTGACTCTGCGTGAGACTCGCCGTTCAGAGAGCCCGTCCGGTGAGCGTGACCCCGCGGAGGGACGATTATGTTGGCTCAATTGACAAATTCGATCCGGGGCGTAGGCTTAGCGGAATCCGCTCCCGAGCGCACCCACTTCCGCAGCCAGGCTTCCGCACCGATGAGAACCTCCCTGCTCCTTGTCACGGTCCCCCTCGCGCTCGCCGCGTGCGCGACCGGCCCGGCGCCCGCGTCGTACGGCTCCGGCGCCACCGTCGCCCGCGCGCAGACCGCGCTGCCGGCGCAGGACACCTCGTTCCACCCCTCGTGGTCGAAGCGCGCCACCATCTACGAGGTGAACGTGCGGCAGTACACGCCCGAGGGGACGTTCGCGGCGCTGCAGACGCACCTGCCGCGGCTCAGGGCGATGGGCGTGGACATCCTGTGGCTGATGCCGGTGCAGCCGATCGGGCAGAAGAACCGCAAGGGGAGCCTGGGAAGCTACTATTCGATCCGCGACTACACCGCCGTCAACCCCGAGCACGGCACCGAGGCCGACGCCAGGCGCTTCATCGACGCCGCGCACGCGCAGGGGATGCGGGTGATCCTGGACTGGGTGGCCAACCACACCGCGCACGACCACGAGTGGATCGCCGCGCACCCCGACTGGTACGTGCACCGCGCGGACGGCACCATCAGCAACGCGCGCGACAACGAGGGGCGCGAGACCGACTGGACCGACGTGGCCGAGCTGAACTACGACAACGCCGCCATGCGCCAGGCCATGATCGGCGAGATGCGCTGGTGGGTGGAGCGGATGGGCGTGGACGGCTTCCGCTGCGACGTGGCCGGCGGCGTGCCGATGGACTTCTGGATGCAGGCGCGCGCCGCGCTCAAGTCCGTCCGCCCCGACCTCTTCCTCCTCGCCGAGGCCGAGAGCCCCGAGATGCACCAGGCGTTCGACGCCACCTACGGCTGGGAGCTGCACCACCTGCTGAACGAGATCGCGCAGGGGAAGAAGGGCACCGCCGAGCTGGACCGCTACTTCGCGCGGCAGGACAGCGCCTACGGCCGCGGCCCCTACCGGATGTACTTCACCAGCAACCACGACGAGAACAGCTGGAACGGCACCGAGTTCGAGCGCATGGGCGCCAACCATCTGGCCGCGTTCGTCCTTTCCGCCACCGCCCAGAACGGGTTCCCGCTGCTGTACACCGGGCAGGAGGCGAGCATGAACAAGCGGCTGCGCTTCTTCGAGCGGGACACGGTGGACTGGAACGGCCCCTCGCTGGCGCCGTTCTACACCCGCATGTTCGAGCTGAAGCACACGCAGCCCGCGCTGGCCAACGGCCCCTGGGGCGCACCGCAGACCCGGCTGGCGACCAGCGGCGGCGACCGCGTCTACGCCTACACGCGCACCAAGGGGGCGAACACCGTCCTCGTCGCCGTCAACTTCGGCGACGCGCCGGCGCGCGCGGCGTACCAGGGCCTGGCCGCGCCCGGCGCCTACACCGACTGGTTCGCGCGCACGCCGGTGACCCTGGCCGCCGCGGGGGTGCTCGACATCCCGGCGCACGGCTACCGCGTGCTGGTGCGCTGACCCGCGGCGGGGCGCGTCCACCGGCCGCGCCCCGCACCCGCGCCGTTCCTTCGGCCCGATCCCGATGACCGATCTCCACAGCTACCGCGGCGGCCTGCTGCGGCGGCTCCTGGCCCGGCGCGGCGCCAGCATCGTATCGCTCCCACGCTCGGGGCGCGGCGATCTGGCCGCGATCCGCGAGACCCGCGCGCTGGCGCCGCTGCTGATGCAGGACGTGGCGGCGCTGCAGATCCTTGCCTGCGTGCGCGCGGCCGCGCGGCTGGGCGGGTGCATGGCCGAGGCGGGGGTGTTCGCCGGGGCGAGCGCGCGGCTGATCGGCCTGGCCAAGGGCGATGCGCCGCTGCGCCTGTTCGACGTGTGGGAAGCGCTGCAGACGCCCGCGTCGGACACCACGGCCCCGCGCGCGGCTGAGCTGCGCCGGCACTTCGGCGCGGTGCATGCGCGGCGTGAGCCGGTGGAGCGGCTGCTCGAGCCGTTCGCGGGCGTCCACTTCCACCCCGGCGTCTTCCCCGAGTCCGCCTGGGGGTTGGAGGACGAGCGCTTCTCCTTCGTCCACCTCGACCTGGACCTGGAGCCCAGCACGCGCGACGCGCTGGAGTTCTTCCACCCGCGCCTGCTGGCGGGCGGGATCATCGTGGGCGACGATTACCAGGACCCGGGCGTGCGCCGCGCCTTCGAGACGTACTTCGCCGGCCGGCCCGACACCGTGATCGCGTATCCGTGGGGCCAGGTGGTGGTGGTGAGATCCGGCGGCTGACCCCGCCCGCACCCCGAGCGACAGGAGGCCGAGGATGACGGACCCGAAGGGCGCCAGCTGGCCCGTGGCCGTGGGCGACGCGCAGACCGTGGCGGTGCACGACATCGCCTCGCCCGACGGGGCGCGCGTGGTGTTCGTCTGCGCGCACGGCGCGGGCGGCAACCGCGAAGACCGCTCGATGCTGGCGGTGCGCGACGCGCTGGTCCGCCGCCAGGTCGACGTGGTGCGCTTCAACTTCCTGTACAAGGAGAAGGGCGGCGGCCGGCCGGACCCCATGCCGCGGCTGATGGACACCGTGGCCGCCGTGGCCCAGCGTGCCCGTGACGAGCTGCGGCCGGACCTGCTGCTGATCGGCGGCCGCTCGATGGGCGGTCGCGCGGCGTCGATGCTGGCGGCGGACGGCTTCGCGGCGGACGGGCTCCTGCTGCTGGCCTACCCGCTCCACCCCGCCGGTCAGCCGGAAAAGCTCCGCGACGCGCACCTGCCGTCGATCCGCATCCCCGTGCTCTGCTTCAACGGCACCCGCGACGAGCTCTGCCGCCCCGACCTGATGGAGAAGGTGCTGAAGACCGTGGGCCCCAACTGGACCATGCACTGGCTCGAGGGCGCCGACCACTCCTTCCACGTGCTCAAGTCCAGCGGCCGCACCGACGCCGAGGTGATGGATGAAGTCGGCGACACCACGCGCACCTGGATCGACTCGCTGGGCTCGCATTCCGGGGGATAGGAACGGGCGTCTCGTGAGTGGATCAATCCGCCTGGGAAATCGGCCGGACGCGACGGTCCCTCATGCGATGCTTTGATTCACCCTTTCCTCCCGAGGCCCGCATGCCATCCAGTGCGACACTCGAATGCCCGAAGTGCGGCCACACCGAGTCGCCGCTGCGCCACAACTACCAGTCGAGCTGCGGCGGCGCGATTGGCTGGCAGGGGAGCACGCTTCGCTGCCAGCGATGCGACATGAAGATCTTCCTGTTCCGTTGCGACAACTGCGGCCGCTCGCTCGACCAGGGCAACGTTTCCTGAGCGGGGATCCACGGTCGACGGCTTGACCTGGCCGAGCCCGCCTCCGCGCTCCGGACCATCGGCTGCGCAACCGCCGGTACTCCGCGCAGGCGGACTTCGTGTAGCTGTTGCTGCGAATTCATTCGCCCGCCCTGACCGCAGCGAGATACGAAGGACCGCCCGGGGGCTGATGCGCCCCCGGCGGTCCTCTCGTTCTCCGTGCCGGCAATGCGCCGGCGCGGAGTCAAACGCACTCACGCACTTGCGCACTCCCGCACCCTGTGCCGTCCTACCGCTCCCAGAACGGCGGCGGCTCGATGCCCAGGGCGCGCAGGTAGACGTAGCCCTGCCCGCGGTGGTGGATCTCGTTGTCGATCACGTACAGGACCAGGTCGTGCGCCACGCCGGGGTACTGGCCGAACGCCGTCATCTGCTCGTGGAACTTCTCGGGCGGGATCTGCGCCCAGAGCTGGTTGATCTGCTCGGTGCTCGCGTCCCAGCGGCGCAGGATCTCGTCCTTCGGCGCGGTCTCACGATCGAACGAGGTGTTCCAGTCGCCGGTGGCCACGCCGCGCGCCATCGGCTCGGCCATGCTCACCAGCTCCAGCGCCAGCTCGCCGAACGGCCGCATCCCGCCGATGCTGAAGGTGAAGAGCTGGTCTTCGGGGAACGCCTCGATCACCTTGCGGGTCAGGCGGCGGTGGCCCTGCCAGTGCTGGAGCATTGCTTCGGGCGTGATGAACGCGGCGGCGGGGGCGGATGTGGACACGGCAGACCTCCCAACGGTTCGAGGTGATGCTTCGGCCCTTCTTCGGTCCGCGCGAAACTACTCGGTCGTACCCTGCCCCGCAAGTGTCCTGTGTGAACGACCAAAAGTGGCCCGTTCCGTGCTGGATAAATTCCCCGGCGGCCCATCATTGGACGCCCGCCCGCCGTCGCAACCTGTTGTCAGCGACAGCGCGGACAGGAACCCAGACTCAGGAGATTGTGCCATGGGTGCAGACAAGCCGCGTCCCCCGAACGGTCCGAGTACCACCGGCGAGGACTCGGGCAAGGGGAGAGGCAACAATCCTCCCAAGAAGTAGCGGAACGGCCCCGGGTGGTGAAATCCCGGGGCCGCGGTCGTTCTGGCCGGTTCGGGAATGTCGACGCTATACTGGACAGCTGACGACCCGATGCGCATCGCCGCCGCCCGGGATCCAGCTTCACCAGGTGTGAGCCGCCGCGCCATGCGCCTCCGTCTCCGTCACCTCGCCCCGCTCGCCGCGGCCGTCGCCGCGTGCACGCAGCCGGCGGACACCGCCCCCGCTCGGCCCCGGCTCGTGACGTACACGTCGCCCGTCGTGCTCTTCGTGCAGCCGGACTCGGCCGAGGTCGCGCGGCTGCACGCGGAGTTGGGCGACGACGCGTTCTACACCACGGCCGACGACGCGATGTGGTATCAGGCCCAGGCCCTGGCGTTGCTGGACAGCCTGGGCGTCGCCCATGCGTTCGTGCGGCGCGGCGAAGCGCGATTCGGCGTGCGCGGCAGGATCCGGCCGTTCGGCTGGAAAGACGTCGAGCGAAGCTGGTTCGTGGTGGTGTACAACGGCGTGACCGAGCCCTTCATCACATCCGCCGCCGACCTGAACGAGCACCCCGTGGGCTTCGCGCCGGCGCGCCGAGGCCGGCACCGACCCACATCTCAGGCACGTGAATTCGAGGGGGGATGGAACGCACCCGGGGTCTCGCTCACCGGCGGCTGAAGCCGCAGCAACGACCACGAGAAGCCTCGCAAACCGCGCGAGGCTCCAACGGCGCCGGGTGCGAGACTTCTTCCGCGCACCCTGGTGTCGACTGGAGCAATCCGGTAGTCCGCGCAGGCGGACTTCGTGTGGTTGTTGCAGCGAATTCATTCGCCCTGCTCCCACCTGCACCGGAGCGTCCGAGGTTGCGGCCGCTCCACCTGATCCTACCCTCGCCCCCCCGCGGAGGCAGACGTGAAGTACTACGTGGTCGCGGAGATGCAGATCACCGACCCGAGTTGGATGGGGCCGTACGTACAGAACGTGACGCGGATGATCGAGGCGGCCGGCGGGCGGTACCTGGCCCGCACGCCCAGGATCGAGAAGCTGGAAGGCGGCCGGCCCGCGCCGCAGATCCAGCTGCTGATCGAGTGGCCCAGCCGCGAGGCGGCGCTTGCGTTCTACCACAGCGACGAGTACCGCCCCTACCTCGAAAGCCGCACCGCCGGCGGCCACACCGAGCTCCGCCTGGTCGCCGGCGAAGACGTGACTGGCGCGGCGAACGTGACGGAGTGACCCGGCCGAATCTCCTGGCGATCCATCAAACCCGGACCTCATCATGCTGACCGAACTGACCAGACGCGGGAGCCAGCGCTGGCTGCAGGTGGCCGTGAACCACGCGCCGCACACCCTCGACGATCCGCTGAGGCACGCCCTGGCGCTGGAGCCCGAGCACCACATCGAGTGGCGGTCGCCGCGGGCGGAAAACGGCTACCTCGAGTACCGCGACGGCGCCTTCCTGGACCTGCTGGGATGCAAGCTCACCCGACGGTCGCTGAACGACTTCTGGCCCACGCGCGGCCCGATGTGGGACGGCCTGGCCCGGACCACGCGCGGCGACCTGCTGCTGGTGGAAGCCAAGGCCCACATCCCCGAGATCATCTCCGGGCGCTCACGCGCGGCTGGCGACAGCATGGACCAGATCAACGCGGCGCTTCGAATGACGCAGCAGGCACTCGCCCCGCGCAGCCTGGACTACGTGGACTGGTCGGGGGCGTTCTACCAGTACACGAACCGACTGGCGCACCTGTACCTGCTCCGCGAGCTGAACGGGCTACCCGCTCACCTGGTGTACGTGTACTTCGTGAATGCACGTGACGTCGGCGGCCCCAGCGAAGTCGCGGAGTGGATGGGCGCCATCAAGGTGGTGGAGGGCTACCTGGGCCTTGGCCGGCATCGCCTCGGCAAATACATCCATAAGCTCTTCGTGGACGTTCGCGCGCTGGAGAGCGCCGTCGTCTGAGCCGCGCGGAACACGGCCGGCGCGCCACGAGGTGGGTCATCTCCCCCCGAACGCCGCGGCGAAACCGCGGCGTTCGGACGTTCAGCGCCCGCCCTGCCCCACCGCCCGCAAGTTGTCCGCGCGCTCGGCTTCGATGCGGTGGACGTAGGGGTCGATGGAGATCGATGACGGGCGGCGGGGAACGATGACGGTCACCTCCGTCACGCCGCCGCGGATGCGGTGCTTCGCGGTGTACATCGGCGTGGGAGATGACGACGACTCGCCGTCCGCGAGGATGGCGAGGTCGAGCAGCTCGTCGAAGGGGAGCGGGACGTCGGCGGCGGCGCGGCGGGCGATCTTCGCGGCGCGGAGGCGGGCGGTGACGCGGTAGCGGCCGTCGGGGAGGCGCTGGGCGGACGCGGAGTCGACGGCCAGGTCGTACATCACCACCTCGCGCGTCCACTGCTCGATCAGCGGGCGGTCCGCGGGGCGCGCCTCGGCCTCGATCGCGGCAATGAGATCGTCGCTGGACGGCGACGGGTGCGGGTACGCGTGCTCCGTGACGAAGCGGCGGAGCGCGCGATTCAGCGCATCCTCGCCCAGCAGGTCCCGCAGCGCGTTCATCACCACGGCGCCCTTGCCGTAGTAGAGCCACGCCTGGTCCGTCACGCGGCTCAGCGGGCGCTCGGGGTCCTTCTCCTGCGCGCGGCCCAGCAGGTAGCGCTCCAGGTCGAACTCCATCAGCCGGGTGACCTGGGCGTCGCCGCGAAGGCGGCGCAGCACCATCTGCTCGGCGTACTTGGCCAGCGACTCGTTGACGAAGGTGGCGCCAGGGCCGTCGCCGGGGTTCACCTGGTGCGGCCACCACTGGTGCCCCACCTCGTGCGCCACGCGCCGCGTCACCAGGTCCAGGTCGGCGCTGTCGCGCGCGTCGGTCAGGAAGCCGCGGTGCTCGCTGACGAAGATGGTGCCCGGGAGCGCGACGGCCCCGAACCCCCAGTACGGCGGCACCTCCACGATGCGCAGCGTGCGGTGCGGATACGGCCCGAACGCGCGGCCGAACTCGTCCAGCGACACCGTGGCCGCGCGCAGCATCTGGCCGACGTTCACGGCGTGCGACGGATGATGGTAGATCTCCACCGTCACGCCGCCGTGCGTCACCCGCCTCACCACGTAGCGCGCCGACGCGTAGGCGAACTGGTTGCTGACGGGCCGGTCGGCGGCGTAGCGGAAGTAGCGCCGCCCGCCGCGCATCCACGAGCCGCGCGCCTCGCCGGGCGCCACCACCACCTGGTCCGCCTCGGTCGACACCGTGGTCTCGAACGTGGCGCGGCCCTGCGCTCCGTCGTCCAGCGACTCGGCCATCCCGCCGCGCTCCGTCTCCTCGCGCAACGGGAGACCGTGGCGCCGGCGCTCGGCCGGGTCCGCCAGCTCGTAGCCCGCGCGATAGCCGAACGACGGCAGCGCGCCGCGGTGGGTGAGGAACGAGCCGTTCTCCACCACCGACAGGTCGAAGTCCGCCACGCGGATCCCGCGCTGGCGAACGTCCGCGCGGTACGTCACCGCGGTCCGCGCGCCCGGCGCCAGCGGCGTGCGCATGTGGAAGCCGTGCATCCCGTAGCGCTCGTCCAGCGCCACGCGGTCCGCTCCGTCCACGGACACCCGTGCGCCGCGGACCTCGCGCGGAACGGCGACCCACACGGTGTCCATGGGCCGCCCGGTGCGGTTCTGCAGCAGCAGGCGGGCGGCAAGGCGGTAGCGGCGCTCGGAGGGATACAGGTCCACCGCCGTCCGCACGTCCACCACCGCGGGCTGCGGCAACGTGGCGATGAAGCGGTAGCGGCGCTCGTAGCCGGCGCGCCAGGCGGCCACGTCGTCCCGCGCCCCGTAGTGGTTGAGGACGTCGGCGTTGTAGTAGACGAAGCCGCCCGTCGCCACCGCCAGCGCCGCGCACGCCGCCGCGCCGAGCATCCCCCGCCGCCCCAGCCGCCGCGGCAGCGCGACCAGCCGGCCCCACGGCGACGCCGCCGTCCCGCGCCGCCACGCGCCCACGGTGCCGAAGGCGAGCAGCGCCGCGAACGCGGCCCAGTACAGCATCAGCCAGCGGAAAGATGTTGCGACCTGGCTCGCCCCGCCGAAGTCCGAGTGCTGCGCCTGGGGGCCCGAAGCGAAACGCAGCAGCCCGTGCTCCAGCCCCATCGCCTCGCCGCGCAGCGCAACGAACGCGACCGCCAGCGACAGCAGCATGCCGACGTAGCGGTTGGGGCTCACCGTCTGCGCCAGCAGCGCGGCCACGGCGAACAGCGCCAGCGGCAGCGCGGCCGAAGCGAAGAACGAGAGGTTCAGCCCGAGGTCGGCGTGCGGATAGCCGCGCGAGAGCTGGAACGCGACGGCGACCAGCATCGACAGCGCCGTCATCAGCGCGGCGGTCAGGACCAGGGTGGCCAGGCGGGAAAGGTAGAAGGCGGCGTTCGGAGCCGGCGTCGCGTCCAGGATCTCGGCGAGGTGCGCCGCGCGGTCGCGCCACACCAGTTCCGCGGCGAAGTAGACCAGGACCACGGTGCCGAGCTCCGAGAGCATCGGCCGCAGCAGGTCCAGCAGCAGCCCGGTGGTGGGATAGAGGCGCGTGCCGTACTCCGCCGCCTCGCCGCCGGAGAGGTTGGCCCAGGCCACCACGATCCACAGCGCCATCAGCGCGCGGAACGGCCAGCTGCGCAGCACGCACGCCATCTGCAGCCGCGTGGCCGACGCCAGCGCGCGCCGCCGCGCCCCGCGTCCACCGACTTCGACAGGGCGGTACGGCGCGACGGACGCGGGCGCATCCTCATCCGCCGACGCCGTTTGCCGGGCCGGTTTCGCGGCGGGGCCCACGCGCAGCGCGAAGCGGCGGTGCACCAGGGCCATCACCGCCGCGCTGACGGCCAGCCAGAGCGCGCGGTTCAGCAGCAGGTGGCCGGCGAGCGCGGGATGGCGGAGGTTGCGCATCTCCGGCGTCCAGTAGCGCGTCTGCTCCACCAGCGCGCTCAGGCCGAACGGGTCGATCAGCGCCGCCCGCGCCAGCGCGTGGGCCCCGGCCGGCGCCGCGCCCGCCATCAGCGGCGACCCGATCAGCACCGCGCAGACGAAGTACAGCGCGTACAGGAAGACGGCGCCCACGTACGTGGCGAGCGTGTTCCGCGTCAGCGCGGCCACGGCGAAGACCAGCGCGCCCGCGAACACCAGGTTCGGCACCCCGATCACCAGCAGCGCCCAGGCGTACGCGGCCACGTCCGTCCGCCCCAGCCGCTCGGGGTCCACGACGACGAGGTGCGGCGCGACGAGCATCCCCAGCGCGGCGAAGGCGAACACGGTGGCGCTGACCAGGAGCGCGCCGGCGAAGCGGCCGAACAGGTAGCGCGTCTTCCCCACCGGCGTGCCGAACACGATCTCGGCGAAGCGGTGCTCGGTGTCGCGCTGCACGGCGCCGCTGCAGAAGACGGTGAGCACGAAGATGGCCGGCAGCGAGAGCAGCCCCACGGACTGCATGATCACGAACGGCGAGTTGACGTTCACGCTGGGCGGGCCGTAGCCCGTGGCCACCAGCGCGCCGCCCATCAGCGCGAACGCGGCGGCCGCGGCGGCGAACACCACCTGGCGCGTCTGGTAGCGCCATTCGAAGGCGATCAGGTGTCCCAGCATGGTCACCCCGCCGCGCGGGTGGAAAGGACGGAGAAGTACACGTCCTCCAGGTCCGGATCGACGGCGTCGAACCCGCTGTCCGGCCGGTCGTCGGCGAGGACGTGCAGCCGCGTCTTCCCCTCGAAGAGCTGCGTGGAGAGCACGTCGAGCGACGAGCGGTACGTGCGTATGTCCTTTTTGTCCACCATCTTGCTCCACACGCGGCCGCCCAGCTCTGCCACCAGCGTCCGCGGCGCGCCGTCGCGCAGCACGCGGCCGTCGGCCAGGATCGCCATGCGCGGGCAGAGCTGGCGCACGTCTTCGACGATGTGGGTGGAGAGGATGACCACGATCTGCTCGCTCACTTCGGCCAGCAGGTTGTGGAAGCGGTTGCGCTCCTCGGGGTCCAGCCCGGCGGTGGGCTCGTCCACGATGATCAGCTTGGGATCTCCGAGCAGCGCCTGCGCGATCCCGAAGCGCTGGCGCATCCCGCCGCTGTAGCCGCTCACCGCCTTCTTGCGATGCGCCCACAGGTTGGTCTGGTGCAGCAGCGCCGCCACCTGCTCGCGCCGGGCGCGCCGGTCCGCCACCCCCTTCAGCACGGCGAGATGGTCCAGCAGGTCGCTGGCGGAGACGCCCGGCCACACGCCGAAGTCCTGCGGCAGGTAGCCCAGGTGCCGCCGGTGCGCCTCCGGGTCGCGCAGCACGTCCAGCCCGTCGAATTCGATCGAGCCGCCGTCCGGCTCCTGCAGCGTGGCCAGGGTGCGCATCAGCGTGCTCTTCCCCGCCCCGTTGGGCCCCAGCAGCCCGAACAGCCCGCGGCCGATGGTCAGGCTCACCCCGCGCAGCGCACGGGTGCCGTTGGGATACGTCTTGGTAAGATCGAAAACGGTCAGCATGGGCACGCGGGAGAGCGTGCGCAGGCGCGGTGGCGCGTGCGCGGCGGTGGGGATCGGGGAGCCTGGATCAGGAAGACCGGCCCGGCGAAACTGCCTGGAGGCGGGCGTCGCTCCGCGGTGCCGCGGAGGAGCCCGGAGCTTGAGCGGCTCCGCACCATCGTGCGGAACACAACACCTGTTTCCCGTTACGGGCGTTTCGGCGGCAGGGTTTCAGCAGCGGCGGCGTCCGGTCTGGCGGAGCGGCCGCGGAGAGATGAGGTTGGGGTGCCGGGCCGATCGGCCCCGGGTGGTGCCACCGCTTCGCGGCACCGTGGCTGGAGGCGCGGGCTCGCGCACCGGCGGCCGAAACCGCGGCGACGACCACGGGAGGCCTCGCCAACCGCGCGAGGCCGACCCCCGTACCTCTTCTCGACCGATGAGCTACCTCGAACGCTACCTGGCCGGCGAGCACGAGCAGGTGTGGGCCGAGCTGCGCGCGCTGGGCGCGGACGTGCGCCGCGAGCCGGTGCGGGTGGACGCGCGCGCCGTCGCGGCCGAGACGATGCGCCGGGTGCGCCGCAACCTCGAGCGGATCGTGGCGAAGCTGGAAGCCGCGGGCGCCGAGTTCGGCGTCTACCCCGACGGCACCCTCCCCTCGTACACGCTGGGGCCGCTCACGCCGCCCTCCGCCGCCACGCGCACCGACGCCGCGGCGCTCGACGAACGCACCGGTCCGCTCCCGCTGTCGCTGGAGGCGTTCTGGAACGAGGTGGGCTCGGTCGATCTCGTGGCCCGCTACCCGTCCGCGCCGGAGCTGCTCGACCCGCTGGTGGTGGATCCGCCCGAGGGCCCGCTCACGGAGCTGGACGACTGGGAGGCAGACGACGGCTGGGGAGACGATGACGACGATCCGGACCGCCAGGGGCGCTTCGCAGCCCCGCTGGCGCCGGACTACCTGCACAAGGACAACACCAGCGGCGGCGAGGCGTACGGCCTGTACCTTCCCGACCCCGGCGCCGACTTCGCGCTGCTGAACGAGCGCCACGGGCTCGACTTCGTCCCCTACCTGCGCCTGGCGATCCTGCGCTGGGGCGGCTTTCCCGGCCTGGATGGGCGGGCGGAACGCTGGGAGCTGGCCGCCAGCCTCGCCGAGGGGCTGGAGCCCTTCTGATCCGTCCCTCGCCGCCCGGCAGACGCTTGCGCACCCCGGCGGCGGGCGTGAGCTTGAGATCCCTTCCGTGCACGTCCGCCGGCCGCCGGGATCGATCCCGGTGCCGCGCACCGATGCCGCGCCGCGCACGCCGGCCGGTAGTCCGCGAAGGCGGCGCGAAGGCGGACTTCGTGTAGTCGTTGCAGCGATTTCAATCGCCCTGCCGCCCACCCCACCTGCCCTGACCCCACGACTCGGAGACATCGCCCGATGCCCAACGCCATCCGCTCCCTGCTGCCGGTGCTGGTGCTCGCCTGCGTCGCCCTCCCCGCCCGCGCGCAACAGGACACGCCGCCGCTGGACCCGCGGGCTGGACATGCGAAGCTAGGGGAATCCCAGCGAGGGGAGTGACGGACGGGATCGCGGAACGGGGCCGCCTTCCGGGTGGGAAGACGCCCCCCTCTTCGCGCTTCTCGCATTCCGACCGGAATGCCCGCCGAGTGCGAGCAATGTAACCCTCCTGGTTCTCCACCGCTGGCTACCGGAACCCCACAGCCACGTCTTCCGGCGGGATGACTACGTGGCCGCCGCGGCTGGCGAATCGCGCAAGCAACCTGTTTACGGCAGCGGCACCTCGTTGATCAGGCGGTGGAGGTCGAGAGCTTCGCGGAGGAGCACCTCGCGGGTGGGCGGTGTTGCGCCCCCATCGGAAAGGAGGTCCCGGGCCGCCGCTTCCTTGGTCGCGATTCGTTCGTATTCTTGGATTTCGATGCTGCCCTCGCAGACGAGGAAGATATAATCGACATCGCGGCGCTGGCCGCGGCGGTGAATGCGGTCGAGGCTCTGGAGAAAGTGAGCCGTGTTTATCGAGAGGGATTCGTAAACAGCGATCCGGGCCCGGTGGAGCGTTAAGCCTGCTCCAGCCGCAGCGGGATTTGCCACGAACAACATTGTCGAGTCGTCCTCCTGAAACCGGCGAACCGCCTCTCGCCGCGCGCGCACGTCCGTGACCTGTCCGTCATAGCGAGCGGGGAAAAAACGTTCGTACCTCTGAACAATTGCGTCTATCGAGTCGGTAAAAAACGACCACACCACCACTTTCTCGCCGCCACGGACGATCGCGTCTTCCAGAATTTCGTCGAGTGCCAACAGCTTTGCGGGTATCTCCGAATATCCGGGGATAACCGACGCTGGCGACGCACAGATCTGTAGCAAGGCACTATGCCGTGCGAGGATCGAAGGAATGCGGCGGGCAAACTCGCGATCGTCCGTGCTACGAAGGTCCAAAATGAGATTCTGTAGAGCGGCCTCATACGCCCGGCGCTGCTCCGGCCGAAGCGCGAGAGGTACACGTGTGTACCGTCGTTGCGGGAGGTCCGGTAGTACGTCCTGCTTCCGGTGACGCACGTATAGCCCCCGGGCTTCCATCGCCTGGCGGATCACTGGCAGCGCGGCGGCGCGGTCCTCGGGAATTTTTACCCCGCCGAATGTGGCTCCGAAATCGACGATGTTAAACTGCTCGACGACGTCATGAGGCCTGTTCGGTGCAGGCGTTCCGCAGAGCACGTACGCACGGTCGCATTCTTCGCGCAGGCGTCGGATGGCGCGCGTGCGTGCCGCGTCGAAGTTCTTGGCGAAGAACGACTCGTCTACAACCAGCATAGCGCGTCCTCGGTGCTGGCGGAGGTGGGCGGAAAGTTCGGCCTCCATGCTTACGGCGGTTTCGTAGTTCGTTACAAGGACGTCCTTCCGCGCCGCCAACGCCGCTCGTTTCTCACGCCGGTCACCCACCATGGCTCCGAGGTCGTATAGATCCCCCTTGAAGCGCTCGAAGTCGCAGATCCACTCGGGCACCATGGACTTCGGCGCGAGAATGAGAAGGAAATCGACCTCTTTCCGCGCCACCAGAGCATCGAAGCCATAGATGGTGACCACGGTCTTTCCGGTTCCCTGCTCGTCAAGGATACATAGTCCGGGTGCTTCGGGGATCGTCATTGCGGCGACATTGACGACTTGATGGTCGTCGAGCTGCTCGAGACCCTGTATGTCGCAGAGCGTCGCGGTCGCCGCCTGTCGCCCTCCGGCGACCAGCGCGCGAAGGGCGGAAAGCGCAGTTGCGTGCCGGCGGGACAGCTCAAGTCGGTTCCGCACGAATCGTTCAGACCCCACGGCCCAGGCGATGTCGATGGCATCGGACGCCTCCAGCAACTGCGCGAATCGGTCAGGCAGGATTCTAAATCCACCTGCACTTCCTCGTGGCGCCGCCCCCGCCGCCGTGAGGGTACGGCGGATGGCGGTCGCCATGGCAGCTTCCCGCGGGCTGATTACCACCGCGTCCATGCTGGCGGCAATCTCGGCGCGCGCCGGAATCGCTTGCGCCTCGACAAGCGGGGTTGTGCTCATGCGACGCCGCGCGCCTTCAGTGCCTCGTCGACGTTCTTGATTACCATCGTGCACAGCGTTCGTAACGAGCGCAGGCGTTCCGTCGTGACGGTGTCCGGGTCGAGGTATGCCGAGGGTGGCAACTTGCCGACAAACTCAGCGAAGCTCTCGATTCGCTCATTTACCCCCACGGGAGGGCGCCTGTCCTGATGGCGCTTATATGCTTCGTCCAGCGAAATGCCAAGGTTCTTCTTGGCGACTGAGGAGTCGGGCTCCGCGAGTGCTACGCGCAGGTCGCGGTCCAACTGGTCGTCGCGGAAGCGCAGGCGGCGAACCGATTCCCAATTCTTGAACTTTCCCTGGAACAGCAGGTCGAATACCAAATCTCGGTACTCGTCGTCGTCGAGGAGCACGTCGTCGATATCGGACAGCTCCTTGAAGTACGAGAACTTGTTTTTGGCGAGGTGCCTTACCTCGTGCTCGTCGCGCCCCTGTTCGTCGATGTGATACGTCTCGAACTTCTGGATCCAAGTCGTCATTGTTAGGAACATGCCGACTTGGTTCATTTTTAGCGCATACTTCTTTGCGAGTTCTTGGCGGATCTTCCGCTCCCTCTTCTGGTCGAGGTTCTGCTGCCCGACACGCATGCAAATCATGTCGTAGTCGAACCTGACCTTCTTCGCGCGCACGTAGTCGGGCCACTGAACCTTGCAATCGTCCTCAAAGTTGAGGGCCACGATAACGGCCTCTCGGTCGTCATCGTCGGCATGCTCTGTAAGCTGCCAAACCGTGATTTCCTCGACCAGCTTCTTCTGTTCGACGGTATAGTCTGGGTCCGTCAGAATGAAGTAGCACGCGGTGACGCGGCGGTTCCCGTCGAGCAGCGTCTCCCCGTCGGAGTCGAGGATCGGCGGCGTGCGCAGACCGTTCTTGGCAATGTTGTCCGCGAGATCCCTAATCAGGAATGGGTCCTCAAGCGAGCGGCGCTCATCGCCTGCCCCAACCCCTGGGAGGGTTAGCGTTCCGCACAACAGTTCGAAGAGCTCGTCGTTGTTAGGAGTGCGCCCGTGAAGCGTACGGAACTGCTCCAGATGAACGTCTAGTCGCTCATTCTCCGCCCAGAGCTGGATTTCCCTGGTGGATACTTTCCTCTCGTAGAGATCCACCTTGCGTCCGTGGAACACCCGCCGGGGCGTAACGACGGTTGTCCCGTCACCCAAAGGCGGCTGCGGCCTCGCACTACCGTTCCCGTGAGCCGTAGCATCAACCTCGCTCGCTACGGACTTCCCGCTCGCGCGGCTGCGCGATTGCATCACCTTGTTCACAATCGCCTCCGTTTCTTCAGCTAATTTTTCCGCCGTCTGTCGGTCGCCCCGACGGATTGCGGCGCGCTTCATCACCTGCACCACCTCGGTATAGAGGGCTCGCGCGTCCTCTTCGGCCATCTCACCAACGTCCTGCGCCACCAGGCGTTCTACTTCATGGCCTATGTCTTCCGAAATTTCGTAGGCGCGTCGGATGACCATCTCGACGCCTGTCAAATCGGGCGCGCCGGCCTCGGTTTTCACAAGTCCTCCTCGTCCGTCGATGCGATCGCCTCCGCGTCATCCGGGAGTTCGAGATCGCGTACCGTAAATTCAAAGGTGACCAACTTTTCCTCCTTCGCGAGTTCGATGAGGTATTCGAGTCCCCGGAACTTGGCGACCGCGACCGTGCCTTTCTTCAAGCCGAGCATCTCACCGACCTCCTCGTTCGTGAGGTCCTGCACGCCCTTCTCCATAGCCTCGACGATGATCGAGATGATTTGACGCGGGCGGTTCTGAGGGATTCGGGGAATCAAGCGCTTCACCACCGCATACATCGCGCGGCGCTTCGCGTCGGCTGCAGCTTCGGCCTCTTCACGTTCCGCATCAGTAAGCGGCTCTGGAAGTTCGACAACGCCGTCGAGTTTTTCGTCGAACGAGACGCGCCGGGCGCGTTCGCGGCTCAGATCCTTTGCCTTGTTCTGTGCGGCCTTCAAAAGATACGGCAGGATGTTACGCTTCTTCTCACCCCTTGCCAGCCGGTCAAAGACCGAGTCGACGGCGCTACCTACGACCCAACGGGCATCTTCCCGGTCTAAGCGCCAAAACTGGTGCTCGATCTGAATCTCCAATTTCTCTAAGAAACGGCTCCTGCCGAGGGCGCGGAGCATCCCGATGGGATCGCCTGCGCTTGCAGCCCGTTGCGCCTCCATTTCCGCTTCACGCTCCGCGGACGCTTCGCTCATCGTTGCTCCGGAACCCCTCATGGTTTGCCGCATAGTATCGGTTCGCAGCGCTTCTAGTACCTCTGTGGCGATTACATCCCCCGCGGGTAGTGCTGCTCGGTCCCGTTTAATCCTCTTCAGCGATTACATGAAGATCAGGCGGCTGTCTTGGGTGAACCGAATGTTCGCCGAGTGAAACTCGCTTCCGGTGGGGTAAACGGCAGGTTTAGGGAGAAGGAGGGAATGCTTCGGCAGGCGTTTCACTAAGCGCCAGAAGAAATGCGCGGCGGATGCCCGAGCGACCGTAACTGACCGCATACCCGAAATACAGCGGAGGGCAGGCCTTGCGCTAGGGCCTGCCCTCCGTCCGCAATCGGCATTCCGATCGGAATGGAAGGTCGAAATCTGTTGGAGATCCGAATGGTGAGCGGCTTACTCCCCGTCAAATGCACCGCAGAGGGCTGCGTCACGATCGAGGAGCTTGTAATTCTTGTCGATGGGAACATCCGCGGGCCAGCCAACTGGCCTCTTGGTTCCCCCACCGAATAGTGGCTTGAATCTGGGAGCCAGCACAGGCAGACTCTCGATCGACTCTGCACCATGCACGAGATCCCAGGGAAGCCGAGCCTTCACCAACACGGGATACCCTCGGCGCGGCTTGCCCGCCTTGCGAGATGTGAGCGCCATCACGGCGCGCGCAATCGCTTCGGCCAGAATCGGAGGAACCGAGTTTCCGATCTGCCGGTACTGCTTCGATAAAGGGCCGAGAAAGCGGTACGAATCGAAGTAGCCGTGCAACCGAGCACCTTCTCGCACCGAGAGAGCGCGATGTTGGCTGGGATGTGTAAAGGCGCCAGCTGTAACGTTTCCAAAAAGCGCGGTGATCGTGTAGCTCGGATAATCCCACCGTACACGTGCGTAGGTTGTACTGTGATCCGTCAGGCGTACCTGAAAAAACCGCCGAGGGAGGAGAAACCCCGGGATGTCCTTCCAGTTGCCTCCCTCGGGCACATGTTCAATCCGTCGCAGATTGACGTCCGACGTAGCTGCACTGCGGTGGTTATACAGGGTTTTATTATCGTCAAGGAGCCTGCGTGCGTACTCGCCCAGGAAACTCGTTGGCGTGACATAATGCGCTTCCTCCGTCCCTTCTCCAGCGCCGATTACCGGTAGATCCCCAATCGCCTCTCTCACGGTAACGTGCGGGTTTAGTTTTGCGGGCGACCCAAGTTCATCGGGGTCCCCGTGGGTAGGTGCGGGGAAAAGTGGGTTGATTCCAGCGTCCCGGCTTCCAATCAAAAAGAAGCGATAGCGAAGTTGCGGAACCCCGTAGTCGGCTGCGCGCAGAACGTCTCCCGCAACGGCGTACCCCATATCCTTGAATGCGCCGTAAATCTCTTTGAGGAGTCGGAGATTATGCGCGTGGGCTAGCCCGGGGACGTTCTCCATCACGAAGAAGCGAGGTCGCAACTCGTCTACAAGACGAAAATACTCGCGAAGCATTTGGTTCTTCGGATTATCCGGATCCCGAAGACCGCGTTCGCTTACACCTTGGCAATTCGGGCCGCCCACGACGATGTCAATTTTCCGAACGCCTGTAGCCTTTAGTATCTCTTTGGCCGAGATGCGACATACATCCGTCGTCGGAAATCGCGTGACAAGGAGCTTAGCTGCGCGGCGAACCGCTCGTTGCTCTAAGTCGGCCAATCCATCGAGTCTCGATCCGAGCTGGTCGTCGATTCGGTCGGCCAACCAGCGTTCGAATGTATTGTTGGCGAGAGCATCACCCAATACCGCTACAATGTGTGCGGCGACAGCCTGACGCTCGGGGACAGCTCGGCCCATATGGGCGGCAACGTCCTCTGCGACTTCATTGAGGTGATTAAATCGAAACGTCTGCATTGCGTGCGGGTCTATGTCCAAACCGTAAACGATTCGACAACCCGCACGGCGGAAGCCTTCCGAAAGCCCCCCAGCCCCACAGAACACATCCACCACAGTCGGCCTTCGCTGGGCCATGGTCTCTCTACTCCTGAAAGAGGGCAAGCTGACTATCGTCTTCGTACGTCAACAGGTCGCCTGGTCGGCACCTGAGTTCGCGACAGAGCCCGTTCAGTAACTCGTACGAAATTCCCCCTGTCTGCTCTCGGACGATACGAGAAACGACATTCGGGTGCGTACCTAAGCGGCGAGCTAGCTCACGCTGGGAGAGGCCACGTTGTTTGAGCAGTTCAGCCAAACGAACACGGATCATCATCCCTGCGCTGCTCTCGGGTGCGCATCAACTTCAAAGTGTACATATGGCACCTTAGAAGTGTACAACCACTGCCCACGATTTGGCAACGTTTATGGATAGAAGTAGGTTGCGGAGGGGCAGAGATCCTGTACACAACACTGATGACAGAGCGGCTTCGGCGCTCCTGGGCGTGGGGCGCGACACACTGCGCGGCCATGAGCGACCATGTTGACGTGTACTAAATATCTGAATTGTTCAGGGATTACGGCTTCGAGCACTGCTTGCTCTCGCGGGCTTGGTTGTGACAGTGGCTCACCCTCAACAATTCCGAGCCTCACGGATACTCGCCACACGTGGGTATCCACGGGAAGGACAGGCCGAGCGAGCGAATACATGAGTACACACCGTGCCGTCTTAATTCCAACCCCGGGGAGGGAGCGGAGGAAAGACTCCGCTTCGGACGTAGGGAGCTGCCGTAGAAAGTCCAAAGAAAACGGCGGATCCGTCGCGCGTAGTTTGTTAAGGATCGCCACAATCTGCTCCGCCTTTTTTCGGCCAAGCCCACCGGTGGAAATCACAGCCGCAATCTCTTCGGAACTCGCGTTTGCGAGTGACCGCCAAGTGTGGAAACGGCGGCGGAGCGCCGCATACGTCCTGCGGTACAAATGCTCCGGCGTCGCAGCGCTAAGAATAATAAAAATCAACTCAGCCAACGGCTCTGTTTTGTTGTAGTGCGTAGGATCTCCATATGCACGTGAAAGCTTGGCGACGATCGTGGCGAGCCTCGCGTCTGTCTCAGATCCGATCGAAGTCTTCACGACGGAGTCATTTCTAGGGGCCACTGTCAAAGCCCTTGTTTCTGAGGAAGTGATTGGTCCCCACTGCTGCGGTAATTGGCACGCTCTGCGCCTTCGGGCGCAACGTGCGCATTTCGGTCGGAATCCGGGTTCACCGGCCCCTGCGGTCGCTCGGAGCGTTCGCGGTCACAGCGGGCGAGTCGCAGCGCCAGTTCCGCGGCGGCCTTCGTGACCACGAGGTGCGGGGCCTTCACCATCGCGGCGAGCTGCTGTATGTGCTTGATCCTCGTCTTCTCGAGGAGCTGCTGCGGCCCCGCCGCAACCGGACCGAGTGTGCCGGTCGCGACCCGCTGCGCCTGGACAGCAGCCTTCTGCATCAGGGCGCCGATCTCCAGCTCGACCTGCTGCGGTGACCGCCTCGGTGGCGGTGCCGCGCGCCGTCTTGCGCCTGGCGATCTGCGCTTCGGCGGCTTTCCCGGCCTGGACGGGCGCGACGAACGGTGGGACCTGGTCGCGAACCTGACCGATGGGCTGGAGCCATTCTGACCGATCGTTCTCGAGCACAGACGCTTGCGCGCCCCGGTGGCGGACGAAAGGTTGAATCCCTTCGTGCACATCATGTCCGCACGACGAGAGCCACGCACCACCGCTCACGGTGGTAGCGCCTGGAATCGCGGAAGGATGCCTTCCGTACGCGCCCACTCCAGGGCATCCGCTGAAGCACCGCGCAGATCCTGGCCGAACTCCAGCACCGCCTCAGCGACGCGTACGTCCATTGCGAGTTCGTCCGCCTTGCCGTAGCGCGCGAGTTGGATCGAGGATTCCGCGAGGGCCTCGAAGGCGCCGAACCGGTCCGATAGCATCTCCAGCAGCCGCATGGGCGAGGGGCGGTTGACGACATCACGGTTCGACATCGATTCTCCCCCTCCCCGCGAGGTTTGCATCAGCGGCCAGGGCGAACCAGCGAACGACCGGCTCGCCGCGAGCGGACTCATCCCTTTCGATATGCGCTTGCCTGCCGACCTCCTGGCCTCAAGGACCTCCTGCAGATCAGGGGATACTGCACCGTCTCCAACGGAGACAAATACCGACACGCCCGTGTCTCCATTAGAGACAATGCTACCCACTCGCGCCCGGTTCGTCAACCGGCCAGCGGAGGGGTGATGCAACGCTTCGGCGAAAAGCTGCGAAGCCTCCGCACCACGCATGAATTGACTCTGCAACAACTCGCGGCGGAGCTTGGCTATGCCACGCACGCGTACATCAGCGAGCTGGAGAGCGGAAAGAAGGTTCCCACCGCGGCGCTGGTGCTGAAGGTGGCGCGCCGCTTCGACGTGAGCACCGACGTGCTGCTCAAGGACGAGCTGAACCTTCCCACCACGACGCCGAAGTAGAACCTCCATCGCACGGCATGCTATTTCCCTGAACCTCGAACCACCGGGTCAACGATGTGGAGCTTGCCGCGGAACCTGCTTCCCCCGTTTCTCGTCGCGTGCGCCCTCGCCACGCCCGCAGCCGCCCGCGCGCAACAGGACACGCCGCCGCTGGACGCGCGTCGCGTTCCGGCCACCGGCGCGCGCGTGCAGGACTTCGTCCCCCGCGGGTGGAAGATCGCGCACCAGGTGAGCGCCGACCTGGACGGCGACGGGCGGGCCGACCGCGTCCTCCACATCGTCCCCACCGCAGACACCTGGTACGAGCCCGACGGCGTCAGCGCCGCGCCCAGCGCGCAGGCGCTGGTGGTGCTGCTGGCCCAGCCGGGCGGGCGCCTGCGCCGCGGCGGCATCGCCACGCGGCTGCTGCAGCCCAACGTGCCGCAGTGGGGGCTGCAGATCAACGTGCGCCGCGGCGTGCTGGTGCTCGACCAGAACTACGGGATGACCGACGTGACCGACGCCACGCACCGCTTCCGCTGGAGCGCGGCCCGGCAGCGCTTCGAGCTGATCGGGCGCGACGTGATGAGGTATCACCGCCCGCAGGAGATGGGCGAGGTGGTGAAGACCAGCGAGAACTTCCTCACCGGAGAGCGCCTGGTCACCACCGGCCGCTGGCACGGCGAGCGCTACAGCGAGACCAGCCGCCGCGACCGCATCCCCCGCACTCACGTGGCGATGGAAGACGTGGACGAGCTGGAGCAGGATTGACGCGGCGTTTCGGGCGAGAGAGGCGCACCCCCTTCATGGAGACGGATCGTACATGCTGACCTTTGTGGAACTGCCCGGCGAGATTCGCTGGAGCAACGGCGCCGTGACACCCGTCCGCCTGTCTCGCGCGAAGATTCCCGGGGGCTGGCTCGTGGGATGCGGAACCTCACCCGACCCGCTCACCTTCGTGGCTGACCCCGAGCATCGTTGGGACGGCCGATCTCTTCCCTGACCGCTGCAACGCCCCATGGCGATGTCGCCGTACCTGCGCGCCCTGCGCGAGCACGTGGGCCCGATGCGCCTGCTGCTGCCCTCCGTGAGCGCGCACCTGTTCGACGCGGACGGGCGGCTGCTCCTGGTCCGCCAGCGCGAGCTGGACGTGTGGTCCACGCCGGGCGGGATGATCGAGCCGGACGAGCGCCCGGCCGACGCGGTGGTGCGCGAGGTGTGGGAGGAGACCGGCCAGCAGGTGACCGGCCTGGCCGCCGTCGGAGTCTCCTCGGCGCACTGGCTGGGCCGGTCGCCGCGCGGGCGGCTGGAGGACTTCCACGCCGTGCGCGTCCTGTTCGAGGCGTGGTGTCCGCGGCCGGGCGACCCGGTGGTCCACGACGCCGGCGGGACCACGCTGGCGGCGGCGTGGGTCCGGGCCGGCGAGCTGCCCGCGCTGCCGATGACTGACGGCTGGCGCGGGATGCTCGCCGAGCTGGTCCGGTAGCAGCTCAGTCGGCGCGCCGGGCCAGCCCGACGACGCCGAGAACGAGCAGGAGCGCGCCGGCGGCG
>DASSME010000025.1:0-2514 GCA_035689035.1 Longimicrobium sp. | reverse complement strand
ATTAGGATGCAGCAGGGCCGCGGCCGGCGCGCTGGGCGCCGGGGCCGCGGCCCGCCTTCATCTTTGCAGATCGCGTTCTGATGAGCAGCAGCGAAAACCATCAGACCGACAGCCACAACCCCAACGAGGTCCGCAGTTCATCCTTTTCCCCACGGGCCTGAATGCATCGCGGTCGACTCACGGTTATGGGGCTAGTGGCTATGATCGCCACCATTGGCCCTGGTTCTCGCGTTGCTGCGCAAACAGCATCGACGACTGTCCCTAGAGTTGAGGAGTTGATGACCGCCGCTGAGTTCCGAGCTAGCGGCCTTAGCAAGCTGACGCCCGCGGAACTGGCTGCCTTGAACGCATGGCTGTCCCGCTTTGCTCAGGCAGTCACCCAAGTGAGTAACGGCACACCTGCCGCCGCTGAGACACCTGCGGTGATCGAAACTCGGATAGACGGGGACTTCCAAGGATGGGAAGGGGAGACGATTTTCAAGCTTCAGAACGGGCAGATATGGCAGCAGTCCACGTACGCGTACAAGTACTCCTACAAATACAATCCACGCGTCGTGATCTACCGCTCTGGCGCCGGATACCGGATGCAGGTAGACGGGGTGGACGGGACTATCGGTGTGCGTCGGCTCCGATAGCTCTGCAAATTCCATTTGGAGTGCCATCCCGGCCCTGCGGCTGACGCTTCAAGTGCGCATGCGCCGGCTGCTGATGCGAGCTGCTGACGCCCGTTAATCCGCGACGCGCCACATCTGTGCGCGCCGCCTCCGCATCATAGAGCGGGCCGCAATGTTCGGCCTAGAGCACGGCCTGAATCGCCGCGGCCACCTACTCGGCCTTGAGCCCCCCTTCCCCCGCGCGATAGATTAGGATGCAGCAGGGCCGCGGCCGGCGCGCTGGGCGCCGGGGCCGCGGCCCGCCTTCATCTTTGCCGATCGCGTTCTGATGAGCAGCAGCGACAACCACCAGACCGACAGCTACAATCCCGCCGAGGTCGAGCGGAAGTGGCAGGCCCGCTGGGACGAGCAGGGCGTCAACTCGTGGACCGACCAGGAGCTTCTCGCCGCCGAGAAGCCGTTCTACAACCTGATGATGTTCCCCTACCCGTCGGCCGAGGGGCTGCACGTGGGGAACATCTACGCGTTCACGGGCGCCGACATCTACGGCCGCTTCAAGCGGCTGCAGGGGTTCAGCGTGTTCGAGCCCATCGGCTTCGACGCGTTCGGCATCCACAGCGAGAACTTCGCGCTGAAGCAGGGGATCCACCCGGGCGAGCTGATCCCGCGCAACATCGAGCGCTTCACCCGGCAGCTGCGCCGCGTGGGGCTGATGTACGACTGGGACCACACGGTGGACACCACCGACCCGTCGTACTACCGCTGGACGCAGTGGATCTTCCTGCAGCTGTTCAAGCACGGCCTGGCCGAGAAGAAGGAGGCGCCGGTCAACTGGTGCCCCAGCTGCCAGACCGTGCTGGCCAACGAGCAGGTGATCGGCGGCGAGTGCGAGCGCTGCGGCACGCCGGTGGAGATGCGCTTCCTGAGCCAGTGGTTCTTCCGCATCACCGACTACGCCGGGCGGCTGCTGGAAAACCTGAAGTGGATCGACTGGAGCGAGACCACCCGCAAGGCGCAGGAGAACTGGATCGGCAAGCGCGAGGGCGCCGAGCTCGAGTTCCCCATCGCCCGGCCGAAGATGGCCGAGGACCGCCACGCGCCGGCGCAGCTGCACCCCGAGAAGCCGGTGATTCGCGTCTTCACCACGCGGCCGGACACGGTGTTCGGCGCCACCTACATGGTGCTGGCGCCCGAGCATCCGCTGGTGGAGCGCATCACCACCGATGACCGGCGTGACGCCGTCGACGCGTACCGCCGGCACGTCAGCGCGCAGGACCTGGTCACCCGCAAGAAGACGGACAAGACCAAGACCGGCGTGGACACCGGCGCCCGCGCCGTCAATCCCGCCACCGGGCAGGAGATCCCCGTCTGGATCGCGGACTACGTGCTGATGGAGTACGGCACCGGCGCCATCATGGCCGTCCCCGGGCACGACGAGCGCGACTTCGAGTTCGCCACCGAGTTCGGCCTCCCCATCGTCCGCGTCGTCGCGGACGAGGGGGACGATGCGTCCACGCCGCTGACGGAGGCGTACACCGGGCCCGGCAGGCTGGTGAACAGCGGCCAGTTCGACGGGATGGACGTGGAGGAGTCGAAGCGGGCGGTCACCGAGTGGCTGGCGGAGAAGGGGCTGGCCGAGGCGCGGGTGAACTATCGCCTGCACGACTGGACCATCTCGCGGCAGCGCTACTGGGGCCCGCCCATCCCCATCCTGTACTGCGACCAGTGCGGGATCGTCCCCGTGCCCGAGGACCAGCTCCCGGTGCTGCTCCCCGTGATCGCCGACTACAAGCCGGACGCGAGCGGGGTGAGCCCGCTGGCGCGCCACGAGGAGTGGTACCTGACGGAGTGCCCCGGGTGCGGCGGGAAGGCGCGGCGCGAGACCGACGTGAGCGACACC
>DASSME010000024.1:0-4080 GCA_035689035.1 Longimicrobium sp. | reverse complement strand
AACGAGACGGTCACGCCGGACAGGTCCGCGCTGGGGAGCTTGGCCTGGCTCACCTCGTGGATGCCACCGATATCCTGCCAAGCCATTTCGAGCGACGTCTGCAGCGCGGCCACGTCCACGCCGATCTGCGGCGGCGACAGGTATTCCGGCTTCGCGCCGAACCGATTCGCCCGGTACAGGATGCGGGCGAACGCGTTCGTGAGTCCGCCCCGGCGGGAGATGCGGGCCTCCCGCGGCTGCATCAGCGGCGCGTTGCCGGTCTTGATCGCGTGGGCTTCGCGCATGCTGAAAACCCAATTAAACGCGATCTGCAGCGAGCGCATCGGCGTGGCGGGAGCCACGCACCAGAAGCCCGGCGACTTACTGAAAGACATGCTCACGAAGGGCAGCGTACCGTAGAAATTGCCTTCGCTGCGGACCACGTATCCGTCCGGCGTGAAGCAGACTTTCAGCCCCTCGGGGAACCGCACCACGGCGATCCCCTTGCCCTCGTCCGACGCGCGAATCACCTCCACGGGCGCGCCCAGCTCCTCGGGGTCGAGCCAGTCCAAGAACCCGCAAGCGAGGGTGGCGCCCGGCCGCAGGTAGAACTCGGGTATGGTGGTCTCCTCCTCCTCATCCACCGCCAGGGCGCCCGCGCCGCCTTCCACGCTCCCGCCCCACGGGTCTTCCACGCCGGTGAACCGCTGCACGCGGCGGAGCACCTGGTGGCCGTAGCTGGTGAGCACCGAGACCGGCATCAGGCGCTCCGCGTGCTCCGGATACGAGGCGATGGCCTCGGGCATCGGCACGTGCACATCCCGCCCGAACCAACGCATGTCCTCGACGTGGGGGATGCGGTCGTCGCACCAACACACCTGCGGGGGGAGGATGGCCGGATCCAGCTCGGGCCGCAGCACGGGCTCGCCAGTGGCCGGGTCCACCATGTACTCATCGTCCGGCACCCACTTCACGCCCAGGAAGTACACGACTTTCCCGGCGAGCAGCTTCCACTGCGACAGGTCCGCGCGGTAGCGGAACGGGAAGAGGGTGGGTGTGAGCCAGCCCGCCAGCTTTTTCGCAAAGGTGGCGGCGTCGCGGTCGGTCTGCTGCCGCGAGGATGGCTTGAGCGTGTATCGCGGCTTCCCGGCGGAGAGACGCCCGTGATGCTGGCGGAACCACGGCTCGAACTTCTGCACCGTCCGGCGGACGGCGTTGCGGGGCGCGGGACGTTCGACCACTGCACGGCGCGCGCGGTCCACCTCGACGTAGTGGTGGCCGTGGCGCATCGCCATGTTCAGCAGCGTGTTCTCGTCGGTCCCCCACCTCCGGGTGATCGCCGCCTCGCGGATGCGGGCGAGAAGGTCGCCGAGCGAGCGCAGCGCCACCTCGTGCCGTGCATCGGTCCCGACGCTTTCGCCCATGTCGCTGTTGTCGTACCAGCCGGACATGAGCAGGTCCAACTCCAGCGGATCACCGTCCTGCGCCTGCGCCATCGCCACGTCGAGCGGCGGTGCGCCGCTGTGGTTGGCGAGGGCCTGCAGCTCGACTTCCATGGCACGGTCGGCCGCTCCCGTCACAGGCGGAACAGGACCGGCCGTTCCGCCAGCTCGCGCGCGATCTGCGCCTCGCTGCGGCCATCCGCGCGCTGCTCACCCTCCCACGCGCGCTTCTCCCACGCGGCATGCGAAGCCGCGGCGCGCACACCGCGGGCGGCCCCATCGCCACCCACCGCGGCGATGCGCTCCATCACCTCGTCGTCCAGCTCTGGATCGGCTGCATCCCCCACCCGGTCCTGCCGTTCGAGCGCCAGCCACCCGTGCCCGATGTACAAGATGGCTGCGGCGAGGAGTGCCAGGCCGCCGAAGATAGCCCACGCCATCGTTGCTAACGCGCCCCCTGTTTCCGGTTGCGCCGCGCCGTCTCGTCCGCGCGGCGGATGCCATTCGTCGGTCCCGATACCTCCTCGGCCGAGCGCGGCCTGCGGTGATCGCGGACCGCCGGTTGGGACGAGGACCGGCCGAAGCTGCCGACCTGTTGGCCCACCATCCTTTCCCGGGCGTGGATCGCCGCGGAGGCGGCATGCGCGGGTGTGCTCATTCCTCTTCCGCGGAGGCGCACTTGTGGCACAGCGCGCCGCTGATCGCGCGCCGCAAATCACATTGGACGCAGACCGCATCCCGCACGGCGCACAGGTGATCGTGGCAGTCGTCGCAAAGACTCGAATACGGGGCTGCGATGCGCTCGCAGCAGTGTGTGCACTTCCGCTTCACCGAAGCCTCGGCCGCTGACGGTGGCGCTGCGGTGCACTCTCGTGCTCGCGGCGCATGATCTCCTCGTCTGACGGCCGCCAGCGCTGCGGCCGACGGCGGGGCGTGAAGTCAGACAGGTCGGTGCCCCCATCAACCCGTGCGGCCCGAAGGAGATTGATGAAGCGGATGAGGTTGGTGACGGAGTGATCGTCCTTGTCCACCGGCCGCTCCGGCGCGTTGTGCCGCTCGGCCACGTCGCCCGCGGACCAGTCACGGAATCGATACTTCCGCATCTCGTTCGCGGTATTCACGCATCCCGCGTGAATCACCAGCGTGGGGCCAACGTAGGCGGCGCCAGCCGCCAGCTCGTCCAGCGTCGGCTCGCGGAAACGGTTGCTGTCGTCGTAGAGCGGCACGTCGTTGAGCACCCAAAAGTTCGCCAGCCGGGCAATCAGCTCCTCGATGGCGGCGTCTTTCAGGTTGTTCCCAGTGTCCACGGGGACGGACCAGCCCAGCGATTCAAGCTTCGTCGTGAACTTGGAGTGGAACGACTCCGCTACCTCGTTGACCAGCTCGCCGTCCTGCGCGCCCTGGTGCTCCTGCTTCGCCATCGGGTCCAGCACGATCGCTTCAACCCATTCCAGCGACTTCGCATCGCCCATCAGCGACCAATCGCGGCACACCACCGCCACGAAGGCCGCCGTGTGGCGCGGCTTGTAGAACTCGCGGTAGACGTGGACCGGGTGAAAGCCGAACACGTTCGGCGGGGTGTCCACGTCCATCGCCACCCACAGGATCGACGTGGGGTTGGTCCAACCCGGATCGATCATAATCCAGCGCGGCCAGTGGTCGGGGATGGCTCGCGGGCGGATCAGATGCGCGCCGTCGTTCCAGTTCTCGAAGACGAGCGCGCCTTCCATCGCCTCGAAGTCCACCTCCTGTTCCTTCCGCCACCGCCAGCTCAGCAGTCCCCCGTACTTCTTCGACGCGCGGAACTTCCAGTCGCCGCGCCGGCTGGGATCGGCCGTGTAGTGTGTGTGGAGAACCACGAAGTCGTTTCCGGCATTGCGCCAGATGCGCATGCCCTCGAACGGACCGATTTCCTCACCGGCAGCGGGAACGCGGAACGTCACGACGGCGCGCTCCATCGGCCGCGGCGGAACGCGGTTTCGGCCGCGTCGCAGGAGGCGCACATCTCCGCCTCCGGTGCCTTCTCGCCACCGCACCGGCCGCAGAAATACGGCTCGGGCGCATCGGTCAGCAGCTCGGCCAGGCGGTCTACCACGACCAGGTCGCCCGTATCCGGATCGCGCTGGCAGGTGGCGACGAAGCGCTCACCCACGTTCACGGCCAGCGTCCCATCCCGCTCGAAGGTCTGCACCATCTCCTCGAACGCGGGCTCGTGCCGCATCTGGCGCCGAAGCGCCGCCGGGATTCGACGGCCCCTCAGCTCCACGCGCCACGCCCCTTCAAGGAAGCGAAAAACCGCCGCCTCTGATGATGACTGCGCTTCGTGAGCTGACCGTCGCTCGCGCGCTCGCGGAAATCCCATCGCCTGTCTCGTCTCGTCCTCAGCTCGACGAACACACCGCCGCAGAAACAGTGGATTGCAGGGGGCCGGGTGCTACGCGCGTCGCGTCCGCACTCGTCGCAACAGAGGTTACGCATCCCACACTCACTTCGCGGTACGGTCGAAGCACAGATTTTGGAAAAAGCCCGGATTGGCCGAGCTAACCGCGGTGTATTTTCCGCCGCCCTCAATCGTGGGGATGGCCGCGGTGTAGGCGTGGTCGGCGAGAGGCTGGAAGCCGGTCTCGTCGGAGAAGATTGCAGAAAAGGTGTACGACCT
>DASSME010000023.1:0-45193 GCA_035689035.1 Longimicrobium sp. | reverse complement strand
AGGTCCACGTGGTGTACAACTGGGCCGACGAGACCCAGTTCTTCCCCGTCCCCCGCGACCGGGCGCTGGCCGAGCGGCTGGGGATGGCGGGGAAGCTGAACGTGGTCTACGCCGGCAACATCGGCCCCATGCAGTCGGTCGAGACGCTGCTGCACGCGGCCGACCGGCTGCGCGACCTGGAGGGGGTGCAGCTCGTGATCGCCGGGGGCGGCCCGCGCGAGGCCGAGTTCCTGCGGCTGGCCGACGAGCTGAAGCTGCCGAACGTGCGCTGGCTGGGCCGCCTGCCGCTGGAGCAGATGAACGCGGTCAACGCGCTGTCGGACGCGATGGTGGTGCACCTGAAGGACATCCCGCTGATGCACAGCACCATCCCGCAGAAGCTGCAGGTGGCGCTGGCCTCGGGCCGCCCGCTCCTGGTGGGCGTGCGCGGGTGCGGGGCCGACCTGGCGCGCGAGGCGGGGATGGGGATGGCGTTCACCCCCGAAGACCCCGACGACCTGGCCCGCGTGGTGCGCGCCTTCGCCGCGCTCTCGCCGGCCGAGCGCGAGGCGATGGGCGCCCGGGGGCGGGCGTTCTACGAGCGCGAGATCTCGCTGGAGGTGGCGGCGTCGCGCTTCGACACCTTCTTCCGGCAGGCGGCGCGCGGCGGGCACGGCCCCGCGTCCCCCGCGGCCCTTCCGGCGCAGGGCGCGCGGCCGTGAGCGCGGGGCGGCTGTACCCGGCGGCCAAGCGCGCGTTCGACCTGGCCGCCGCGGGGTGCGGGGTGATCGTCCTTGCGCCGGTGCTGCTGGCGGTGGCGGCGGCGGTCAAGCTCACCTCGCCGGGGCCGGTGTTCTACCGCGGCGAGCGCATCGGCTACCAGGGGAGGCCCTTCCGCATCCTCAAGTTCCGCACGATGCGGCGGGACGCGGAGCGGATGGGGACCACCACGGCGCTGGGCGACCCGCGCATCACGCGCATCGGCCACTTCCTGCGGCGCTACAAGCTCGACGAGCTGCCGCAGCTGCTGAACGTGCTCTCCGGGGAGATGAGCCTGGTGGGCCCGCGCCCCGAGGTCGAGGAGCACACCCGCGAGTACGACGCCGAGGAGCAGGCGATCCTCAGCGTCAAGCCCGGGATCACCGACTACTCGTCGATCCACTTCGTGGCGCTGGACGAGGTGCTGGGCTCCGAGGACCCGCACACCCTGTTCGTGACGAAGTACCGGGCGCAGAAGAACCAGCTGCGGCTGAGGTACGTGCGCAACCGCTCGTTCGCCGAGGACCTGCGCATCATCGTGGCCACCTTCGCGGCGATCGTGGGGAAGGCGCGCCCCGGCGACGCCCGCCGCGCGGACGCGGGGTGATGGAGCACGCCCCGCTGGGGCGCTCCGGCCTGGAGGTGTCGCGCGTGGGCTTCGGGTGCGCGGCCATCGGCGGGCACGACTACGGCGCCGTGGACGACGCCACCAGCATCGCCGCCGTGCACCGCGCGCTGGAGCTGGGCGTCACCTTCTTCGACACCGCCGACGTCTACGGCCTGGGCCACGCCGAGGAAGTCCTGCGGCAGGCGCTGGAAGGGCGGGGGGACGGGGCCGTCGTGGCGACCAAGGTCGGCGTGCGCTGGAACGAGCGGGGCGCGGTGGCGCGCGACCTGAGCCCCGCGTGGATCGCGCGGGCGGTGGAGGGAAGCCTGCGCCGGCTGGGCGTCGAGCAGATCCACCTGCTGCAGCTGCACTGGCCGGACCCGGCGACGCCGCTGGAGGCCACGCTCGAGGCGGTCGCCGGGCTGGTGGAAGCGGGGAAGGTGCTGCACCTGGGGGTGTGCAACTTCACCCTGGAGATGGTGGAGCGGGCGCAGGGGTTGATGCGGGTCGAGTCGCTGCAGGTGCCGTACAACCTGGCCGACCGCGAGCACGAGGCCACGCTCCGCGCCTGCGCCGAGCGGCACGGGATGCTGGTGATGACGTACAACTCGCTGGCCCAGGGGCTGTTCACGGGGAAGTACGACTCCCGCTCCGAGTTCGCGGGAACGGACCTGCGGCAGCGCAGCGCGCTCTTCCAGGGCGAGCGGCTGGAGCGCAACCTCCGCATGTTGGGCGCGCTGCGCCAGGTGGCGGCGCGCCGGGGGACGACGCCCGCGCAGACCGCCGTGCGCTGGCTGCTGGACCAGCCCGGCGTCGGCTGTGTGCTGACGGGGATCAAGACGCCGCGGCAGGCGGAAGAGAACGCCGCCGCGGCGGGATGGCGGCTGGACGACGACGACCTTGCGCTGCTGGCGGCGGCCGCGAGCGAACTGGACGTTACGAGGAGTGGATGAAAAAATTCCGGACCGAGGCCGAGCAGCAGGTGGGGCCGGCGGTGGCGCGCATCTTCGAGGCGTGCCCCGACCCGGTGGAGATCAAGCTGGAGAACTTTCCCAAGTACGTGCGCCGGCAGCACCTCAAGCGCTTCCTGGCCATGTACGAGGTGTTCAAGCTGGTGCTGCCGGTGAAGGGGTCGGTGGTGGAGTGCGGGGTGTTCAAGGGGTTCGGGGTGATGAGCTGGGCCAAGCTCAGCGCCATGCTCGAGCCCGAGAACCTCACCCGCCGCATCTACGCCTTCGACACCTTCGCGGGCTTTCCCAGCGTGAGCGACAGGGACGCCACGCCGGTGGCCGAGGTGACCGAGGGCGGCCTCTTCGCCGACTCGTACGACGAGCTCACCGCGCTGGTGGAGCAGTACGACCGTGACCGCTTCCTGGGGCACATCGACAAGGTGCACCTGGTGAAGGGCGACGTGGTGCAGACCATTCCGCCCTTCCTGGAGGCCCATCCCCACCTGGTGGTGAGCCTCCTCTTCCTGGACATGGACCTGTACGAGCCCACCAAGGCGGCGATCGAGCACTTCGTCCCCCGCATGCCCAAGGGGGCGGTGATCGCCTTCGACGAGCTCGACAACCCGATGTGGCCGGGCGAGACGCTGGCGCTGATCGACTCGCTGGGGATGGGGCGGCTGGAGCTGCAGCGGCTGCCGTGGGACCCCTACATCTCGTACGCGGTGCTGTGATGGGGGAAACGACGATTCCGGCGGCGGACTTCGCCGAGATCCGGGCGCTGGCCTGGCGCCTGCGCCGGCACACGCTGGAGATGACCAGCCGCGCCGGCAGCTCGCACGTGGGCACCAACTTCTCGATGGCCGAGATCCTGGCCGTCCTCTACTCCGGCGTGCTGCGGGTGGACCCGGCGCGCCCCGACTGGCCGGCGCGCGACCGCTTCGTGGTGAGCAAGGGCCACGGCGCGGCCGCCGTCTACGCGGTGCTGGCCGAGCGTGGCTTCTTCCCGCTCCAGGAGCTGGAGACCTTCTACGCCAACGGCTCGCGGCTGGCGGGGCACGTCACCAAGACGGTGCCCGGGGTGGAGCTCTCCACCGGCTCGCTGGGCCACGGCCTGCCGGTGGCCGCGGGGATGGCGCTGGCGGCCAAGCATGACGGCACCTCCACGCGGGTCTTCTGCCTCCTTTCGGACGGGGAGTGCGACGAGGGGAGCAACTGGGAGCCGATCCTGTTCGCGCCGCAGCACCGGCTCGACAACCTGGTCGTGATCGTGGACTACAACAAGATCCAGAGCCTGGGTAGCGTGGCCGAGGTGATGGAGCTGGAGCCGTTCGCCGACAAGTGGCGCGCCTTCCGCTGGGCGGTGCGCGAGGTGGACGGGCACAGCGTGGAGGCGCTGTGGGAGGCGCTGCACGCCGTCCCCGCCGAGGCGGGGCGGCCCACCGTGGTCATCGCGCACACCGTGAAAGGGAAGGGCGTGAGCTTCATGGAGCACCAGCTGCTCTGGCACTATCGCAACGCGAAAGGCGACGAGCTCGATGCCGCCCGCGCCGAGCTGGAGGCGGCCCGCCCATGAGAGACGCCTTCATCCACACGCTCGAAGAGCTGGCGCGCCACGACCCGCGCATCGTGCTGATGACGGGGGACCTGGGGTTCGGCGTCTTCAACCGGTACCGCGAAGAGCTGCCGGGGCAGTTCGTGAACGCCGGCGTGGCCGAGCAGAACATGACCGGGATGGCCGCCGGGATGGCGATGAGCGGGAAGTGCGTCTTCACCTACTCCATCGCCAACTTCCCCGTGCTGCGCTGCCTGGAGCAGATCCGCAACGACATCTGCTACCACAACGCCGACGTGAAGGTGGTCGCCGTGGGCGGCGGGATGAGCTACGGCTCGCTGGGCCCCTCGCACCACGCCACCGAGGACCTGGCGGTGATGCGCGCGCTCCCCAACCTCCTGGTGGTCGCGCCGGGCGACCCGGTGGAGACGCGGCTGGCGGTGAAGGCGCTGGTCGAGCACAAAGGCCCCGCCTACCTGCGCCTGGGCCGCGCCGGCGAGCCGGTCGTCCATCAGTCGGAGCCCGCCTTCGAGCTGGGGAAGGCGATCACCGTGCGCGAGGGCGACGACATCACCCTGGTCTCCACCGGCGGGCAGCTGTACGACACGGTGGCCGCGGCGGCGGTGCTGGCCGAGGAAGGGGTGCAGGCGCGGGTGATCAGCATGCACACCCTCAAGCCGCTGGACACGGAAGCGGTGCTGGCGGCGGCGCGCGAGACCGGCGCCATCTTCACGGTGGAGGAGCACAGCATCATCGGCGGGCTGGGGAGCGCGGTGGCCGAGGTGCTGATGGAGGCCGACCAGCGCCCGCAGTTCTTCGGCCGCATCGGCCTGCGCGACTGCTTCACCTCCATCTGCGGCGACCAGGCGTACCTGCGCGCGCAGTACCGCATCGACACCGCCGGCATCCTCGAGACCGTGCGCGGCGGGCGGGCCGGCCAGCTCTCCGGCTGACACGTCGCCGGGTCGACCCGAACGACACGATCCCGCCGCGCGGCACCGTCCGCGCGGCGGGATCTTCGTGTTGGCCAGCGAAGCAGGAAAGGTCTCTCATATCATACCGAATCCGCGAATTCGGTGACTTTACCGGCTCCGTCTTGGGTCACACGGAGCAGCGGAGAGCAACGGAGCAGCGGAGAACTGCGATGAAGTACTCCGCTGCTTCGTTCTTCTCCGCTGCTCCGTGCCCGTTTGGCCTTTCAGTGATGGCGGCGCTCAGATTGTATTTGAAGCGGTATCGCGGAGGAACGGAAGCGACGGAGAACTGCCCTGGATCTCTACCAGATCCGGGTGAGCACTGGTCACGCTTTGTCTTGCCCGGGCCGCTCGGATCGGTGGCGGGGCTTACCACGGCGTCACGCCGTCGATGTGCACGCCGTCGGTGGCGGTGATCACGTTGCCGGTCTTCACCCGGGCGATGATCCCCGCCTTGGTCTGGGCCAGGGTGCGCGTGGAGCGGATGGTGCACCCGCGGAGCACGCCGTTCGAGTTGAGGTCGATCCCCTGGTTGTACAGGGTGATGTCCATCCCCTCGACCAGCGAGCCGTAGTTGGCCTGCGCCACGATCAGGTTGCCGCCGCTGGTGCCGGGGTTGGGGACGACGTCGATCCGTCCGCCCGCCAGCACCGCGCCCTCGGCCAGGAAGATGAGGTGCTTCCCCGGCTGGTGGGCCGCGTAGCACTCCAGGAAGAGCCCCGTCATCATCGAGCGCACCGACATCAGCCCCGGGTACTCCTCCACGCTCCCCGAATAGCGCAGCCCGCTCACCTGCGTCATCACGTCGATGGCGTAGGGGTACGGCCGCGGCAGCCCCGCTTGGCGGAAGTCGCTGGTGAGCGCGGCGTCGCCCAGGTCGATCTGCGCGCCGCCGTTGATGCGCACCGCGGGCCCGGCGATCCCGTAGATCTCGCTGGTGCCGCGCACCGACACCACGGTCATGCTCACGTCGCTGCCGATCCGCCCCAGGTGCGGCGACGCAAGGCCGTACCCGTTCACGGAGCCCAGGTACAGCCCCACGTCGCCGCGCAACGCCACGTTCTGGTAGGTGGTGGTCTCGGCCCCCACGTTGTAGAGCGCCACGCTCCCGCGCCCGCCGTTGGCCCCCGGCGCGTGCCCCAGCCACACCACGCTGTCGTACACGTGGTTGTGCGAGGCCACGCCCTTGTCAGGCCCGCGCGCCTGCAGGATCCCCACCACGCTGGGCCGGGCCGCGCCGCGCGTGTCCAGCAGCAGGTCGCGCACGGTGGAGAACCCCGCGGCGGCCATGTCCAGCGCCACTCCGCCGGTGCTGGCGCGCAGCACCGTCTGGAAGGCGCCGGCGCCGCGCAGGTTGTGCTGCCGCCCCACCAGGTTCAGCGGCGCGTCCAGCCGGTGGACCCCCGGCCCGATGCACACGGGCCGCCCCTCGCCCGCCGCGGTGCCGAACTCGCCGCGCTTGCGCGCCGCGTCGATCGCCGCGTTCAGCGCGCGCGAGTCGTCGGCCAGCCCCGTGGCCGCCGCGCCGAAGCGCGCCGGGCGCACGCACTCCTCATCCGCGCCCTGCGCGGCGCCGTGCGGGCCGTCGCCGCTCCCGCCGGCCAGCCCCGCCCCGGCCGCTGCCGCGCCGCCGGCCAGCGAAGCCAGGAATCCCTTGCGTGAAAGTCCCATCGCGCACCTGCAGACGGTTGGTCCAGAGCCGCACCCCGCACCCCGCACTCAGCATTCGTACCACAGCCGGGCAAAGAGCTTGTCTCGCGCAGAGGTAGCAGAGAAGCAGAGGAAGCAGAGAACAATTCCTCTGCTTCCTCTGCTTCTCTGCTACCTCTGCGTGAGATTTTTGCAGTCCGTTCCGTCAACGATTCAGGCACATCTCGTATGATCATGAGTCTCCGCCGGCTGTTTTGTCCTGCGTTGTTTCGGCAGATACGAACGATGCGACACTCCGACCAGACTTTCGACCACGCCCGCGCTCACGATGGCCGCAGCACTCAGCACTCAGCACTCAGCACTCAGCACTCGTGCTCTCACCCGCCAGCCGCGAGCAGCGCCTGGCTCTTCAGCAGCAGAACGCAGCTGGCGGCCTGGGTGATCTCCCCCGCCATCACCAGCTCCACGGCCTCGGCGAAGGGGAAGCGGGTGGACTGGATCGCCTCGTTCCCCTCGCGGGCGGGCGCGTCGAAGCGCAGGCCGCGCGCCAGGAACAGGTGCACCGGCGAGTACATCAGCGAGGTGTCCAGGTGGATCATCCCCAGCTCGGTCCAGCGCTCGGCGGTCACCCCGATCTCCTCGCGCAGCTCGCGGCGCGCGGCCTCGAGCGGCGCCTCGCCGGGCTCCACCGCGCCGGCGGGGGCCTCCAGGCTGGTGGCCCGCAACACGAAGCGCGCCTGCCGCACCAGGTACACGTTGCCGTCGTCGTCCAGCGGCAGCACGCAGGCGCCCGGCGGCGCGGTGACCGTGCCGTAGATCCCCGGACGGCCGTCGGGCTGGATCACCTCGTGGTGGTCCACCTGAATGAAGTCGTTCTCGTACACCCGGCGCACGCCGAGCACTTCCCACGGCCCGTTCGCTTGCTGCACGCTGGTCCTGGTGGAGGGAGGGTCGGGCGCCGAACCCGGAGAAACGGCGCGCCCCTCCCCCGCCGGAGGGCGGGAGAGGGGCCCGGCGGCGTCCACGACGCGGCGCTTCAGGAGGCCGGCTGGCGGGTGCGGCCGTTGCCGCCGCGGCCGCGCAGGGCGGCGCCGCGCACGTGGTCCCACTCGCTGAAGAAGTCCTGGTACTCCGGCGCGGTGCGGGCGCGGCGGAAGTAGTCCGAGACGAAGGCCGCCGCCACCCCCAGGGTGAGCCCCAGCATGGCCCCGGCGATCGCCAGCAGCCCCAGCCGCGGGCCCGACGGGGCCTCGGGGACCTCGGGACGGTCCAGCACGCTCACCACCGCCAGGTCCTGCCCCACGTCGGCCTGCACCCCGGCCATCTCGGCGGTCACCGCCAGGTACACCTGCTCGTCCTTGGTGTACTCGCGCATCAGCCGCTGCGCCTCGAGCCGGATCTCGGGGATCGCGCCCCGGGAAAGCAGCAGGTCGCCGCGCTCGCTCCCCATGCGCGACAGCTGGCCGCGCAGCGTTTCGAGCTGGGCCACCGCCGCGCGGTACTGCGGGTTGTCGGGGGTGGAGGTGCGCGCCAGCATGGCGACCCGCACCTCGGCCTGCGAGATCTGCTGGCGCAGCTCGGCCGACGCGTCCACCGTCTGCCGCGCCTGCTCCTGCACGTCGGGGATGCCGTGGCGCTCCTGGAAGGCGCGCAGCCGGTTCTCGGACTGGGCCAGCTGCCGGCGCGCGTCGTCCACCTGCCGGTCCAGCCCCTCGCGGCGGCGCACCGCGGTTTCCACCGCCAGCGCGTTCACGATCGAGTTCACCGCCTCGGGGACCTGCCCGGCCACCGCGGCCGCCAGGCGCGGGTCGGGCGCGGTGACCGTGACCGAGGCCGAGCGGGTGTTGGGGTCGCTCTCCACCGCCAGGCCGGTGCGCAGCACCGCGGGGAGCGCCGCCGTGGGCACCGCGTCCTTCCCGCGCAGCGCGCGCACCCGCGCCGACACCGAGTCGCGCAGCGCCTGGCTGCGCAGGATGCTCTGCACCAGGAGCTGGCTGGAGCCGCCCTGCCCGCCGATCCCGGCGATCCCGGGCAGGCGCAGCTGCGCGGCGATCGCCTGCGCGCGCGAGTCGCCCCCGCCCGCGCTCGAGGGGACCATCACCACGCGGCTGGTGTAGCGCCGCTGCTGCAGCAGGCCGTAGCCCAGCAGCAGCAACGCGCCGAGCAGCGTGGCCAGGGCGACCCGCTTCCAGTAGCGCAGCAGCACCGCGACGCCGTCCAGCAGCGTGGGCTCGTCGGTGGCGGCGGTTTGCCGGTTGCTGTCCATGCGTCCCTCAGTTCCGGCCGATGATGGCGATGGCCGTGATCACCAGGCTGGTGATGGTGGTGACCACCAGCTGGCCCCGCGTAAGGATGTCGTTCCAGGGGCGCGGCTCGCGGTAGGGCACCACGATCACGTCGCCCGGCTGCAGCGTGCCCACCTCGCGCGGGGTGAGCCGCGCCCCGGTGCGGGCGCGCACCACCACCACGTTGCGCACGTCGGCGCGGCGCGAGTACCACCCGGCCAGCGCGATGTAGTGCTCGGCCCGCATCCCCTCCTGGAACGGCACCAGCCCGGGGGTGGCCACCGCGCCGCGCACGCTCACGTCGGCGCCGCGCTCGGGCACCGTCAGCCGGTCGCCGTCGCGCACCGGCTGGTCGAAGCGCTCGCCGCCGGGGCCGAACAGGCGCTCGAAGTCGACCACCACGCGCGAGGTGCCCTCGGAGTTGAACGCGCGCCGGGTGCGCTGCTCGGCCGAGTTCGGGTCCTGGTCGGCCGCGGCGGTGGTGTCGGCCAGCGCGACCGCGGTCACCCGGCGGTCCAGCACCGCCTGCGACAGCGACGCCCGCCCGGTGAAGCCGCCCGCCATGGCCACCAGCTCGCGCACGGTGGTGGTGTCGGGGCGGATCGGGTAGACGCCGGGGCGGAGGACCTCACCCTGCACCAGCGCGATCGGCTGCACGTTGAAGTTGCCCACCCCCACCACGTACACCGCGTCGAAGGGGCGCACGGGGAAGGTGGCCAGCGCCGGATCGTTGCGCGAGAGCCGGTACACCCGGTGCTCGCCGTTGACCGTGCGCACCACCAGCGTGGTGTCGGCGGCCTCGGGGGTGTAGCCGCCGGCCGAGGCCAGCAGGCTGCCCAGCGTTTCGCCGTCGCGGTACTCGTAGGTGCCGGTGAAGTGCACGCGGCCGTACACGTTCACCCAGCGGTTCAGCGGCGGCACGATCACCGCGTCGCCCTCGCGCAGGAACGGGTTGGCCCCCGTGTCGCCGGCGCGGAGGAAGCGCACCATGTCGACGGTGAGGCTGTCGCCGTTGGCGCGCCGCACCACGATCCCGCGGCGCAGCACCCCCCCCGCGATCCCGCCCACCACCTCGCTGGCGCGCGTAGCCGCCGAGGCCTTGCGCACCCCGGGGTTCTCCACGTCGCCGGCCAGGAACACGTTGAAGACCCGCACCCGGGTGAGCGCCACCCGCACCTCCACGTTGCGGTAGAAGCGCGCCACCAGCGTGCCGATACGGTCCTGCGCCTGCTCCAGGTTCAGCCCCAGCACGCGGGTGATCCCGATCCCGGGAAGGAGCACCGACCCCTCGGGGGTCACCGTGACGGTGTAGACCTCGTTGAACTCGCCCACCACCGCCACCCCCAGCCGGTCGCCCGGGCCCAGCAGGTACTCGGTGCGGCTCACCGGCGCGTCCAGCAGCGGGCCGTCGTCCTCGCGCGCGGGGTCGGCCTGCACCGGGGGGCGCGAGCGCGCGACGGCGGAGTCGGCAGACGTGGTCTGCGCGGCGGCGGGGGCCGCGTGCGCGAGCGCCGCCGCGGCGAACAGGGCCACCCACGCCAGGCGCGCGGGGACCGGGTGGAGCTTCGACTTCACTGGAACCGGGGATGCGCGTGGGAAAGCGCGCGGGCGCGTAGCCGCGCCCGCCAAAACGCTACAATCTACCCCCTTGACCGGAGTGCGGCAACCCGCGCGGGGCGCGCAGGTTGCGGTGGCGCTGGAGCTTCGCTTATTCTTCCGCCCCCCCGGCGGCCGGGGAACCGCCCGGGCGCCGTCGTCACGGTCGGGGCGGGGAAACTTCCAGAGCGGGGCGTATGCAGATCGCGGTGGTGGGAACCGGTTACGTGGGGCTGGTGGCCGGTGCGTGCCTGGCCGAGACCGGCAACGAGGTGGCGTGCGCCGACATCGACGCCGGCAAGATCGGGCGGCTGAACCGGGGCGAGATCCCGATCTACGAGCCGGGGCTGGAGCCGCTGGTGGAGCGCAACCTGGCCGAGGGGCGGCTGCGCTTCACCACCGACGTGGCCGCCGCGGTGCGCGCCGCCGAGGTGATCTTCATCGCGGTGGGCACCCCGCCGGGCGAAGACGGCTCGGCCGACCTGCAGCACGTGCTGGCGGTGGCCGAGACCATCGGCCGCAACATGCCGGCCGAGGGCCCCGAGAAGATCGTGATCACCAAGAGCACCGTGCCGGTCGGCACCGCGCAGAAGGTGCGCGAGGCGATCCGGCGCCACACCGCGCGCCCCTTCCACGTCTGCTCCAACCCCGAGTTCCTGAAGGAGGGCGCCGCCGTCCAGGACTTCATGAAGCCCGACCGGGTGGTGATCGGGGTGGACAGCGAGCACGCGCGCGAGCGGCTGGCCGAGCTGTACGCGCCCTTCGTGCGCACGGGAAACCCGGTGCTGTTCATGGACATCGCCAGCGCCGAGATCACCAAGTACGCGGCCAACGCCATGCTGGCCACGCGCATCTCCTTCATGAACACCATCGCCCGGCTGTGCGAGGCGGTGGGCGCCGACGTGAACCTGGTGCGCGCGGGGATCGGCTCCGACGCGCGCATCGGGCCCTCCTTCCTCTTCGCGGGGATCGGCTACGGCGGGAGCTGCTTTCCCAAGGACGTGAAGGCGCTGGTGCACACGCTGCGCGCCGCGGGGATCGACGCGTCGATCCTGGACGGGGTGGAGCAGGTGAACGCCGACCAGAAGCGGGTGCTGGCGGCGCGGGTGCGCGAGGTGTACGGGGCCGACCTGTCGGGGCGCACCTTCGCGGTGTGGGGGCTGGCGTTCAAGCCCGAGACCGACGACATGCGCGAGGCGCCGTCGCTCACCATCGTGCGCGCCCTGGCGCAGGCGGGGGCGAAGCTGCGCGCGCACGACCCCGAGGCGCGCCCCGAGGCGCCGCGCTACTTCGCCGACCTGCTGGAGACCGGCGCGCTGGAGTTGTGCGAGCGCAACTACGACTGCCTGGAGGGCGCCGACGCGCTCCTGGTGCTCACCGAGTGGGCGCCGTACCGGGTCCCCGACTTCGAGCGGATGCGGCGCCTGCTGAAGGAGCCGGTGGTGTTCGACGGCCGCAACCTGTGGGACCCGCAGAAGATGGCGGAGCAGGGCTTCCGCTACCTGTCGGTGGGGCGCGCGCCGGCGCAGCCGGCCGCGGCGCTGGCGTCGTGAGGCGGCCCCCATGCGCATCCTGATCACCGGCGCGGCGGGCTTCCTGGGGTCGCACCTGGCCGACCGCTTCCTGGCCGAGGGGCACCAGGTGGTGGGGATGGACAACTTCATCACCGGCCACCCCGACAACATCGCGCACCTGATCGGCCGCGCGGACTTCCTGTTCGTGCAGCACGACGTCACCAACTTCATCTACGTGGACGGCCCGGTGGACGGGGTGCTGCACTTCGCCAGCCCCGCGTCTCCCGTCGACTACCTGGAGAAGCCGATCCAGACGCTGAAGGTGGGGTCGCTGGGCACCCACAAGGCGCTGGGGCTGGCCAAGGCCAAGGGCGCGCGCTTCCTGCTGGCCTCCACCAGCGAGGTGTACGGCGACCCGCAGGTGCACCCGCAGCCCGAGAGCTACTGGGGGAACGTGAACCCGGTGGGCCCGCGCGGGGTGTACGACGAGGCCAAGCGCTTCGCCGAGGCGATGACCATGGCGTACCACCGCTTCCACGGGGTGGAGACGCGCATCGTGCGCATCTTCAACACCTACGGCCCGCGGATGCGCCCCGGCGACGGGCGGGTGGTGAGCAACTTCATCGTGCAGGCGCTGCGCGGCGAGCCGCTGTCGGTGTACGGCGACGGGAGCCAGACGCGCTCGTTCTGCTACGTGGACGACCTGGTGGAGGGGATCTACCGCCTCTTCCTGAGCGACCGGGCCGAGCCCACCAACGTGGGGAACCCGGACGAGTTCACCGTTCGCGAACTGGCCGAGAAGGTGATCGCGATGACGGGGAGCCGCTCGCCGCTCGACCAGCGGCCGCTTCCCGAGGACGATCCCAAGGTGCGCCGCCCCGACATCTCGGCCGCGCGCGGCGTGCTGGGGTGGGAGCCGCGGGTGACGCTGGACGAGGGGCTGGCGCGCACCATCCCCTACTTCCACGCGCTGGTGGAGAGCCAGGGCTCCACCTCGCGCACGCTGTAGGGTTCTCGCGACGGTCCCGCGGCTGGTGGCGCCGCGCCGCCCCGCCCCCACCGGGCCGGGCGGCGCTCGCGTTTTCGCGGACCGCGGGGGGGGACGCAGCGTTCGTCCGCGTCCCGGCCTCCATTGGGCGGCGGATGCTGCTGAAGGTCACACGGAGGAGCGGAGGGCAACGGAGCAGCGGAAGGACCCGTGCCGGCTCCGTCATCATTCCGTCGCCACGGACCCCGGTCCGCCGAAATCGATCGGGACGCCGGCGTGCGAGGGTTGAAGGCGGAGGCGCAGGAGGCTGGGCAGTTCTCCGCTGCTCCGTTCCTCTCCGCTGCTCCGTGTGACCCCCAAGCAGTTCCGGCCCCAGCACCCATATCTGGAGATGACGGACGCCTGTCCATCGATGAAGCAACAGGGAGCGCAGCGGTGAAGGTGATCGTGACGGGGGCGGCCGGGTTCATCGGCAGCCACGTGGTGGAGCGTCTGCTGGCGCGGGGCGACCAGGTGGTGGGGATCGACAACTTCGACTCCTTCTACGATCCCGCCGTCAAGCGCCGCAACCTGCGGGCGGCGCTCGCCTCGGACGCGTTCCGGCTGGTGGAGGCCGACATCCGCGACCGCGAGCCGCTGACCGACGCCGTGCGCGCCGCCGGCGGCCAGGGCGCCGACGCGGTGGTGCACCTGGCGGCGCGCGCCGGAGTGCGCCCGTCGCTGCAGGACCCCGTGCTCTACTCGCAGGTGAACGTGGACGGCACCGTGGCCGTGCTGGAGATGGCGCGCGCGCTGGGCACCCGACGCTTCGTGTTCGGCTCCAGCAGCAGCGTGTACGGCAACGCCGCCCGCGTCCCCTTCTCCGAGAGCGAGCCGGCCGACGAGCCGATCTCGCCGTACGCGGCCACCAAGCGCGCCGGCGAGCTGGCCTGCCGCGCCTGGCACCACCTGTACGGGATCTCGGTGGCGTGCGTGCGCTTCTTCACCGTCTACGGCCCGCGCCAGCGCCCCGACCTGGCGATCCACGCCTTCGCCCGGCGGATGAGCCGCGGCGAGCCGATCACCCTGTTCGGCGACGGCACCTCGCGGCGCGACTACACCTACGTCAGCGACATCGTGGACGGCACCGAGGCCGCGCTGGCGTTCACCGCCGGCGAGCCGCGCTTCGACACCTTCAACCTGGGCGAGAGCCAGACCACCACCCTGCTGCGCCTGGTGGAGCTCCTTTCGAGCGCGATGGGCATCACCCCGGAAATCGAATGGAAGCCCGCACAGCCCGGCGACGTGGAGCGCACCTTCGCCGATGTCTCCAGGGCGCGGCGGGTGCTGGGCTACGCGCCGCGGGTGCCGGTGGAGGACGGGATCCCGCGCTTCGTGGAGTGGTTCCGCGCGCAGGGATGACGCGGGTCCCCCTCAACGGTTCCTGCCCGCCGGCCGCGCCGCGGGGCCGGCTTCGCCCGGCCGCCGGCGGGGCGCGCGGGGTTGCTGCCAGCGCGGCGGCTCCGCTAACTTTCGGGCCGGCCGCGTCGCGGCCCGCCGCTCCCAGCTCGCCGCCGCGCGATCTCCCGCGGAACGCGTCCCCGTTCCGCGGCGCTCGCCGTCGCCATGGTCCTTGAAGCCGCGGGGGATCCGTTCCCCGCGGCCCACGATCTTCCCCCGACAGAACGCATGAACACGCAGACGGTGCCCCTCGTCCAGCCCAGGATCGTGGAAAAGCCGTGGGGCAGGGAGGTGTGGTACGCGCACGAGGAGCGCTACGCGGGGAAGATCCTCGAGGTCACCCGCGGCCACGCGCTGAGCCTGCAGAAGCACGAGCGCAAGCAGGAGACGATGTACCTGCACTCCGGCCGCCTGCTGTACCACTTCAACGGCACCGACTTCGAGATGCTTCCCGGCCAGTGCATCACCGTGCGCCCAGGCGACGTGCACCGCATGGAGGCGCTGGAAGACTCGGTGATCCTGGAGGTGAGCACCCCCGAGCTGGACGACGTGATCCGCCTGGAAGACCGCTACGGCCGCTCCTGAGGCGTCCGGCCGGCGCCCAGCGGAACCCATGGGCCCCGCCGGGGTTCAGACCGGGTCGCGCGCCGCCGCCACCACCCCGGGATGCCGCGAGCACAGACCGCCGGCTCCACCCGCTCCGCCGAACGATGCCGATCACCATCCTGGCCCTCCTCCCCCACTACCTTCCCGGCTACAAGGCGGGCGGGCCGGTGCGGAGCGTGGAGAACATCGTGGAGCAGCTGGGCGAGCCGTTCACCTTCAAGATCGTCACCCGCGACCGCGACGCCGGCGACCGGATCGCGTTCCCCGGGGTCACGCCCGGCCACTGGCACCAGGTGGGGAAGGGGCGCGCCATCTACCTGACCCACTCGCCGCTGGGTGCCCTGGCCATGCGCCGGGTGATCCGCGACGCCGGGCACGACGTGCTGTACCTGAACAGCCTCTTCTCCCCCACCTTCACCCTGGTCCCGCTGCTGCTGCGCCGGCTGCGCCTGATCCCGCGGCACGCCGTGGTGCTGGCCCCGCGCGGCGAGCTGCACCCGGGCGCCCTGGACACGGGCGAGTGGCCGGGGTGGGTCCCCGCGCGGCTGGTGCGGGGGCTGCCGTCGCCCCGCAAGCTCAAGAAGCTGGCGTACATCGCGGTGACCCGCGCGCTACGCCTGTTCCGCGGCATCACCTGGCAGGCCTCGAACGAGGAGGAGGCCGGGCAGATCCGCCGCTTCCTGGGGCGCCGGGTGACCGTGGTGGTCGCGCCGGACCTGGTCAAGGCGCCACCCGCCGCGCCCGCCACACCGCGCCCCAAGGCCGCGGGAACGCTGCGGGTGGCGTACGTGTCGCGGATCGATTCCAAGAAGAACCTGCTGGGCACCCTTGCCGTCCTGGACGGGGTGAAGGGCGACGTCGGCCTGGACATCTACGGACCCGTGGACGACCCGCGCTACTGGGCGCGCTGCCAGGCGGCGATCGAGCGGCTGCCGCCCAACGTGTCGGCGCGCTACCACGGCCCGGTGCCGCACGAGTGGGTGGGCGAGGTGTTCCGCTCGCACGACCTCTTCCTCTTCCCCACCTGGGGCGAGAACTTCGGGCACGTGGTGCTCGAGGCGCTGGTGCAGGGGTGCCCGGTGCTGGCCAGCGACCGCACCCCCTGGCGCGGCCTGGCCGCCCACCACGCGGGGTGGGACCTCCCCCCCGACGACGTGGCGGGGATGCGCGCGGTGGTGCAGGCGTGCGTGGACATGGCCCCGGCCGCGTACCGCGCCCTTTCGCGCAGCGCCGCGGCGTACGGGCGCGCCTGCAGCCTGGACCAGCAGCCCGTGGACAGCACCCGCGAGCTGTTCTACGCCGCCAGCGGCAACCCCGCGGCGCAGGGCGGCGCGCAGCGCCCCGCGCGGAGGGCGCTGGGCTGAGCATGGCTTCAGGTTCCGGCGCGCGCGGCGCCGCGCGCCCGTGCGTCACCCTGTTCGTGCACGACCTGGCCGGCAACCCGATCGTGCGCGCGTCGCCCCTGGCCCAGGCGCTGGAGGGCGATTTTCGCGTGGAGGTGGTGGGTTTCCTCCTCTCCGGCGACGATGTCTACGCCCCCTTCCGCGGCCGCTTCGACGTCCGCGCGCTGCGCTGCGCGCCGGTCCTTCCCGCCGTGCTGGCCGCGGCGCCGCGGCTGGCGCGGATGGCTTCGGGCGACGTGCTGTACGCGTGCAAGCCGCTCTTCACCACCCTCCTCCCCGCCGCGCTGGCCGCCCGCCGGGGTTCACGCCCGCTGCTGCTGGACGTGGAAGACGACGAGTGGGCGGCGCACAGCGTGGACACCCCCGCGCCCGGGGTGCGCGGCGTGCTGCAGCGGCTGGCCGACACCCACCGGCTCGAGGCGCGGCTGGCGCACCCGCTCACCCGCCGCGCCGCCGCCGTCACCGTCTCCACCCGCGCGCTGCAGCGCCGCCACGGGGGCGTCCTCGTCCGCCACGGGCCCGACGCCGCCGTCTTCGACCCGTCGCGCGCGGACCTGCCGCCGAAGGACGAGCTGCGGCTCCGCTTCGGGCTGCCGGTGGGCCGCCACGTCGCCCTCTTCGCCGGCCGGGCGCGGCCGCAGAAGGGGTGGGCGACGCTGCTCGACGCGCTGGCGCTTCCCCAGGCCGCGGGGTGGGACCTGGCGCTGGCCGGGCCGGGCGGCGCCGCAGGGCGCGCCGCGGCCGAGCGGCTGGGCGGGCGCTTCCACGCGCTGGGGATGATCGGCAACGACCAGATGCCCGCGCTTCTCGCCGCCGCCGACGCCGTCCCCGTTCCCCAGCGCGACGAGCCGTTCACCCGTGGCCAGCTTCCCGCCAAGGCGCTGGAGGCGATGGCGATGGCGGTGCCGGTGGTCGCCAGCCGGGTGGGCGACCTTCCCGAGATCCTGGGCGAGGGCGAGCGCGGCTGGCTGATCGCCCCCGGCGACGCGCCCGCGCTGGCCGCCGCGCTCGCCGAGATCGCCGCGCGCCCCGCCGAGGCCGCCTGCCGCGCCGCCCGCGCGCGCCGCTGGTTCATCGACGAGGCCAGCATCGACGCGATCCGCGCGCGCCTCGTTCCGCTCGTCCACCAGGCGCTGGCGAGATGAGGATCGCGGTCTCTCCCTTCCACCGCCTCCCGCCCGGGGCACGCCGGTGAGTGGGCCGGTGGCTCCGCCCGCCCCGGAAACGTCTCCCCCCGTGGAGGTCGCGATCTGCGTGGCCACCTTCCGGCGGCCGGACGGGCTGGCCGCGCTGCTGGAGAGCCTGGGCGCGCTCGAGCTGGCGGACGAGGTGCGCGTCCGGCTGTGCGTGGTGGACAACGACGCGGAGGGGAGCGCGCGGCCGGTGGTGGACGCGGCGCGAGCGCGGCTGCCGTTCGCGGTGGACTACCTGTGCGAGCCCGAGCGCAACATCTCGCTGGCGCGCAACCGCGGGGTGGCGCACGCGCTGGAGCGCGGCGCGGCCTTCGTCGCCTTCGTCGACGACGACGAGACGGCGCGCCCGGGGTGGCTGCGCGAACTGCTCCGGGCCCAGGCGCGCTTCGCCGCCGACGCGGTGGCGGGGAGCGTGCGGCCCCGGCTGGACCCCGGCGCCCCCGCCTGGGCCGGGCGCAGCGGCCTGTTCGCGCAGGACCAGCCCACGGCCGGAACCCCGCTCCCCACGGCGGCGACGAGCAACGCGCTGGTCTCGCGCCGCCTGCTGGAGTCGGTGCCGGGGCCGTTCGACCCGGACTTCGGGCGCAGCGGGAGCGGCGACTCGCTCTTCTTCACGCGCGGCGTGCGGCGCGGCGCGCGGGTGGTGGCCGCCCCCGGCGCGGTGGTGGACGAAGGGATCGCGCCCGCCCGCGCGCGTGCCGGCTGGGTGCTGCGCCGCGCCTTTCGCGTGGGCAACGGCGCCGTGTGGGTGGAGCGGGCGCTGGACCGCGACGAGCGGCGGCTGGGGTGGCGGGCGCTGGCGGGCACCTTGCGGCTGGCGGGGTCCGCCGCGGTGCTTCCAGCCGCCGCGCTGCTGGGCCGCGCCGCCGTGGTGCGGGCGCTGTGGGGCGTGTGCTACGGCGCCGGGTGCCTGGCCGCCCTCGCCGGCTACCGCTACTCCGAGTACGAGGTGCTGGACCGCTGATAGCAGATCCGCGGGATTCGTTTACACCGAAGTTCACCATGGCCTCACGCAGGGTTCTCAGGGTTCGCGGAGAACTGCCGGTTTTTCTGCGAACCCCGCGGACCCTGCGTGAGGAAGCAGTTCAGCCGGATCTGGAATGGGCCGTGGCGTTCCCCGGCGGCGGAGGCCGATCCTCCGCCCCGGGGCCGGGCCCGCCACCGCGTCCAGCCGCGGCCGTGGAGCGCGGCGCCCGCTGCCTATCCGGAGCGCCGCGGTCCGCGCGTTTATGGGGATTGGACATTATGCGCCTTGCCGTCACCCGCCCGGGGGCGAAGGTTGTCATCCCCCCGGCGCGCGCTGGAGAGCCTGGAAGTTCTGCGGGGTTCGCCGGCGAGTTGTCCGCGATGCCCCACGCGCGGTGCCTCGAGGACCTCGCATCCATTCGCCTGGCCGCCGGAGCCGCGCGGAACGCCGTGGTCACGACGATGCGTGCAACGATGAAGGGTTGATGTCGAACCAGGTGGACCAGGCCGGAATCGAGCTGGAAGACCGCGACGCCCGCGCCGGGATCGACGCGGAGGCGCCGGGGTCGGTGCTGGGCATGGTGCTGCGCCTGGCGCCGCGGCGCGGCAACGCGCGCGGCATCGTCTACTACCTGGCCGGCTCGGCGGCGCCGGCGGCGCTGGCGCTGCTGTGCATCCCCCGCATCGCCGGCGCGCTGGGCCCGGTGCGCTTCGGGATCCTGGCGCTGGCGTGGACGGTGGTCGGCTACGCGGCGTTCCTGCACCTGGGGCTGGGGCGCGCGGTGGCGCAGGGCACCGCCGCGCGCCCCGGCCACGCCGAAGAGCTGCGCGACACCGTGTGGACGGCGCTGCTGGTGACGCTGGCGATGGGCACCGCCGGCGGCGCGCTCATCTTCGCCCTGGCGCCGGCGCTGGTGCGGCTGCTGGAGGTTCCGGCCGACGTCACGGCCGAGGCCACGTCGGCGTTCCGCGTGCTGGCGCTGCTCTTTCCGCTCACCGTCACCCAGCCGGTGCTGGTGGGGGTGCTCGAGGCGCGCCGCCGCTTCGGCGCGCTGAACGCGGCCGGGGTTCCGGGCGCGGTGCTCACCTACGCGGGGCCCGTGGTGGCGCTGGCCTTCACCCACGGGCTGGTGCCACTGGTGTGGGTGCTGGCGGCGGGGCGCTTCCTCTCGTGGCTGATCGTGCTGGCGCTCTGCCTGCGCGAGGCGCCCGAGCTGCGCCGCGGCCCCGTCTTCCACCGGGGCCAGGCCGGCGCGCTGCTGCACTACGGGGGGTGGACCACGGTGAGCGCCGTGGTGTCGCCGCTGCTGGTGTCGGTGGACCGCTTCGTGATCGGCGCGGCGGTCTCGGCCGCGGCGGTGGCGTACTACGCGAGCGCGCAGGAGATCGTGGTGCGGATGGGGATGGTGTCGGGCGCGGTGGTGGGCGTGCTCTTCCCCGCCTTCGCCGGGGTGCACCCGCAGCAGCCGCGCCGGCTGGCCCACCTGCTGGAGAGCGGGGTCGACGCCGTGCTGGGCCTGGTGGTGCCGCTGGCGCTGCTGCTGGCCGCGGGCGCCGAGCTGCTGCTGCGGGTGTGGCTGGGCGGCGACTATGCGTTCCACGGCGCGGCGGTGCTGGCCTGGCTCTCGTTCGGGCTGGTGGTGAACAGCCTGGCCAAGCTCCCCTCGGCGCTGCTGCAGGGCGTGGGGCGGCCGGACCTGACGGCGCGGCTGCACCTGGCCGAGCTCCCCGCCTTCGTCCTGGTGCTGGGCGGCTGCGTGTGGGCGTGGGGGATCGAAGGGGCCGCCGTGGCCTGGGCGGCGCGCGTGACCGCCGACGCCGTCGCGCTCTACGTGGTCACGGTGCGCAGGGTGCCCGAGTGCCGCGCCGCCGCCAAGCGCGCCGCGGCCGTGGCCGTCTCGTCGGCGTGCGGGATCGGGCTGCTGCGGCTGGTGGGCTCCACGCTGGGCCGCGTCGCGCTGCTGGTGCTGGCCGCCACCCTGCTGGCGTGGACGCTCGCGCGCATCCTGCATCGCCGCGCCGGGGCGGCGCCCCGCGCGCCGTCGGCCCTCCCCGCGGGGTCGCCGTGACCGGCGGATCGCCCCTCCCGCGGCCGGCGGCGGGGGGGATCGCCCGGGCGGGCCGCCGCCTCGCGTCGCCGCACGCCGGCGGGAACGCCGCTGAACCTTCTCCGCGCCTCGCGTGATCGACTTCCACAATCACCTGGTTCCCGGCGTGGACGACGGCGCCGCCACCCCCGACGAGACGCGTGCGGGGATCGCCACCATGTACGCGCAGGGCGTGCGCTGCATCATCACCACCCCGCACTTCTCGGCCTCGAGCACCGCCCGGCCCCACGAGATGGCGGCGTGGCTGGAGCACCTCGAGCCCCGGTGGGAGCAGGCGCGCGCCATCGCCGCCGAGTTCCCGGGGCTGCGGCTGGAGCGCGGCGTGGAAGCGGCGCTCGACACCCCCGAGCCCGACTTCCGCGACCCGCGGCTGCGGCTGGCGGGCACCGACTTCGTGCTGGTGGAGTTCCCCTTCATGCAGGTGCCGCCCAACGGCAAGGGCGCGCTCTTCCAGATGAGGCTGCGCGGCTGGCGGCCGGTGGTGGCGCACCCCGAGCGGTACTCGAACGCGGCCAGCGACCTTTCCGACGTGGCCGAGTGGCGCGGGATGGGGGCCTTCGTGCAGGTGAACGCGGGGTCGCTGCTGGGGCGTTACGGCGAGCGCCCGCAGCGGCTGGCCTGGCGGCTGCTGCGCCGCGGCCTGGCGGACTACCTCTCCAGCGACTACCACGCGCGCGGCCGCTGCCACCTGGCCGAGGCGCGGGCCGAGGTGGAGCGGCGCGGCGGCGCCATCCAGGCACGGCTGCTGACCGAGGTGAACCCCGCCCGCCTCCTTGCCGGCGAGGCTCCGTACCCCATCACTCCGCTGGAAGAGGCCGCCCCGCTGTGGGCGCGCCTGGCGCGGCGCTTCCGCCGCCGGTAGCGCCTGGATCCGGCACCGGGTCAATCCAGTTGAACTGCATGGCGAACTTTCGCGTGAAAGAATCACGCGGGTTCGCTGTTCCATTGCCGGCTGGCTCCGGGAATTCAGCGACTCTCCCGGTAGTACGGAGCAACGGAGAACTTCATCGCACTTCTCCGTTCCTCCGCTGCCCTCCGCTGCTCCGTGTGACCCTTTCAGCGAGGGCGGGAGGATCGTATGCGCGGGTTCGCCCTGAGAAAAAAGACGAGGCCGCGGAGGAACCATCTCCGCGGCCTCGGCCGTTCATCTCACCCGGGTGAAGAACCGGCGTCCCGGTCAGCGGGGCGCGGCGACCCGGCGCACGGGGCGGATCTCCAAGCTCAGCGTGTGGTTGACCACGTTCACCGCGTCGTCGCGCGTTTCCCAGCTCACCGAGAAGTTCTGGAACAGGTAGTTGTAGCGCTTCCCCACCGTCCACTCGCCGGTCAGCTCGAACCCGCCCGCCACCGTGCCCGCCCGGGCGCCGCCGAACACCGTCACCTCGTGCCCGCGGTAGCGCCGGATTTTGCTGTCGGGCGTGTCCATGTAGGCGTCGTCGGCCCAGCGCACGCGGCCCAGGAAGAGGCCGGCGCGCGCGCGGCCGCCCAGCCAGTCGGCCCCCAGCCACTGCGACGACGCGCCGGGGCCGATCGCCGCGCCCAGCACCTGGCCGCGCTGCGTGTACCCCTGCGGGATGCTGCTGCTGGCGTACCAGCTCCCCTCGGGGCGCACGCGGAAGGTGGAGCTCCGCTCCAGGTAGGTGAGCTCGCCCCGCACCGTCATCGTCCCCGCGCCCGCGCGCCCCGCCCACCCCGCGCCCAGCGTGTACCCCTGCGAGTGCTCGGGCGCCACCAGCAGGTCGCGCAGCGACGAGGGGAGCTGGTTGCGCCCCCACTCGGTGTAGACTTCCACCCCCGCGGCGGGGATCACGTAGCGCGCGAAGAGCGACATCACCTGCTCGGTCTCGGCCGCGCGCGTGGTGTCGCCGGTGGCTCCGCGGCGGGTCAGCACGTCGGCCGCGTGGCCCGCCACGTCGCCCCACGATTCCACCGGCGCGTACACCGCGCGCGCGGCGCCCACCGTGAGCCCGCCGCCGGGGCTCAGCGCCAGCACCGCCGCGCTGAACGAGCGCCGCCCCGGCCCCGCCACGGTGTCATAGGCCGAAGCGGTGAGGCCGCCGATCATCCAGCGCCCCTCCAGCCGGCCCAGCGGCGTGCGCACCGGCGCGGCGGTGGCCACGAACAGGTGCGGCACGCCGGCCGCGTTGTCGCTCAGCACCAGCGCGTTGCGCACCCCCGGGCCCCACCACTGGCTCTCGGTGGAGGCGCCCGCCATCGCCTTCCCCGCCACCAGCGCCACCGTGGACTGCCCCGGCTCCACCCGCCGCACCTCGCCGCGGCCGAAGCGGTACGGCAGGTCGGCCGAGTTGCGCCCGGTCTGCCAGGGGGGGAGGAAGCTCGCGCGCTGCGCCGAGTCCCACGCGGCGGGAAGGAGCGCGTCGAACTCGCGGTTCTGCTCCACCACCACCTCGGGGGCCACCACCACCAGCAGCGGCCCGGCGTGCGCCGCGAACCCGGCGCGCACCCGCGCGCTGGCCCCGCGCCCGGCCCACATCGCCCCGTCGTTCAGCGAAAAGGGGATGCGCGAGTTGTACACCGCGCGCGTCTCGGCCACCAGCGCCAGCGGGGCGCCCTCGCGCAACACGGCCGACGACAGCGAGCGCACCAGGAAGCCCTCGATGGGCGCGCGGCCGGTGAGCTGCGCCGCCCGCCAGCGGTCTTCGCCGGCCGAGGCGGCGGCCACCACGGGAACGCCGCGCGGCGGCGGGGTGACCGCCGAGTCGGGCCGCGCGTCCTGGACGAGGGCCTGGGCAGGAAGCGTGGCCGCGCTCCCCAGCGCGAGCGCCAGGGCGGCAGCCGTCGGGACGACACGGTGCAAGACGGATACTCCGGGAAGGGGACGTGCGAGGTCGAGCGAAACCCCGTTCAAACGAAGAACGATAATGGCCGCCGCCCCGGCCGTCCACGGCCACCCAACGGAACGGCGCGGTCCGCTGTATCCCTGGGGCTGGGATGTAATGCGGTGTCCGGATCGCGCCCCTCGCGCGTTCTACAGGCCGTTAACCGTTCGTGCAACTTTGTGGCGGAGACCGATATGGATGGGCCGGACGCTCCCGGCGGCGAGCGGCGGCGTCCTCCGGTTGGGGGCATGGCGAGCCGTCGCCGGTTCCCCTCGCGAACGAGGTAGACGGGTCCCCATACAGCGGGCAAGGGGTTGCCATGCATATGTTTCACACGTATCTTGGACATCCTGCGGTGTAGCTGTTTCCCGCTATGGCAGCCCCCCCAGCCGGATGCTTCCTCGGGCAGGTCCCTGGTACCAGCGAATGAAAAAACTACTGGTCATACTGGCGCTCTTCGGCGCCTCTCCGCTTTGGGCCCAGGAGCAGGGTGCGGACCCGGTGCTGCACCCCGGTGACGCGGTGCAGATCACGGTCTGGCGCAAGCCCGAGTTCAGCGGTGAGTTCGGCATCGCCGCCAGCGGCGCGGTCGACCACCCGCTGTACCAGGACGTGGTGGTGGCCGAGGTCCCCCTCTCGGTGGCGCGCGAGCGGCTGCGCACCTACCTGAAGACCTGGGAGAACGACCCGCGCTTCGTGGTCAAGCCGCTTTTCCGCGTTGCCGTGGGCGGGCAGGTGCAGAAGCCCAGCCTGTACGCGCTCCCCCCCGAGATGACCATCGCGCAGGCGGTGGCCACCGCGGGCGGGGTGACCCCCCAGGGCCGTCTGAACCGCGTGCGCGTGCTGCGCGCCGGGGGCGACCTGGTGCTGGACCTGACCCGTTCCGACGGCTCGGGCGCGCGTGAGACCGTGCGCTCGGGCGACCAGATCATCGTGGAGCAGCGGGGCGGCGAGGTGTTCCGGCAGTACATCGCCCCGGCGGGGACCATGGCGGCCGCCTTCGTGGCCCTCCTCAACCTGATCCTTCGCTAGCTTTCGCAGCAAACCAGGCAGGAAATCCAATGTCGCTACCCCAGAGGCGCCCGCTGGCGCTGGTGCCGCCGGAGAACGAGACGCCGCTGCTGGCCGGCGGTGAATACAGCGAGTACCCCGACTCGGTGGACCTGAACGAGGTGTTCGCCGTGCTGCGGCGGCACTGGGCGCTGATCGCCGTCATGGTGCTGCTGGTCACCACCGCGGCGGCCTTCGTCGTGCTCCGGCAGCCCCCGCAGTTCCAGGCCAACGCGCTGATCCGCCTGAAGGACGAGCGCAGCGCCATGACCGCGGGGCTCGACGACCCGGCGCTGAAGGGGCTGCTGATGGGCCGCACCGCCGACCCGCTCCTCTCCGAGATCGAGGTGCTGAAGAGCCGCGCGGTGGGTGCCGACGTGGTGGACCGCGAGGGGCTGCGGCTGATGCTCCCCGCCGGCTTCCCCTCGGACCTGGTCGCCGACGTGGCGATCGACTCGGGCGTTCCCTCCGACTCGATCAGCGTGCGCTTCAGCGCCCAGGGCGTGTCGGCGCGCTCGCGCGACGGGCGGGCCACGGCCGCCTACGGCGCGCCGGTGGTGCTGGGCGGCGTGCGCTTCACCGTCACCGCCAACCCCGGCGTCGACGACGCGCTCTTCCGGGTGGAGGAGCGCGAGCTGGCGATCTCGGGCTTCCTGCACGCGCTCGCGGCCGTCCCGCGTGAGCAGACCAACGTGGTCGACGTGTCGTACACCGCGGGGACGCCCGAGCAGGCGCGCCGCGTGGTGAACACGGCGATCACCGTGTTCCGCGACCTGAACCTGCGCACCGCGCAGGAGCAGAGCCGCCGCCGCCGCATCTTCGTGGAGGAGCAGCTGGCCGGGAGCGACTCGATCCTGGCGCACGCGCAGATGCAGCTGAGCGACTTCCGCCGGCGCGAGAACGTGTACAGCTCGAGCCAGAAGTTCGCCGCCGAGCAGGAGAGCCTGCAGGGGCTGGACGTGCGCCGCGAGGAGCTGGCCGCCGAGGAGCGCATGTACCAGTCGCTGCTCGACGGCGTGCGCCGCGCCCCCCCGGGGGACCCGTCGGCGCTGCGCGCGCTGGTGTCGTCGCCCGGGCTGGCCAGCAACGCGGTGGTCACCCAGCTGTATGGAAAGCTGGTGCAGTACAAGATCGCGCGCGACTCGCTCACCACCGGGGCCTTCGCCAGCTCGGCCAGCAACCCCGACGTGCAGCGCCTCAACGCGCTGATCGCCAGCACCACCAGCGACCTGGTGGCCGCCGCGCGCAGCCACGTGGAAAACGTGCAGGCCCGCCTCACCGCGCTGGGGCAGCTGCAGTCGCGCACCTCGGCGGTGATCCAGTCGATGCCGGCGCCCGAGGCCGAGGAGGTGCGGCTCACCCTGCAGGTGGAGACGATCCGCAAGATCGCCGACCAGCTGCGCGAGGAGTACCAGAAGGCCCGCGTGGCCGAGGTGGTGGAGGCCGGGCAGGTGGAGCTGCTGGCCGCCGCGCCGCTCCCCGCCCAGCCGCTGCCGCGCCACCGCGGGATGAAGCTGGCGCTGGCGCTGGTGGTGGGGCTGCTGCTGGGCGGCGCGGGCGCCTTCCTGCGCGAGCACACCAACTCGGCGCTGTACAGCAAGGACGAGGTGGAGCAGGTGTTCCACGCGCCCGTGCTGGCCACCATCCCGCAGTTCGCGGTGGGCGGCGCCGGCAAGCGCCGGCGCTGGTGGGGGCGCAGGCGGCGCGCCCGCGCCGACGGCCCGGTCACCGGCTCGCGCAGCGAGCTGGTCACCGCGATGGCGCCCAGCTCCAGCGGCGCCGAGGCGTACCGGGTGCTGCGCACCAACCTGATCTTCTCGCAGGCGGTGCGCACGCTGAAGACCGTGGTGGTCACCAGCTGCACGCCGGGCGAGGGGAAGACCACCACCGCCGCGAACGTGGCCATCACCTTCGCCCAGCAGGGGCTGCAGGTGCTGCTGGTGGACTGCGACCTGCGCCGCGCCCGCCTGCACAAGCTGTTCGACGCCCGCCGCGACCCCGGCCTCACCCACCTGGTGCTGGGGCACAACACGCTGCAGGAGGTGGTGCAGCCGTCGGGCGTGGAGGGGCTGTCGCTCCTCCCCAGCGGCGCCCTGCCGCCCAACCCGCAGGAGCTGCTGGGCGGCCCGCGCATGCAGCGCACGCTCGACGAGCTGGCGTCGCGCTTCGACATGGTGGTGCTCGACACCCCGCCGCTGCTGGCCACCGCCGACGCCGCCGTGCTCGCCGCCCGCGTGGACGGCGTGGTGATGGTGGTGCGCGCCGGGGTCACCGAGCGCGCCGCCGCCCGCGAGGTGGTGGGCCAGCTGCGCGGCCTGGACGCGCACCTGCTGGGCGCCGTGCTGAACGACGCCGACGACCGGCTCCCGGCGTACGGCGGGTACTACGGCGCCTACGGCTACGGTACCACCGAGTAAGCCCGGCCGCCGGCGCGGCGCGCCCCCCTGGCGGGGGTCCGCCGCCCCGGCCGGGGCCATGGCCCACCCGGCGAGGCAGGCTTCCCGCGGACGCGGAAGGTCACGCCTGAACCACGGAAGCTCGCCCCTTTCCTGCCCTTTGCTGCGCTGGCGATCGTGCATTCAGCCATTCGACAGGAGGCCACCCGGAAAAGGGTGGCGCTGCGGGGATCCCTGCTGATCCCCGCGGTGGACGTGCGGGAGCTGCGCGACGCCGCGGTGCGCCGCGGCCTGGCCGAGATCGGCCGCCGGGCGGCGCGGGTGGCGGTGCTGGTGGCCGCCGACGTGGGCAGCGTGCTGGCGGTGCTGGCGCTGGTGCAGTGGGTGTGGTCGCCGCTGGGCGGCGCCATGCGCTCCGAGGTGGGGGCCTTCCGCGCGGTGGCGGTGCTGGTGCTGCCGCTGGCGCTGCACGCCTTCGGCGCCTACGCCACCGGCCAGCGCCGCGCGCGGCTGCGCACCGTGCTGGCGGCGGGGATGGCCGCCTCGCTGGTGCCCTGGACGCTGCGCCAGGTGCCGATCCCCGGCGCGCTGCACCTGTGGGTGCACGCGGCCTTCGCGCTGGGCACGGCGGCCACGCTGTACCTTTCGCGGCTGCTGCTGAACGCGGGGGTGGACGCCGCGTACGCGGCGGGGCTGGGGCAGCGCCGGGTGGTGGTGGTGGGCTCCGACACCGAGTCGCGCCGGCTGGAGCAGGTGGTGGGCGCCAGCGTGCGCGGCCACCTGCGGGTGGTGGGGCGCTACGCCCTGCACCACGCGGGCGAGGGCGCCGACGCCGCCTGGAAGGAGCTGGAGCGGGTGCTGCGCTCCAGCCGCGCCACGGGGATCCTGCTCGCCTCGGAGCTCCCCTTCGAGACGCTGGAGACGGTGGTGCACCGCTGCTTCGAGCTGGGCGCCACGGTGGGGCTGGTGCCGCAGCTGATCCACAAGCTGAACACGCGCGTGGAGCTGCGCGACAGCGGCAACGGCGCGCTGCTGCAGCTGGAGCCGCGCGGGCTGGGGCTGCCGCAGCTGGCGCTCAAGCGCGCGCTGGACCTGGTGCTCTGCTCGCTGGGGCTGGTGCTGGTGTCGCCGCTGGTGGCGCTGGTCGCGGTGGCGATCAAGCTCGACTCGCGCGGGCCGGTGCTCTTCCGGCAGATCCGCGCGGGGGTGGGCGGGCGGCCGTTCGCCATGTACAAGTTCCGCACCATGGTCGACAACGCCGACCAGATGAAGGGCGAGCTCCACCACCTGAACGAGTCGGGCGACCCGCGGCTCTTCAAGATCAAGGGCGACCCGCGGGTGACCCGGGTGGGGCGCTGGCTGCGGCGCACCTCGCTCGACGAGCTCCCGCAGCTGCTGAACGTGATCCGGGGCGACATGAGCCTGGTGGGGCCCCGCCCCTTCTTCCCGGGCGACCTGGACGGCTACGAGGATCACCACTTCGAGCGGCTGCTGGTGCTGCCGGGGATCACCGGGCTCTGGCAGGTGAGCGGGCGCAGCGACGTGGTCGACTTCGAGGAGGTGGTGCGGCTCGACGCCCAGTACATCCGCGAGTGGTCGATGAAGCTCGACCTGAAGATCATGGCGCGAACCATTCCGGCCGCCTTCGGCCGGGGCGGCGCCTACTGAACCGTGAAACGGCGGCGGCGCGGCAGGCCCCGCCGTTGTGCATCCGCCCCGAACCGAAGCTGGTGCCGTTGAGCCCGATTCCGCAGGTCACCGCGCTGGTCCCCATGAAGGGGCACTCCGAACGGGTGCCCGGGAAGAACGTGCGCCCGCTGTGCGGCCGCCCGCTCTTCCACTGGATCGTCGAGACCCTCCAGCAGAGCCGGTACGTGGGCGACGTGGTGGTGAACACCGACTCGCCCACGATCGCCGCGCAGGCGCGCGAGCTGGGGTGCGTGGTGCTGGAGCGCCCGGCGGAGCTGCGCGGCGACACGGTGCCGATCCAGCCGCTGATCGCGCACGACCTGGCCCACACCGCGGGCAAGTGGTACCTGCAGACGCACAGCACCAACCCGCTGGTCACCACCGAAACGGTGGACCGCGCCGTCGAGGCGTTCTTCGCGCAGGCGGAGCACGACTCGCTCATGACCGTCACCCCGCTGCACACGCGCTTCTACTGGCCCGACGGCCGCGCGGTGAACCACGACCCCATGGTGCTGCTGCGCACGCAGGACCTGCCGCCGGTGTACGAGGAGAACTCGTGCCTGTACCTCTTCTCGCGCGCGGTGTTCGAGCGGCGCGGGCACCGGCTGGGCGACCGTCCGCTCCTCTTCCCGATGGACCGCTTCGAGGCGGTGGACATCGACGAGGAGTTCGACTGGGCCGTGGCCGAGGCGCTGATGCGCCAGCGGCTGGGCGCCGCGGCCCTGCAGCGCGCGCCGGTCCCCGCGGGGGTGGGATGAGGGAGGCGGACGTGGAGACGGGCGGGGCGGCCTCGCTGCGGCAGCGGATCCTGCGCAGGGAGCTCACCATCGGGTCGTGGCTGTCGTTCGGGTTCACCCCGGTCGCCGAGATGATGCTGGGCGCGGGGTTCGACTGGCTGGTGGTGGACATGGAGCACACCGGGATCGGCACCTGGGACTGCTTCCAGATGGTGCAGGTGATCGCGCTGGGCGGGGGCGTGCCGCTGGTGCGGGTGGGGCACAACCACCCGCTCCCGGTCAAGCGCGCCATGGACGCCGGGGCGCACGGGGTGGTGGTGCCGATGGTGAACACCGCCGAGGAGGCGCGGGCGGCCGTCGGGGCGCTGCGCTACCCGCCGCACGGGGCCCGCGGGGCGGGGCTTTCGCGCGCCCAGGGGTACGGGCTCGGCTTCGAGCGCTACCGCGACTGGGCCGAGCGCGAGGCGATCCTGATCGTGCAGATCGAGCACGTGCGGGCGGTGGAGAACCTGGAGGCGATCCTGGCGGTGGAAGGGGTGGACGGGTTCATCGTGGGCCCCTACGACCTGTCGGGGTCGCTGGGGCGTCCGGGCGACTTCGGGCACCCCGAGGTGACGCGCGCGCTCGACGAGGTGCAGCGCGTGGCGCGCGAGGGCGGCAAGTGCGGCGGCTACCACGTGGTGCACTCCGACCCGGCGCTCCTGGAGCGCCGCATCGGCGAGGGGTACCGCTTCCTGGCCTACGGCGACGACATGGTGTTCCTGGCCGAGAAGCTGAGGGACGAGGGCGGCACCGTGGCGCGGCTGCGGGAGGTGGCGGCGTGAAGCACGTGGTGATGCTGAACGAGGCGCGCGTGTCGGAGGTGCGCCCCCCCGCGCTCCTCGACCGCTTCCGCGAGCTGTCGGTGGCCGACGCCACGCGCTGGTTCCCGCCCGCCTCGCTGGCCGAGGTGCCGTGCCCCGCCTGCGGGGGGCGCGGCCCGGCGGCGTTCACCCGCTTCGGCTTCCAGTACCGCCGCTGCGCGGCGTGCGCCAGCCTGTACGTCTCCCCGCGCCCCTCGGCCGCGGCGGTGGACGAGTACTACCGCGAGAGCGAGGCGGCGCGCTTCCGCCGCGAGTACCTGACCGCCGAGACCCCCGAGCGCGCCGAGATGCTGCGCGAGCGCGCGCTCTGGATCGGCCGGGTGGCCGACGAGGTGCTGCCCGCCCCGCGCGGCGCCTTCGCCGACTTCGGCACCACGCACCACCGCCTGCTGCACGAGGTGGGGTCGCTGGCGGTGTTCGGGGCGATCCAGAGCGTGGAGCCCGCGCCCTCGGCCCACCTGTCGGTGGTGCGCGCCCGGGCCCAGGTGGTGGAGCCCGCCCCGGACAGCCTGAGCGCGGCCGGCGCCTTCGAGCTGCTGGAGCACCAGGCCTCGCCACGCGCGCTGATGGAGCGCGTGCACCGGGCGCTCGCGCCCGGGGGCGTGCTCTTCCTCACCTCGCGCACCTGTGACGGCTTCGACATCACGGTGCTGGGCGAGCGCGCGCCGTACATCTACGTCCCCGAGCACCTGAACCTCCTCTCCATCGAGGGAGTGACCCGGCTCCTCGAGGCGACGGGCTTCCGCATCCTGGAGCTCAGCACCCCGGGGCAGCTCGACGTGGAGCTGGTGCTGCAGGTGGCCGACGCCGACCCCGGCGTGGCGCTGCCGCCCTTCGTGGAGATGCTGCTGCGCCACCGCCCCGTCGCCGCGCGCGACGACTTCCAGCAGTTCCTGCAGCGACACCTCCTGAGCTCGCACCTTCGCCTGACCGCCGTGAAAGAGGAGAGCTGACCGTTGTACCGGATGAAGACCATCTTCGAGGAAGCGAACGGGCCGGCCGAGTGGACGCGGGGCTACGCCACGCGCATGACCGAGCTGCTCGCCGACCTCGACGCCGACGCGGTTGCGGCGGTGATCGACGCCATGGACCGTGCCAGCCACGAGGGGCGCACCATCTTCGTGGTGGCCAACGGCGGGAGCTCGGCCGTGGCCTCGCACCTGGTGAACGACCTGGGGCCCAACTCGCTGGTCCCCCGCCAGAGCCGCTTCCGCGTGTACTCGCTGAGCGACAACGTGGAGTCGCTCACCGCCATCGCCAACGACTCGGGGTACGAGAACGTGTTCGCCTACCAGCTGCAGGCCAACCTGGAGCCGGGCGACCTGGTGCTGGCGATGTCGGTGAGCGGGAACAGCCCCAACCTGGTGCGGGCGCTGGAGTACGCGAAGGAGAACGGCGCCCTCACCATCGCCTGGACGGGGTTCGACGGGGGGAAGCTGGCCGGGCTGGCCGACCTGTCGGTGCGCTTCCCCTCCAGCCGCGACGAGTACGGCCCGGTGGAAGACATGTTCGCGATCCTGGTGCACGTGGTGGCCGGGTACCTGGCCATGAAGCGCGGCCGCAACCTGCACCACTGAACCGCACCTCGGGTGCCCTTCACACGGACGGATGGAATCATGGCTGACCGGCTGAAGATCGGGATCATCGGCCTGGGGAAGATGGGGCAGATCCGCGCGCGCGAGATCGCGCGGCGCGGCGACGCGGTGGTGGTGGCGGGCGCCGACACCGACGCTTCGCGCTTCGCCCACTTCCCCGGCGTGGCGTGCCACACCGACTGGCGCGCCGTGATCGCCGCCGACGTGGACGCGGTGGTGGTGTGCACCCCCAACGCCTTCACCGAGCCGGCGGTGGTCGCCGCGCTCGACGCGGGGAAGCACGTGTTCAGCGAAAAGCCGCCCGGGCGCTCGGTGGCCGACGTGGAGAGCATGGCCGCGGCGGCGCTGCGCAACCCCGAGCGCAAGCTGATGTTCGGCTTCAACCACCGCTGGCACCTGGGGATCCAGGAGGCCAAGCGCATCCTCGACAGCGGGCGGCTGGGCGAGATCCTGTGGCTGCGCGCGGTCTACGGGAAGAGCGGCGCCGAGGCGGGCTTCGAGCAGAGCTGGCGCAGCTCGCGCGAGATCTGCGGCGGCGGGATCCTGCTCGACCAGGGGATCCACATGCTCGACCTGCTGCGCTTCTTCTGCGGCGACTTCGTGGAGATCAAGAGCATGGTGAGCACCGCGCACTGGAACGTGGACGTGGAGGACAACGCCTTCGCGCTGCTGCGCGACCGTTCCGGGCGGGTGGCCATGCTGCACAGCTCCAGCACGCAGTGGAAGCACCGCTTCAACCTCGAGGTCTACACCTCGGGCGGGTACCTGTCGGTCAACGGCATCCTCTCGTCCACCCGCAGCTACGGCGAGGAGTCGATCACCGTGGCCAAGCGGCAGTTCGACGACGGCTTCGCCACCGGCAAGCCGCGCGAGGAGGTGATCTACTTCGACACCGACCCCAGCTGGGAGCGCGAGATCGAGGAGTTCATCGCCTGCGTCCAGGAGGACCGGCCGGTCACCAACGGGAGCTGGGAAGACGCGCTGGCGGCCATGAAGCTGGTGTTCGACATCTACCAGGCCGATGAGTCGGGGTTCAACCCGTACGCGCACGCCCCCAGGGGCGAGGCGCCCGCCGCCCAGGCGGCGGGCGCCGGCCGGCCGGTGGTGCGGGTCCCCACGCTCTTCGCCGAGCAGGCGGGGAGGGGCGCGTGAGCGAGCGGGTGAAGGTGCTGATCGGGCCCTCGTCGTTCGCGGCGCAGGCGAGCGCGCCGCTGGCCACCCTGCACGCCGCGGGGTGTGAGGTGGTGGACAACCCGTACGGGCGCAAGCTGACCCCGCCCGAGCTGGCCGAGCTGCTGGCCACCGGCATCGAGGGGATCGTCGCCGGGCTCGAGACGCTGGACCGCGCCACGCTGGAGCGCTCCACCCTGCGCGTGATCTCGCGCTGCGGCTCGGGGATGTCGAACGTGGACCTGGACGCCGCGCGCGAGCTGGGGATCGCCGTCTACTCCACCCCCGACGCGCCCACCACGGCGGTGGCGGAGCTGACCATCGGCGCGCTCCTCTCGCTGCTGCGCGACCTTCCGGCCAAGGACCGCGCCGTGCGCGAGGGGCGCTGGGACAAGAAGCCCGGCGCGCAGCTGGCCGGGCGCACCGTGGCGGTGGTGGGCCTGGGGCGGATCGGCCGGCGGGTGGCGCAGCTGCTGGGGGCGTTCGGCGCGCGGGTGATCGGCGTCGACCCCTTCTGCGCGGCGCCGCCGGAGGGGGTCGAGCTCGTGGACCTCGACCAGGCGCTGCCGGTGGCCGACGTGGTGGCGCTGCACAGCAGCGGCGCGGGGCTCCTGCTGGACGCCGGGCGCCTGGCGGCGATGAAGGAGGGGGCGTACCTGCTGAACGCCGGGCGCGGCGAGCTGGTGGACGAGGCGGCGCTGCTGGCGGCGCTCGAGTCCGGCCGGCTGGCGGGCGCCTGGCTCGACGTGTTCGGGCGCGAGCCGTACGCCGGGCCGCTCACCGGGTGCGAGCGGGTGCTGCTCACCCCGCACATCGGCTCGTACACGGTGGAGGGGCGCATCAACATGGAGCAGGAGGCGGCCGACAACCTGGTCCGCGGCCTCCAGAGCACCGCGCGGGCGCATGCGGCTTGACTTCACCGGGCAGACGGTGGTGGTCACCGGGGCCACCCGCGGGATCGGGAAGCAGATCGCCGACGACTTCGCCGCGCTGGGCGCCACGCTGGTGCTCACCGCGACCAGCCCGGAAGCGGTGGAGGCGCTGAACGCCGAGGGCGACGGGCGCCGGCGCTGGCACGCGGTGGACTTTACCGACCCTTCCAGCGCCGCGGCGTTCGCGGACGCGCTGGAGGGGATGGCGCGCATCGACGTCTGCGTGAACAACGCCGGGATCAACCGCATCAACCCGGTCGACGAGACGCGGCTGGAGGACTGGAACGACGTGGTGGCGGTGAACCTGACCGGGCCGATGCTGGTCACCCGCGCGGTGTCGCGGGTGATGAAGCGCGCCGGCTACGGGCGCATCGTCAACATCGGCTCGATCTTCGGCTCGGTGAGCCGCGAGAAGCGCTCGGTGTACTCCACCACCAAGTTCGGGATCCGCGGGCTCACCGTCGCCTCGTCCAACGACCTGGCGCGGCACGGGATCCTGGTGAACAGCGTCTCGCCCGGCTTCGTGCTCACCGACCTCACCCGCCGCATCCTGAGCGAGGCCGAGCGCGACGAGCTGGCGCGCCAGGTCCCCGCCGGGAGACTGGCGCGGCCGGAAGACATCTCGCCCGCGGTGCTCTTCCTGTGCAGCGGGCTCAACACCTACATCACGGGGCAGGACATGGTGGTCGACGGGGGGTTCCTGAATGTCTGAGGCGCTGGTGGTGCGCTCGCACCTGCGGGAGTACGAGGTCCGCTTCGTCGACGACTTCACCGTTGCCCTGGCGGAGCACGCCGCGCGCGGCTTCTTCCTGGTCGACGCCACCGTCTTCGAGCTCTACCGCGACCGCATCGCGCCGCTCGTCCCCGCCGAGCGGATGATCGTGATCGAGGCCACGGAGCGGCACAAGACGATCGAGCACTGCACCACGCTCCTCTACCAGCTGGTGGAGCGGCGGGTGCGCCGCGGCGACCTGCTGGTGGCGATCGGCGGCGGGGTGGTGCAGGACATCACCGCCTTCATGGCCTCGGTCCTCTACCGCGGGCTGGAGTGGGTGTTCTATCCGACCACGCTGCTCGCGCAGGCGGACAGCTGCATCGGGAGCAAGAGCTCGATCAACATGGGCGAGTACAAGAACCTGCTGGGGAACTTCTACCCGCCCGCGCAGATCGTGAGCGACGCCTCGTTCCTGCGCACCCTCCCGCAAGCCGAGGTGCGCTCGGGCGTCGGCGAGATGCTGCACTTCTTCTTCTACGCCGGGAGCGAGCACCCGGAGCGGATCCGCGACGAGTACGAGCTCCTGGTGGCCGAGCCGGGGCGGCTGGTCCCCTTCATCCGCGCCTCCCTGGAGATCAAGCGGGCGGTGGCCGAGCGCGACGAGTTCGACCGGGGCGAGCGGCGGCTGTTCAACTACGGCCACACCTTCGGCCACGCCATCGAGAGCGTGACCGACTACGGGGTGAACCACGGCCAGGCGGTGACCCTGGGGATGGACCTCGCCAACCACGTGTCGCGCGGGCTGGGCTTCATCGGCGACCAGGAGTTCGAGGCGATGCACCGGCTGCTGGAGAAGAACCTCCCGGACTTCCAGCTGGGCGAGGACCAGCTCGACGCGTACCTGCGCGCGCTCTCGAAGGACAAGAAGAACCAGGGGGCGATGCTGGGGTGCATCCTGAGCCACGGCTACGGGAAGCTGCAGCTGCACCAGCTGCCGATGGACGAGACGCTGACCGACCTGATCGCGGGCTACTTCGGCCTGCGCCCGGTGGCGGTGTAGCGAACCCGCTCGAACGATCTCTGGCGTCCGCAAACGGCGCCCGGGCGCTGCGGCGCTTCGGGCGCTTCTCTTTTGTGCTCGCTACGGTGGCGTCCCATACCGGATCCTGAAATACGGTTGTTGCATCGTATCGCGAACGGCGGTCACACGAAGCAAAGGAGAAGAAGAGAGGAAACGGAGAACTTCGGGGTGGGTCTCCGATTCCGCCGTATTTCTCGGCGTGACCCATCAGCAGCGCCGGACAGCCACTGAATTCCGGATTCCGTGTGAGGTGCGGGCGCACGTTCTGACGCGGCCATGGATTCTTCGGCCTGCAACCTACTGTGTGGGATATAGGTTACATGTGCTCGGCTTGAGGTGACGGCCTGCTCTGACGTGGATGGTTTGGCCCATCGCGACCGGTCGTAGCTGGTCGAGGCAGAGCGGAATGCACCATCGGGGCTCCATCAACCGTCCAACCGGAACGGTTTCGGGGGAGCACTCAAGAGCCTTTTCTTGGTGGACAGGAGCCCCTATCATATCCTCGGTTACGTCGTACACCTCGTACCAGATCTGGAAACGCGGCGTGGTGGGCCGGCGCCGCCGAGTGGTCTCCCATCGAGCACGCGGGAGCAAGCTCCAGCGGCCCCTCATCCTCTTCGACTCTCCCGTGGTCCCCCGCGGCGCGTGCAGCCGGAGTGTAATCCGGGCGCGGTAACTCCCCCATACGTACATCCCCGGACGGCTTGAGGGGGTGCGCCGAGAGGACCGACCCCATGGTGGTGCGTCTCATCGTGCTCACGTATTTCGCGCTCCTCTTCGTGGCCGAGGCGGTGTCGGACCTTGCCGACAGCCACGCGCTCGCGGTGCTGTTCCTCCTCCCCGCCGCGGGCTACGCCACCTGGCGCGTGACGCTGGCGGCCACGCACTTCGCGTTGCGCAAGGACGGGCAGCGCCCCATGGCCACGGGCCAGCTCGCGGCGGCCGTTCTCGTCTACGTGGCGCTGTACAGCCTCCTCTACCTACCCCGCGGCGAAACGGCGCTGGCGGCCATGCGGGGGTTCGTGACCCTGTTCGTGCACACCGCGTTCTGGCACGCCGCCTTTTGCGCGCCCGCGTACCGCGGCGAGCGCCGGAAGCGGTTCTTCGCGGACCTGCTGTGCAGCCTTTTCCTGGGCACGGTGGTGGGGGCGGGCTTCGCGCTGGCGTACACGGGGTGGTCGTTCGAGCCGGGGAGCGTGCATGACCTTTCCGGACGCGCGCCGGGGGTGCGCAGCGACCTGGACGTTCCCTTCCTGGCGCTGCTGCTGGGCGTGTGGGGGATCGTGATCCTCTTCGTGCGCAGGCGCTTCCGCGGCACGGTGGCGGGGGTGGGGAGGGTGCTGCGCTCTCCACTGCTGGGGATTGCGCTGGTGGGCTGCTGCGTGGCGGTGCTGGTGCTGTACGGCCGCCGCACGCCGCTGATCGCGCTGGTCACCGCGGGCGCGTTCCTGGTGGTTCCCGGCGCGGTGGGCCGCAAGCTGGCCTATCTGGCGGTGCTCTTCCCCTTCGTTCCGCTGGCGTGGGACATGGTGGCGGCGGTGCTCCTGCGCGTCACGCAGAACTCGCTGGCCGCGGCGATCCTGGTGCGCAACGACCCGGATGACTACCTGACCGGCACCAACCGCCTGTACGTGTGGATGGCGTCGCTGGACTACCTTTCCGAGCCACGCTTCGGGCACCTGGTGGGCTTCGGCGGCGCGCCCGGCTTTCTGCTGCAGAACACGGCCGACTGGACGCACACGCACAACGCCTACCTGCAACTGGTGTTCGACGCCGGGGTCCCGGTGCTGGTGCTTGCGCTGGCCATCCTGGTGACCGCGCTGCGCCGCGTGTCGTTGGCGATCAGCCTGGACCGCCAGCCCTATTGCGCCTACGTGTTGCTGGGGCTGCTGGTGGCGTGGCTGGTCACCTCTGGCGTGGAGCCCACGCTGCGCTCGCTGGCGCTTCCCCACCTGGTGTTCATCCTGCTCACCCTGGTCGCCGCGAACCTGCTGTGGGGATTGCCCCGGCGCCGGGCCCCCGCGCGTTGACACGGTAACACATTCGCCGCTAGCTTGAGGGGTTACGTCCGGGCTCGTGAAGAGCCCGGACGCCGTTGTGCAGGAGTATCTCCCCCAGCGCTTTACCCGCAGGCCGGCTCCCTCGTGGTGCTGTTTCCGAACCACCCCAACGCCGCCGCGCTGCCGGCGGTGTGCATCGGCGCGGCGGGCGAGGTGAGCAGCCCTCGCGCCGTCCGCCGTCCTGCCCCCGTGCAGACGCGCACCGGCGCGGCGCGCGGGGGCAAGGCCGTGCGGGGGCGGGCCAAGCCCGGCCGCCCGTTGTTTCAGGTGGTGGAAACGGACGGGCGAACGCGTCTCCGGCCCGCCTGGCGATTTCCTGATCCATTCGTGCTGATTGACCCGATGCATGCCTACGTGAACGCTTTGCGCAGAGTCTATATCCCCCGGTCCCTTTCCCCGTGCGGGGCGGCGCGCCCGCGCCCGGTGGCGGAATGACGGAGCCGGTGGTGGCCGCGGCGCCCGCTTCGCGCGGCGCGGCCGCGGCGGGCCAGGCCCGGCCCGGGCTGGCGGGGGTCGTGCGCAAGGGGTGGCGCTCGTCCACGCTGATGACCTGGGGGAGCCTGGGCTCGCGGTGGGGGGCGGCGTTCCTGGTGCTGCCCCTGATCCTGACGCATCTCCCGGCCGCGGACATCGCGCTCTGGTACCTGTTCAGCACCCTGATCGCGCTGCAGCTGCTGGCCGACCTGGGGTTCAGCCCCACCTTCGTGCGGGTGATCGCCTACGCCATGGGCGGCGCCGGGCTGCACGAGCTGGGCGACTACCGGGCCCCCCGCGAGCGCGCCGCCGCCCGCGCGCCGAACTGGGCCACGGTGGAGCAGCTGTGCGTGGCCATGCGCGTGGTGTACAACCGCCTGACGCTGATCGCCATGGCGGGGCTGGCCACCGCCGGAACGCTGGCGGTGGCGCGCCCGATCGCCGGCTCGCCCAACCGCGAGCACGCCTGGATCGCGTGGGGGGTGGTGCTGGTGGGCTCCACGGTGGCGCTGCGGGGAAACCTGTTCAGCGCCTACCTGCAGGGGGTGAACCACGTGGCCGACCTGCGCCGCTGGGAGGCGATCACCAACCTGGGCTCGGTCGCGGCCAGCGTGGTGGTGCTGCTGGCCGGCGGCGGGCTGCTCGGGCTGGTGGTGGTGAACCAGGCGTGGATGGTGGTGGACATCCTGCGCAACCGCTGGCTCTGCCGCTACGTGGAGGGCGGCCGCTTCGCCCGCTTCGCGGGGGGCGCCGCCGACCCGGCGGTGCTGCGCGCGGTGTGGCCCAGCGCGTGGCGGAGCGGGCTGGGGATGCTGCTGGCCCAGGCGCCGGTGCAGTTCACCGGGGTCTTCTACGCCCAGGTGGGCGCCCCCGCGGGGGTCGCCACCTACCTGCTGGCGCTGCGCCTGCTCACGGCGCTGCGCGGCTTCTCGATGGCCCCCTTCTACTCCAAGCTCCCGCTCTTCTCGCGGCTGCGGGCCGAGGGGCGGCTGGCCGAGCAGATCGCCGGCGCGCAGAAGGGGATGCGCCTGTCGCACTGGACCTACGCGCTGGTCTTCGTGGCGGTGGGGGCGTGCGGCACGCCGCTGCTGCACGCCATCGGCAGCCACGCCGAGTTCCCCGACCCGCTGATGTGGTCGCTGCTGGGCACGGCGATGTTCGCCGAGCGGCTGGGCGCCATGCACCTGCAGCTGTACAGCACCACCAACCACATCACCTGGCACATCGTGAACGGGGTGACCAGCGCGGTGTTCGTGGTGCTCTCGGCCGCCCTGTACCTGCCGCTGGGGGTGTACGCCTTCCCCGTGGCGTACCTGGTGAGCTACGCCGGCTACTACGCGCGCGAGAGCGTGGCCCAGTCGCACCGGGCGCTGGCGGTGCGCTTCTGGAGCTTCGAGAAGTCGGTGTTCGTCGCCCCGGCCGCGGTGGTGCTGGGCTTCGTGGCGGTGTCGCTCACCGCCTGGCTGGCGCGCTGACGCCCGCGGGCGGGCGCGGTAATCGAATCGTTGAACGCTGCAACCGGGGGAACGCCAGTGAAGGGCGGGATCAGGAACTACACGTCGGCGATCGTGGACCGGGTGCGGGGGCGCCGCCCCCGCTCGCTGGTGGCCGAGAACCTCGACCGGCAGAACCAGATGCTGCTGGCCGGCCGCTACCGCGACCTGGTGGCGGCGGGGCGCCCGCTCCCCGGCTTCGCCGAGGCCGAGTTCTGCTCGTACGCCCAGAACGGCGAGGACGGCATCCTGCTGATGATCTTCGCGGCGATCGGCGCCGGCACCCGCCGCGTGGTGGAGATGTGCGCCGGCAACGGGATCGAGTGCAACGCCGCCAACCTGATCATCAACCACGGCTGGTCGGGGCTGCTCCTGGACGGGCGCGAGGCGAACATCGCCCGCGGCCGCGCCTTCTACGCCAAGCGCACCAACGCCTGGCGCTTCCGCCGGCTGCCGCCCACGCTGGTGCACGCCTGGATCACCACCCAGAACGTGAACGACCTGGTGCGCCAGAACGGGATGGAGGGCGAGATCGACCTCTTCTCGCTCGACATGGACGGCGTGGACTACTGGATCTGGAAGGCGCTGGAGTGCGTGAGCCCCCGCGTGGTGGTGCTGGAGTACAACAACCGCTGGGCGGCCGACCAGTCGGTCACCGTCCCCTACGAGAGCGGCTTCGTGGGGAAGGGCGTGCTCCCCGGCGGGGCGGGGTACTTCGGCGCCAGCCTGCTGGCCTTCACCCGGCTGGCGCGGGAGAAGGGGTACCGGCTGATCGGGGCCAACGGCCCCGACACCAACGCCTTCTTCATGCGCGACGACGTGGGGGCGGAGCTCTTCCCCGAGGTGACGGTGGAGTCGTGCCTGCAGTCGGACTACGCGCGGCACCAGCACCGCACCAAGTACCCGCTGATCCAGCACCTTCCCGTGGTCGAGGTGTAGCACCGGCCGTGCGGGTGCGGGGCGGGCGGACCGGGAGAACCGAGAGCGTGACAGGAGAGAGCGTGCGGGAAGGCAGCGGTCGCGCGGGGCGCGGGGCGGGGCGCGCATGAGCGACAAGTACGCCACCCTCAACCCCGGGCGGGTGGAGAAGAAGGTGCGCCAGCTGGCGGCCGAGGCGAAGGGCGCCCTGGCCGCCCGCGGGCTGTTCATGGACCGCGACCGCGCCCGGCTGGCCGCGCTGCGCGACGCGCACCGCGGCGAGCGCGCCTTCCTGATCGGCAACGGGCCCAGCGTGCGCACCGACGACCTGGAGCGGCTGGGGCCGGGGGTCAGCTTCTGCTTCAACCGCTTCTACCTGGCGTACGCGATGACGCGCTTCCGGCCGCGCTACACCCTGGCTTCGGACCGGCAGACCATCTCCGACTTCGGGCAGGAGATCGTGGACCGGGCCGGCGGCATCGTGTTCCTGGCCTCGGCGATCCGCCCGCGCTTCACCGGCGACTTCATCTGGCTGAGCCACCAGCGGCGCGGGATGTTCCGCCCCGTGTACCGCGGCGTGGTGCCCGGCGGCGGAACGCTGGTGGCGGCGGTGCAGGTGGCGTGGCACATGGGGATCCGTGACTTCGTGCTGTACGGGGTGGACCACCACTACCCCGTGATGAACCAGACCGGCGCGAACGACTTCTTCTACTCGGCGTCGGGCGAGGGGAACCACTTCATCCCCGGCTACCGGTCGGGGAAGCCGTGGTGCCCGCCCCACCTGGAGAGCCTGGAGGCGTCGCTGCGGCGGGTGCGGGCGCACGTGGAGGGGCGCGGCGGCTCGGTGGTGAACGCCACCCGCGGAGGGCGGCTGGAGATCTTCGAGCGCGCGCCGATCGAGGGCTACTTCGAGTGAGAGACCGACCGGCATCCATGACCATCCTGTACGTTACGCCGACCTGGCCGCTCCCTCCCACCACCGGGGCGCGGGTGCGGGTGCTGACGCTGCTGGCGGCGCTGCGGCGGCTCGGCTTCCGCGTCGTCCTCCTCTTCGTGGACATCAACGTGGGCGCCCCCGCGGGCGACCTGGGCGAGCTCCCGGTGGACGAGGTGGTGTTCCAGCCCTTCGGCTCGGGGAACCGCCTGCACCGGCTGCTGCGCTGGGCGATCGGCGTGGCGCGCCGCTTCGGGCCCGACTGGCTGTACCAGAAGGCGGCGCTGCGCCGCTCGGGGCGGCGCTTCTCGGGCACCGTCCCGCCGAACCGCTACCACGACCCCGCCGTGTGGGCCCGGATGCGCGAGCTGGTGCGCGAGCACCAGGTGTCGGCGGTGTGGTTCACCTACGCGCTCTGGGGGACGTACCCGCTCGAGGAGCTGGGGGTGCCCACCCTGGTGGACACGCAGGACGTGCTGTCGGACCGGCTGCGCATCGCGCTGGAGAGCGGGGTGGAGCCGCGCGGCGCCTACGCCACCCCCCAGGAAGAGGCCGCCTGGCTCCCCAGGTTCGACCAGGTGATCGCGATCCAGCCCCGCGACGCCGAGCGGATGCGGGCGGCGGGGGCGAGAAGCGTCCACACCGTGGGCCACACCGTCACCGTGCGGCGCGCGCCCCGGCCGGCGCGGCGCTTCACCGTGGGGTTCATCGGCGGGATCAACCCGGTGAACCGGGCCACGCTCGCCTTCATCGAGGCCGAGGTGCTGCCCGCGCTCGCGCGCGCGCAGCGCGCCGCCCTGGAGTGGTACGTGGCCGGCGCGGTGGCGCACGACGCGGCCAGCGCCGACCGGCGCTCGCTCCGCGTGGAGCACAGCGAAGACTTCTTCGCCGCGATCGACGTGCTGCTGAACCCGGTGCTGAGCGGAACCGGGCTGAAGATCAAGAACGTGGAGGCGCTGGGCTTCGGGGTGCCGGTTATCACCACCCCGATCGGCGCCGAGGGGCTGGAGGAGTGCGCGGACGCGCTGCTGGTCCGCGAGACCGCGGCCCAGATGGCCGCCGAGATCGTGCGGATGATGGAGGACCCCACCCTGCACGAGCGCCTGGGGCGGGCGGCGTGCGAGTTCGCGGCCGCCTACAACCGGCGCCAGGACGACGCGCTGGTGGCCGTGCTCGACACGCTGGGCGAGCGCCCCGGCGGCGCGCGGCGCCGCACCCCGCCGCTGGCGGCCGCGCGATGATCGACTCGCTGCGGGGCGCCGCCTCGAAGTCGCGCTTCATCCTGCGCGAGGAGGGGGCGGCGGTGTACCTGTCGCGCGCCACCCGCGCCCTGGTGTCGCGGGTGCGCCGGGTGCTGCGCGACCAGCGCGAGAACCGCGAGCGCTGGCGCGCGCTGCGCGGGCGCTACGCCGGGCAGCGCGCCTTCCTGATCGGCAACGGGCCCAGCCTGAACCGCACGCCGCTGCACCTGCTGGCGGGGGAGCGCACCATGTGCTTCAACCGCTTCAACCTGATGTTCGAGCGGCTGGCGTGGCGCCCCACCATGTACTGCAACATCGACGACCGGGTGCTGCTCGACATGGTCGACGAGGTGAACGAGGTGGTGCCGCAGGTGGAGCTGGCGTTCTTCCCCGACCTGCACCCGTACAACATCGACTTCACGCGCCACATCCGGCCCGCCGCGAACGTGTACTGGCTGCACCTGGACCGGCTCACCTTCACCACCGACCTCCCCTTCTGCGGGATCAACAAGACGGTGGCGAACGTGGGGCTGCAGGTGCTTGCGTACCTGGGGTTCGCCGAGATCTACCTGGTGGGCGTGGACATGGACTACCAGACGCCCGCCGACATCGTGGAGGAGAACCGCCGCGACTGGACCGCGACCGCCGACAGCGACCCCAACCACTTCGACCCGCGCTACTTCGGCGCGGGGCGCAGCTACCACCGCCCGCGGATGGACGAGACGCTGCTGAAGTTCCAGGAGGCGAAGGCGTTCCTGGACGGGCTGGGGATCCGCGCGTACAACGCCGGGGTGGGCGGCAAGCTGGAGGTGTTCCCCCGGGTCGACTTCCGCAGCCTCTTCGCGGTGTCGTACGAAGACGAGCTCCGCGCGCTCCTTCCCGGCGTGGCGCCCGTGCCGGGGGCGCGCGACCTGGCCACGAACTTTCCCGGCGCGGTGCGGGTACGCACGCCCGGCGACTGGAACGACGCGGCCGAGCTGCTGATCGCCGGCGAGGCGCTGGGGCCGGGGCTGATCAGCCGCACCATCTTCACGCACGTGCCGTACGGGCCGATCGGGGGCGAGTACCTGTTCCGCCGCCGGCACGCGGCGAACGGCGCCGCCGCGCCGGCCGGGCACCAGCCTTCGCGGGAGAGGTAGCCGTGTTCTGGGCGTTGTTGCTGTTCCTGGTGAGCTTTCCGCTCAACCTGCTCGGCGCCGTCGCGCTGATCGCGCTGCTCGCCTACCTGATCACGGCGAGCCGGCTCCTGTCGCGGCGGCCGCTGGTGCTGAACGCCAAGGACGCGCTCTTCCTGGTGTACGCCGTCTGCGCGACCGCCGCCACCCTGGTGGGCGACCGCGAGCTGATGTTCGTGGTGCGGCTGGTGGTGTTTCCGTGGCTGGTCTCGTTCGTGTTCCAGAACGTGCCGCTCACCCGGCGGCAGCTGACGCTGGCCACCGACGCCATGCTCCTGGTCGCCACCGTGATCGGCGCGGCGATGCTCTTCCAGGACGCGTCGGGGAACTTCCACTTCACCCTCCAGCAGCTGCTGGCGGTGCAGGAGAGCCGCCGCGTCTTCTACTTCTCCAGCGCGCAGATGGGGATCAACGGCGCGGCGTTCCTGCTGGCCGCCGCGTTCCTGATCGCGCTCGCGCAGATCAAGTTCGCCTGGGGGAGCGCGGCGCTCCGGGTGGCGCTGCTCCCGGTGCTCTTCACCCTGCTGATCTTTGCCGGGGCGCGCAGCGTGTGGCTGGGCGCGGGCGCGGGGCTGGTCCTCTTCCTCTTCTTCGGGCGCGCCCTCCCGCGCTGGCGGTCGCCGGTGCCCACGCTTTCGCGGGTGCTGGTGGCGGTGGGGATCGTGGTGGCGGCGGTGCTGTCGTTCCGCGCGCTGATCAGCGACAGCGGGATCGGCTTCCTCACCCGCATGGAGGGGTTCACCAACCCGCTCGACGACGCCACCCTGCTGGTGCGCCTGCGCTACTGGCAGCTCGCGGTGGACATGATCCACCAGCACCCGCTGGGCGCGGGGTTCAACGCGTACTACGCCAAGTACGGCCGCACCCCGCACAACGAGGTGCTGGGGCAGCTGATCGGGGCCGGGTGGCTGGGAGCGGCCGTGTACTTCGCCGTCTTCGGCTATCTCTGCTGGCGGGCGGTGAAGCTGCTGCGCAGCCGTTCGGGGGCCGAGGCGTTCGTCCCCTACCTGGCGGTGTCGCTGCTGGCGCTGATGGCGTTCGGGATGGCCACCGAGAACATCACGCGGGTCACGCTGGGCACCCTGGCGCCGCTGTTCTGGGCGGTGATGGGGATGATGCTGCAGCGCGCCGACGCCCCGGCCCCCCGGCGGCGCCCCGGCCGGCGTCCCGCGCCCGCGCGGTGGAGGCGGCCGCGCGGCGTGCCGCGGCGCCCGCGCGCCCCCGAGCCCGGCGGCGAAGGAGCGCGCGCGCCGGGCGCCG